>JANPKU010000022.1:0-6790 GCA_031426215.1 Actinomycetes bacterium
CCGGGGTGGTTGGTTCTGTCCCAGCGATCGGCAAGACTCGCGACGCCATGTCCACCGCCCTTGCCGTCAACGATCTCTGGAAGAGCTACCGGCTCTACCACGAGCGCAACCAGTACCTGAAGGCGGCGATCCTCAAGATGCGTCGATCGCGCTACGAGGAGTTCTGGGCGCTCAAGGACATCAACTTCGAAGTGCCGACCGGCTCGACGTTCGGCGTCATCGGCTCGAACGGATCCGGCAAGAGCACGCTGCTCAAGGTGATGGCCGGCATCCTGGTGCCCGAGAAAGGGTCGGTGAAGATCGACGGTCGTGTGTCGGCGCTGCTCGAACTCGGTGCCGGCTTCCACCCCGAGCTGAGTGGCAAGGAGAACGTGTACCTCAACGGTGCCATTCTCGGCCTGTCGAAGAAGGAGATCACCGCCCGGTTCGACGCCATCGTCGAGTTCGCTGGCCTGGCCGACTTCATCGACACACCGGTGAAGAACTACTCCTCCGGCATGTTCGTCCGCCTCGGCTTTGCCGTCGCCGCCCACGTCGAACCCGACGTACTCCTCATCGACGAAGTGCTGTCGGTCGGCGACGAGAGCTTCCAACGGCGATGCGCCGAGAAGATCGACGAGTTCCGTCGAGATGGTCGCACGATCGTGTTCGTCAGTCACGGTCTCGGTCAGGTCGAGCAGCTCTGCCAGGATGTTGCCTGGATCGACAAGGGTGATCTCCGCATGATCGGTCCCGCCGCCGCCGTGATCGCGGAATACCTGGGCGAGAGCCACCAAGCCCAACGAGTCGAGGGCGAACAGGGCAGCCGTTGGGGCTCCGGTGAAGCGCAGATCGTTGGTGTGTCGCTCATCGACGCCGATGGCAACGACGGCGCACTTCTGACCACACATGAAGCGGCGACGATCAACGTCGACCTCACTGCGCACACCCCGCTGCAGGACACCGTGGTCGTCGTTCGAATCGACAGCCTCAGCGGCCACACCGTGTGGGAGACCAGCACCCGCCGTAACGGCCGCACGATCGGGTTGATCGACGGCCCGGCGGGCGTCAAGATCGCCATCCCCAGCCTCCCGCTACTCGAAGGCGTCTACGACCTGACCGTCGGCGTCATGGACAGCACCGAGGTGCACGCGTACGACGTCTGGGAACGGCGCATCCGATTCGAGGTCCGCCAGTTCAAGTCGTACGACACCGGCCTCGTCAGCATCCCCGCCGAATGGACCATCAGCGGCGCGAGGGGTGTCGTCCAGAGCGGATCGTGAACGCGCCGTGTCACTCGACGCGGCGATGACGCAGACTCCACTCGTCTCGATCATCGTCGTCACCTACGGCACCGGCCCGATCGTGCTCGAGGCACTCGATGCCGTCGCCCGCCACACCGCCGTCGACCACGAAGTGATCGTGGTCGACTGTCTGCCGGTCGACCCGTCTACCCGCACCGCGTCGCTGCTAGCTGAACGCACCGACATCCGGCTCCTGGTCATCGACGACAACCTCGGCTTTGCCGGCGGCAACGAATACGGCGTCGAGCACGCCAGCGGTGAGTACCTCTGTTTCCTGAATCCCGACGCGATCGTCGGACACGGATGGATCGAGCCGTTGATCGCCGCCCTCGACGACTCGGCCGTCGGCATCGCCGCGCCGGTGTTCCTCGACCCTGACGGAACGTTGCAAGAGGCCGGGCAACTGATCTTCAGCGACACGTTCACCGCCCCGATCGGCGGACCCGACACGATGGCCGGCGACCGCGCCAACATCTTCAGCCGCGACGTCGACTACGCGTCTGCGGCGTGCTGGGTCGTCCGGCGAGCGGACCACGTCGAGCTCGGGGGCTTCGACTGTCACTATCACCCCGCCTACTTCGAGGATGCCGACTATGCGCTGCGGATGGAGGCGAGCGGCAAACGAACTCGACTCGTCGCCGACGTCCCCGTGGTGCACCATCACGGCCAGGGCAGCGGCACCCGCGACGCTGGCGTCGGACAGGTCACGCATGCACGGTTCAAGCGGCGATGGGCCGACGATCTCGCCGATCGACCCGGACGCCCCACGACTCATCGTGAGATGATTGCCGCTCGCGATCGGCTCGCCGGTGTGACGACGCTGGTGGTCGCCCGGTTCGATTCGTCGACCGAGCCCGAGCGCAGTGCCGCCGTCGACGCAGCCATCGAACGAGCCGCTGCCGCGCCACGCGATCGAGTGACACTGCTGGCCGACGTCGAGCTGTCACCATCGCACGATGCTCGGGCACGTACCGCAGGATTGGAAGTGGTCGTGGTGAGCGGCACCCGACAGGATCGCGACGAGACCGAGACGGAACGGGCGACGACTGCGGACGAGATCGTCCACATCGGAAACCGTCCGGCCGGCTCGGCGGGTCGTTCGCCTTGGATCTGGATCACCGCCGCTGTCGTGTTCGTCGCTGGCGTCGTGATCCGGTGGCTCTTGTTCGACACGCCGGCCGCGGTGATCAATGCGGACGAGGCCTACAGCCGCATCGAGACGTTCGAGATCCTGCGTGGCCAGTTCCCGATCGTGCTGGGCGGCACGGTGTACACCTTCCCGGTCGAGGCGTACCTGTACACGCCGTTCACGTATCTCTTCAACGGCGCCAACGTCGTGCCGCTCAAACTCGTGAGCACGCTGTCGTGGCTGGGGACGGCGGTCACGCTGTACTTCATCGGTCGCCGCGTGATCAGCGAGCGGGCCGGACTGATCGCTGCATCGCTTTGTTGGATCACACCCGGCGCGCTGATGGTGCTGTCGATCACCGCCTACCCGGCATACGCGTCCGGGCTGTTCGTCACGACGCTCGCATTCCTCGTCGCCACGATCGTCCTCGACCGACCCGAGCCGGGCCCGTCGCGCCGGCTCCTCATGCTCTTCGGAGCGCTCGCCGGGTTGGCGTTCTGGCTGCACCCGATGTTCCTCACCGTGATGGTGCCGATGGGCGCAGTGGTGCTCTGGGCCGTGCGACGCCGCATCGACGCAGTCGCGAGCGCCATCGGTGGTGGCCTTCTCGGCTGCTCGCCCCTGCTGCTGTGGAACGTCGCCAACGGCTGGCCATCGCTCGAGACACCGGTGAAAGTGCCCGGCACCTACACCGAACGCCTGCGAACCTTCGCCACCGACCTCATCCCCCGGGCCTTCGGGCTGAAGGACTCCGGCCTCGCCTGGTTCGACGACTTCTGGGGCCCGGTGCTCTACCTCGCGCTGCTCGCCACGATCGCATTTGGACTCTGGACGATCGCCCGGCACTGCACTGCCCGAGGTCGCATCGTGCTGTTCGTGGTACTCGGTTCGGTGTTCTTCCTGATGGCGCTACTGCGCAACCTGATCTACGCCAACGACGGTCGCTACGCGATGATCTCGCTTCCGTTCGTGCTGATCGCCCTCGCCGCCGGCATCGACCGAATGGCCGGACGGCGTCCCCCGTGGCGGACCTTCGGGGTGCTCGTGCTCGTGGCCGCGATCTGGATCGTCGGGTTCGTCCGGCCCAACGCCCAGCCGTTCCTCGACGCTCGCGGTGTCGACCCGAATGCGCAACTCGACCAGATCGTCGACGTGCTCGACCAACGGGGCATCAACCGCGTGTACGGCAGCTACTGGGCGGTGCTGCCCGTCGACTTCGCCGCCGACAACCGCATCGTCAGCGGCGTGTTCCCGTTCTGGCCGATCCGCTTCCCTGACCGCCAACGCATCGTCGGAACCACCCCGCCCGAGGACGTCGCCGTGATCTACATGAGCTACGACGAGGACACTGCCTACCTCCTCATGCCTCCCGAGCAATACGAGCGGATCGTGATCGGCGACCGCGTCGTCTACCTCCCGATTGTCGGCGCGTCCGCGGTGGCGTCGCCGTCGCCGACTGGCTGAGCTGGCAGACTGACGCGCCATGTGGAACGGACGCACCCTCGCGGTCGTACTGCCGACCTACAACGAGTCCGAGAGCATCGCCGAATGCATCCGAGGGTTCGAGGCGCTCGGCATCGTCGACGACATCGTGGTGGTCGACAACAACGCCCACCCTGACACCGGCGGCGAAGTCGCCCCCACGTCGGCGCGGGTCGTGCACGAGAGCATTCAGGGATACGGCGCAGCGATCCAACGTGGCATCGCCGAAACGCTCGACGCCGACATGGTGTGCATCTGCGAACCCGACGGCACGTTCGACCCCGACGACATTCTGAAGCTCCTGCCGTTCACGGCCGACGTCGACGTGGTGTTCGGTTCTCGCACCGTGCGTATCTTCATCCTCAGCGGAGCCAACATGGGTCTGTTCCTGAAGTGGGGCAACTGGGCAGTCGCCAAGCTCACCGAACTGCTCTTCAACACCGTGTACCTGTCCGACGTCGGGTGCACGTACCGGGTACTCACCCGCGACGCCGTCGACCAACTCCGGCCCGAGTTCCGCTCGACCGGCTCCGCCTTCGGCTACGAGATGATGCTCCTCACCGTCGAGCGGCGCCTCTCGATGGTGCAGGTGCCGGTGAAGTACCAGCCTCGGGTCGGCGACAGCTCGGTCACCGGCAACAAACTCAAGGCGTTCTGGCTCGGCATGGACATGATCAAGATGTGCGTGCGTCGCCGAGTCCTCGGCCACTGACGATCAGGGGCGCAAGCACTCCCACGTGGCGAAGTGGTAGCACGGCTCGAAGCCCATCCGCCGCGACTGCTCGTCGTCGGAGACCGCGGTGAGGTCGGCCACTCGAACGTGCTCGATCAACGTGTCGACATGGAAACCGTCGCCGTGCGGATCGGGAGCGTCGAGCTCGCCTCGCAGCACCTGGTCGTACTCGTTCGTCACCAGCACCGTCGTGATGAAACCGGCGGCGCGCACCATGTCGGTGAGATCCCAGCCGAAGTTCCAGAACACCGGCGTGTTGTCGGCATGGAACTCCGGGGTGGTCGGCGCAGCCGTCGCCCCGTACACGAGCGGGATCTGGAGATACATGCGACCGCCGGGCGCGATCACCCGGAACAACTCGGAGAGGGCGCGCTCGGTGTCGGGCACGTGTTCGAGCACGTGCGGGGTCAGGATCACGTCGACCGACGCATCGGGAAGGTCGATGTTCTGCAGGTCGAGTTGGATGTCGCCTCGGTGTGCGCTGAGGTCGAAGTCGCTGGTCTGGTATGAGAACCACCGCCGCATGTACTCCCGATACTCCGCACCGAGGCGTGGGCTGGTCTCGATGACGCGGGCGCCGCGCATCTTGCCGGAGCGGGCGGTGAAACACCACAGCAGGAACCGGTCACGGGCGATCGAGCCGCACTGCGGACATTCGGCCGACTCGGTGTGGGCCGACCCGAGGAACGCCGACCCAGTCCAACGGCACACGTTGCACCACCGGTCGCGCAGCTCGGGCCCCTTCGCTCGCTTCCACACCGGCGACCCCTCCTGCCACCAACCCTCCGCCGGGGCCGCCAAACCGACCTTCCGCGCGATCGGGCGGGCCAGATCCTTGACGTCGGCAGGCACCACGGCCGACACCCGGCTTCGTAACGACGATGGTGCACCGGACGGGTCAGCTGACATGCCCGGCAGGCTAACCACCCCGCCGGTCCCGCCCGACCCCTCCGATCCCGCCGAGCGATGAGCCAACCGCCCGGATCCCGGCGTTTCGCTCATCGCTCCGGGGTGGAAGTGGGGGTTCGGCTGGTGGGGGGACGGCTAGCCTCGCTGCGTGGCATCGTTCAAGGGGTTGATGGGTCGAATCCGTGGCGACCAGGTCGCTGCGCTGAGCGCTGAGGTGGCCGCGCTGCGTGAGGTGGTGCTCAACATCAACCATGTGGTGACTCAGTTGCAGGCGACCCTCAACGAACTGAACCACGATGTCCGCGCAGGTGCCGAGCGGTCGCTGCCGCTCTTCCTCGGGTACTCCGAGCGGCTGCGTCTCGACGCCGACACGGCGATCGGTGCCACCCAGGTGATCGAACGACAACTCGCCCTCCTCGACGAGCGTCTCGCTGCGACGTCCGGATCCGACGCGCCTTGAGCGTCACCGCACGACACGCACCGAGCGTGTCGACGCTGCTGGTCGACGCCCGACCACTCGATCATCCGACCGCACGCCAACGCGGCATCGGCCGCTACGTCACGGGACTGCTGACCGGACTGCGCGACATCGACGCCCCGGCAATCGTCCTCTACGGCACCGACGCCGAGGCGGAGGTGCTCGCCGACACCGTCCCCGGCCTCTCGCTGGAACGGTGGAGTCCGCAGGCTGTTCGCGACCACGCCAGCGACGGCGCGTGGTACCTGGC
The DNA here is from genome assembly GCA_031426215.1 of Actinomycetes bacterium. Classification (GTDB taxonomy): domain Bacteria; phylum Actinomycetota; class Acidimicrobiia; order Acidimicrobiales; family Ilumatobacteraceae; genus Sva-07. The sequence goes on from JANPKU010000022.1 coordinate 6,265, forward strand.
CACGCAGCTGATGCTGCACCCGATCCCGCTCGACCCCATCCCGCGCTGCATCACCGACGCCCGACTTCCTGTCGCTGCCGTCATGTACGACGTGATCCCGTACCGGTACCCCGACATCTACTTCGCCGATCCGAACGCCCGCCGGCAGGCCGAGCTGCGAGCTCCGCTTGCCCGCACGACCGACATCCTGCTCGCCATCTCCGACTTCGCCGCCACCACCGCCGTCGACGAGTTGGGTTTCCCGCTCGAGCGGATTGCCACGATCGGCGCCGGCGTCGAGCCTCGCTTCCATCCGCCGCTCGACGACCCTCGCAACCGCTGTCGTCGAGTCCTGCCTGGCGACGTCGGCAAATACGTCGTGAGCGTCGCCGGCGGCGACGAACGTAAGAACACCGAGGGCCTCCTGCGAGCCTGGACGCACGTCGACCGGGCCCTGGGACACGGGGTACATCTGGTCGTCGCCGGCGCCCACGCTCCGGAGGTGTTGGGGCGTTGGCAGGCGTGGGCCGCCGACGCCGGGGTGACC
>JANPKU010000023.1:0-9001 GCA_031426215.1 Actinomycetes bacterium
GGTGCCGATCATCGACGTCATCGAACCGGGGGCCCGGGCGCTGGTGACCACGACGACGACCGGGAACGTCGGGGTGATCGGCACCGTCGGCACGATGGCGTCAGGGGCGTACGTTCGAGCGGTGGCCGATACCGGGGCCCACGTCACGCTGACCAGTGCGGCGTGTCCCGGGTTCGTCGAGTTCGTGGAACGGGGCCGAACCACCGGCGACGAGGTGACGGTGCTCGCCGAGCGATTGCTGGCGCCGATCCGTGAGGCCGGCGTCGACGCGCTCCTGCTCGGGTGCACTCATTACCCGTTCCTGGCCCGCACGATCAGCGACGTGATGGGTCCCGACGTCACGCTGGTGAGTTCCGCCGACGAAACGGCGTTCGCGGTGATGGACCGCCTCGGCGCACTCGGGCTGCTGCATGATCCCGGTCGGATCGGCAGTCATCGCTTCGTGTCGAGTGGCGACGTCGATGCGTTCCGAGAACTCGGCGCGCAGCTGCTCGGCCCGGAACTCGACCACACCGAAGCGTGGAACCCGTCCGGTTCCTGACTGCGTGTGGCACCCTGGGCGCCGCACCTCACATCGATTCGCTACATCCCCACGAACGGAGACCCCCATGGCTCGCCCCGACGGCCGCACCGACGACCAGCTTCGCCCGATCACCTTCCAACGCGATTTCACCGAGATGGCCGACGGCTCGTGCCTCGTGTCGTTCGGCAAGACCCAGGTGCTGTGCACCGCATCGATCGATGACGACGTACCGCGCTGGATGCGTAACTCCGGCAAGGGATGGGTGACCGCCGAGTACTCGATGCTCCCCGGAGCGTCACCGGAGCGGATCGATCGTGAGGCAGCCCGTGGCAAGCAGAGCGGACGCACCGTCGAGATCCAGCGACTGATCGGCCGGTCACTTCGGGCGGCGTGCGACATGCAGGCGCTCGGCGAACGCCAGGTGGTCGTCGACTGCGACGTGCTCCAGGCCGACGGCGGAACGCGCACCGCCAGCATCTGCGGAGGTTTCATCGCTCTGCACGACGCGCTGCAACGCGTGGTGCAGCGAGGCGCGCTCTCTGCCAACCCGCTGCACTCGTTCTGTACGGCGATCAGCGTCGGCATCGTGGCTGGCACGCCGGTGCTCGATCTCCCGTACGTCGAGGACAGCACGGCGGACGTCGACATGAACGTCGTGATGCTGCGCCCGATCGCCGGCGGTGAGGCGCGTTTCGTGGAGGTGCAGGGCACTGCCGAGGGCATGGCGTTCTCGCGCTCCGAGCTGGACTCGTTGCTGCAACTCGCCGAGGGTGGTCTGACCACGATCGCTGACCGGCAGGCCGAGATGATCGCCACCCCACCGTCGGCCCGTCCGGCCCGCTGAGAGCCCGATGATCCAACTCGTCTGCGCGTCAGCGAACCCGGACAAGGTCGTCGAGATCCAACGACTGCTCGACGGCGTCGTCGACCTCCTGCCTCGGCCCGCTGATGTCCCTGACGTCGTTGAGGACGCCGACTCGCTCGTCGGCAATGCCCGACTCAAAGCGGCTGCGTTGTGCGCGGCCACCGGCATGCCGGCCGTTGCCGACGACACCGGCCTGGAGGTGGCTGCGTTGGGCGGCGCCCCCGGCGTGTACGCCGCTCGCTACGCCGGTGAGGGCTGCTCGTACGCCGACAACCGGGCGAAGCTGCTCTCGGAACTCACGGACGTGTCCGATCGCCGCGCCGCGTTCAAAACGGTGGCGATCGTGGTGTGGCCGGACGGGTCGGAGCTCTCCGTCGAGGGTGTGTGCCCCGGGGTGATCACCACCGAGGAGCGTGGTGAGATCGGTTTCGGCTACGACTCGGTGTTCCAACCCGACGAGGGTGGGGGAGCGACGTTCGCCGAGATGGGCATCGAGGCGAAGAACGCCGTCTCGCATCGGGGTCGGGCCTTCAGGGCGCTGCTGGCCGAGCTGGCGCAACGCTGACGACCAGTCCCCGGTGGTCGCTGCCGGGGATGTCGAAGTCGTCGATGTCGGTCGACACGAGACCACCGGCGGTGAGCGCATGATCGAGCCGGACGAACGGCGGGAACCACCCGCTGGTCGGCCATGAGGTCGAGAAGCCTGCGCCAGCCGCTCTGTGGGCGTCGACGAAGCCGGCGTCGAGAACCCGACGGAAGTCGGGGTGCCAGTACGAGGCGTTGAGATCGCCGATCAGCAGCGTCGGGCTGTCGGCGGATCGTCCGATCGCCGCCGCAACTGCGAGGTCGCGGCGCCATGCGTCGAAGTCGGCCACGGGTGTCGCCATGTGCACGGCGATCACACGGATGCGGCCGTCGGGACCGTCGATGCTCAGATCGAAGCTGTCCTTGAACGTGTCGAGCGGCTCCCCGAGACGCACGGGCATGCGACTCCATACCGCGATGCCGGCCGGGCCGAAGTCTCGCCGCTCGATGCGATACGGGTAGTCGTCGGTCAGCGACGTCGCCTCGAGTGCTGCTTGGTGAATGGGGACGTACTCGATGAATACGATGACATCGGCATCGAGCTCGGCGACGACCTCGTCGACGTCGGCGATGCGGGTGTTCTCGTACCACAGGTTGAGCGAGGCGACCCGTAGTCCGGTGCTGTCGGCGGCAGCGGCGCGCTGCGAACTGGCAACCATCAGCGGGGTGGCCAGGATCGCAACGGCGACACCGACGGCGCCTGCGACCGTCAGGAGCAGCAGTTGTTGGCGCCAGAGTGCGACCACCACGACGGGGACGAGCGCAAGCGCCAAGTACGGGGTGAGCGACTGCACGATCGCGACGTCGCGGGTGCCTGCCCATCCGAGCGTTTGGGACAACACGACCAGGCCGATCAGTGCGACCGTGAGCCATCCGATCATCCACCCGACGGAGGTTGCCATGGTGGCCCTATCAGGCGGCGTTTGCGACGCTGGAGGACAACACGCCGCTAGGTTCGCAGGAGTTCAGCCGACGTAGCCCAATTGGCAGAGGCACGGCGTTTAGGTCGCCGTCAGTGAGAGTTCGAGTCTCTCCGTCGGCACGCACGGACCGGGTGTAGCTGCGTGCCGACGAGAGACCAGGGATTCAGGCTGCTGTTGCGGTCGTGCGGCGGCGAGTGGCGACGACGATGATGCCGCCACCGACGAGCAGTGCGGCGCCGGCACCGAGGAGCGGTGACACGCCCGAACCGGTGCGTGGCAGGGGACCCGTGGCGAGTGGGACCGTCGTTGTCGGCGCGACCGTCGGCGGAACCTGTTCGATCACCGGCGGAAGTGCCGCAACGTAGAACTCGGTGCAGCTGTCGGCGATTCCATCGCTAGGAGGAGTGTCAACGCGTCCGTCGGACTCGCCGCACTCGACCAGGCGATCGTCGGGGACCGGTGCGATCGGCGTCTGGGCGCTGGCCGGTGAGTGGCTGATGGCAATGAATGCGGTCGCGATGACGGCGAGAGCAAGCTTCTTCATGATGTCCTCCTGAGAGACGGACCGGTCCGGGATCCGGATTGAGGTTGTGTGATGGTACCACCGGGAGTGGACTCTGGCGAGAGGGCCACGGTGGCGAGCCCCTCGAGTGTGGTCGGCTTCACGCCGCTCCCGGCGCAGGCATCGAGGCCGCGCACGAGATCGAGCGGTGGCACCGAGACGTGGTCGATCATCGGATGCAGCGGACGGACGGCGCGTTCGCCGGTGCCGAGCAACACCTCGTGCATCTTCTCGCCAGGCCGAAGGCCTGTGTAGACGATCTCGATGTCGCGACCCGAGCGTTCGATGAGCTGATGTGCGATGTCGGCGACACGAACGGGTGTGCCCATGTCGAGCACCAGCACTTCGCCGGGCTGACCGATTGCGGCGGCCTGCATGGTGAGTCGTACGGCTTCGCGCACCGCCATGAAGTAACGGGTGACGTCGGGATGGGTGACCGTGACGGGGCCGCCCTGTGCGATCTGGAGTTCGAAGGTCTCGATGGCCGAACCGCGGCTGCCGATCACGTTGCCGAACCGAACGGAGACGTACGGGCGCTTGGTTCGGGCCGCGCTCGCAGCGGTGAGGCGCTCGGCGATCCGCTTGGAGTAGCCGAGAACGTTCTCGGGGTTCGCTGCCTTGTCGGTGCTGATGTTGACGACGCGGCGCACACCGGCTCGTTCGCTTGCTTCGAGCACGTTGGCCGACCCGAGCACGTTGGTCTTCCATCCTTCGCTCGGGGCACCTTCGAGCGCCGGCACGTGCTTGAGCGCTGCGGCGTGGAATACGAGTTGAGGGCGGTGGCGCCCGAACACCTCGTCGAGGCGGTCGAGGTCGCGGATGTCGGCGAGGACAGCCGTGCAGATAGGCCGCTGCTCGCTCGGCAGCGAGGCGATGACGTGGTGGAGCAGTGAGTCGTCTCGGTCGAGTGCGATCAGCGACTCGGGGCCGAGTTCGGCGAGCTGGCGCACCAGCTCGGAGCCGATCGATCCGCCCGCGCCGGTGACGAGCACCCTGCTCCCGGAGACAAGGTTGCGCACGGCCCCGGGGTCGATGTCGACGATGTGGCGGTTAAGGATGTCCTCGTCCTGGTAGCGGGTGATCTCGCGGGGGCTGCCCTCGCCGACGAGCCGTTGGACCGGCGGCATGACCAGGGTTTCGAGCCCGGCGGCACGGATGACGTGGTGGAGCTCTTGGAGTTCTTCGCCGGTCGCCGACGGCATGGCCAGCAGGACTGAGTGCGCCTCGTGGTGTTGGGCGATCCGGGCGAGATCGGCGGAGCCCCCTTCGACGCGAAGCCCGCCGATGCGACGGTGTCGGAGTGCGGGGTCGTCGTCGATCAGGGCCACCGGGCGATAGCTGCTCGAGCGCACGGTCTGCATTGCGGCGATCGCCCGGTAGCCGCCTTCGCCCGCTCCGTACACGATCACCGGTGTGAGGTGGGACAGCGCAGCAGCCTTGGAGCGTTCAGCGCGGACACGGCGGAGGTAGCGGTGCCCGAACATGAGACACACCGCTGCTGAGGTGGCGAGCACGATGATCTGGCCGGCCCGGCCTGCGTTGCCGGTGAGGTACTCGACGGCGATGACGATCGTGCCGGTCGCTCCGGCGGTCACTGCGACGGCCCCCGCTTCGTCGAAACTGAACCGGCGGAAGTGGCCACGGTAGAGGCCGGTCGCCTGGCCGATGCCGAACTGGGCGACGATGGCGACGGTGATCAGCAGCAGCGACGGGGGATTGATCGGCCCACGCCCGTAGAAGGCGTATGCCATTGACAGGGCGATCGGCCAGATCAGGAGGTCGGTCGCCGTCACGACGATGCTGCGCATACGCAGCTGCGACGCAGCCAGAACATTCCGCCGTGGAAACTCAGTTGTCTCGTCCATCCGCACCCGCCTTGTTCCCAACCTGTCGGTGATCACGCTCTGTGGTCACCAACGAAGCCTTACCGTAGCCCCTTCTGCCGCTGGACGAAAGGGGGAATAATGGTTCTTGTGCTCGTCCGGAGGGAATCTTGACGATTCCTTGAAGCACTCGCACAGCCGTATGCCGACACGGTCGCCGACGCATTTCCGACGGACGGGTACGATCACTTCGTGACACCGACGAATCGCCGCCAGATCTTGCTCATCGGCGCCGGCGGACACGCCCGGGTCTGTCTCGAGGCCCTGCTGGATATGGGCGACGCCGACATCATCGGCGCCGTGAGCCGCGACGGAACCGGGATCGCCGGCCTGGAAATTGCGCCCATCTGGACCGAAACCGAACTACTGAATGCCACGCAGAGTAGCGGAGTCACTGCGTTCTGTGTCGCGATCGGCGACAATCGAACCCGGCGGCGATTCGGTCAGACACTCACGGAGAGTGGGCATTCACTCACCCAGGCGATCAGTGCGTCCGCCGTTGTGTCCCGGACGGCCGTCGTGGGCGCCGGTGTACAGCTGATCGCGGGAGCGATCGTCAATGCTGCGACGTCGATCGGCGAGGGTGTGATCGTCAACACCAACGCGTCGGTCGACCACGACTGCACGATCGGCGACTACGTCCACATCGGTCCGGGTTCGGTGCTCGGTGGGGGTGTCACCGTCGGCGATGACGTCCTGATCGGACTCGGCGCACGGGTGCTGCCGGGCATCACCATCGGATCTGGTTCGATCGTCGGTGCGGGTGCGGTCGTGACGAGCGACGTGGAAGCGGGTTCGACCGTGGTGGGTGTGCCGGCTCGCCCGATCGTGCGTCGGGCGGCGCGATGATGCTCGCCGACCGTGTTCGTAGGGCCGTCGATGTGGTGGCCGCAGCGTCGGGATTGCTGGTGACGTCGCCGCTGCTGATCGGCGCCGCGGTGGCCACCCGGCTCTCCGCCGGTCGTGGCGTGCTCTACCGCCAGCGCCGCCTCGGGCTGGGGGGTCGACCGTTCGAGTTGTTCAAGTTCCGCTCGATGCGACATCCGGCACCGGGGCGCGAGGGCCCCGAGTTCGACGCCGAACGGATGACCCGGACGGGTCAGTGGATGCGGGCGACGAGTCTCGACGAGCTGCCGTCGTTGTGGAACCTGCTTCGGGGTGAGATCACCCTCGTCGGTCCACGGCCGTTGCCGGTGCACTACTGGGACCGCTTCGTCTGCGACGAGTACGAGCGATTCGAGGTGCGTCCGGGGATCACCGGTCTGGCACAGGTCAACGGGCGCAACACGGTCGACTGGCCGGAGCGGCTCGCGTTCGACGTCACGTACGCGCGCACGCGCTCGTTGCGTGGCGACCTGCGAATCCTGCTCGCCACGGTTCCTGCGGTGCTGGGGCGTTCAGGCGTCGACCAGGCCGACGGTGTCACGATGCACGAACTCCCCGCCAACCGAACATCTCAATTGGGGTCAGACCCCAAGTGAGATGTTCAGCGACGGACGGTTTCGTACGCGGCGAGGGTGCGGTCGATGATGCGTTGCTGGTCGAATTCCTCTGCGGCTCGCCGCTTGGCGGCTGCGCCCATCGACGCCCGCAGCGTCGCGTCGCCGACGAGTCGCCGCACGGCTGAGCCGATGCCGGCCGCGTCACGCACCGGAACCAGCAGCCCCGTCTCGCCGTCGGCGATCACCTGCCGGTTGCCCCTGATGTCGGTCGCCACGGTCGCGAGGCCCATCGAGGCGGCTTCCATGGCGCTGCGGGGGAACCCTTCCCGCCAGCTCGCGGTGACGAAGAGATCTGCGGCGGCGTAGCACTCGGGCATGTCGTGGCGGGTTCCGGTGAGCACGACCCCGTCGGCGACGGCCTGCTCGAAGATGGACGGGTCGATGGCGTCGCTCTTGTCGGGGTCGGTCGGGCCGACGATCACGAATCGTGCGGGCACGCCGTCGCCGTGCAGTCGGTGAGCGGCTTCGAGCAGTTCGACGATGCCCTTCTCGAGGACGAGCCGCCCGACCACCAGGCACACCACCTCGCCGTCGGTGATGCCCCACTCGTCGCGTAGCCGATCCCGTGTCGCAGCGCTGACCGAGGTGGGGTCGAAACGCCCGAGGTCGACGCCGTTGCCGAGCAATCGGACCCGGCGCACAGGAATGCGGAGTGTGTCGACGAGGGTGTCGACGTCCTCGGGGTTCTGGACGAGCTCGACGTCGCCGAACGCAGCGGCGATCCGCTCAGCCGCGTACACGGGGAGTCGACGCTGCCAACGGTCGGTCGGCTGCGCCCACAGGCCGTGTTGTGTGTTGACCACGAGCGGGGTTCGCGTGAGTCGTGCGGCGATACGGCCGAGGATGCCGGGCTTGGGATTGTGGGTGTGCACGATGTCGGGTCGCAGCGTGTGCAGGACGCGCACGAGTTGGCCGAACGCCCGCAGGTCGTGGAGCGGGTTGTTCGATCGGGTGAACGCCGCCACGTCGACGTGCTCGATGCCCATCGCAGTCAGGTTGGCGACGTGCTCCCCGGCGGCCGACATACCGATGACCTCGTAGCCGGCGTCGCTGAACGCTCGGAGTTGCGGCCCGAGGAGCCAGTCCAGGCTCATGTCGGTGGTGGTGATGTGCACCACTCGCAGTCGTTGTCGAGTGACGTTGCGGCGGATCATCGATCGGCGCCCCGGTACCGGGCGCGAGCGGTGAGCGATCGCAGTTCGCCCTCCAGCCGGAGCCCGCCGGCGGCTTTGCGGGCGAACGTGTCGTGGCCGTCGCTGCGCTGCACGGGCGTGCGCCACAGCCGGTGCAGGTCGGTGCGTCCGACCTGGTTGACCCGACTGTTCGCCAGCGCAGCGGTTCGGAAGCGTCGGCGCACGGCGACCTCGGCGGTGGGGGAGCCGGGCACGGCCTTCGGGTAGGCGAAATGCGTCGGGTCGACGCCCAGGTGCTCGCGGAGCAGGCCGATCGAGTGGTCGAGGTCGGCGTCGAGTTGGGATCGTTCGAGCCGGTCCATCAGCCAGTGGGCGTGGGTGTGCGAGCCGATGGTGACGCGAGCGTCGTCGGCGATGTCGCGCAGCGCAGCCCACGACGTCGGGGGCGCACCCCACGGGAACGGCTCGTTGCCGTCGACGAACTGTGTGGCGACGTACAGCGTGGCCGGCAGGCCGTGTCGTTGGAGGGCAGGAACGGCGTGGTCGGTGAAGTCGGCGGTCCCGTCGTCGAACGTGATCACGACCGGCCGCCGGCCGTCGGTGTTGGACGTTGTCGCGTCCGCGGCGTCGGCGGGACCGGTGGCCCATCCGACTGTGCGCCCGGCCGTCAGTTCGGTGACGGCGTCGTCGAGCGACAGCACACGGTGGTGCTCGGCGAGGTGGGCGAGTTGGCGGTCGAATTCGACGACGGGCAGGTCGACCTCGCTGTCGCTACCGCCACCGACGCGGTGGTAGATCAGGATCGTGACGCCCGCGGGTGGGGGCACGATCCGGTCGGCGATGGCCGCGGTGCGTTTGACGATCGACTTCACACCAGACATCGGCGACCGATCTTGTCAGGTGTCACGCGAGCAGGGTGACCAATCGTTTGGTGAGGTCGTCGATCTGTTCGAACGCAACCTTCCAGGTGGCCGGTGAACGTCCCGTCGGGTCGGCGATTTCGCCGACCTTGGCATCGAGGTAGT
>JANPKU010000024.1:0-14971 GCA_031426215.1 Actinomycetes bacterium
GCGATGTAGGCGCCGAACACCGTGGTGGGCGTTCGCCGGCTGCCGTGGGCCACGCCACCGGGCGCCAGCCGTGACGGGACGAGGGGGCGACTGCCGACGGACATGACCGCGTCATGGTACCGGCGGTGCTCGTCCGAGGGCCAACGCCTGCCGCGAGTTCACGGCACAATGGTGCAGTGCCCATCACGCTGGAACCCACCGAGGTGATGGAGCCCGACATCGATGAAGCCGTCGCGATCAACCGTCCGTGGGTGGTGCTCGTGTGGAACGACCCCGTGAACCTGATGAGCTACGTCACCTACGTGTTCCAGAAGCTCTTTGGGTTCTCCCTCGAGAAGGCGACCGAGTTGATGCTCGACGTGCACGAGAAGGGGCGGGCCGTGGTCGCGTCGTGCGGGCGTGAGGAAGCCGAGATGCACGTGTTCCGGCTCCACGAGCACAGCCTGTGGGCCACGATGGAGCACGATGGCCCGTCGTCGTAAGTTCGTCGCACCCGTCGAGGCGGTCCGGGGTGGGTGGCGGATCACGCTCGACGACGAGGAACGCAACCTGCTCGTGCGCCTCATGGACGAACTCCGGGCGCTGTTGACCGGCCCCGACGACAACGAACTGATTCGGCGATTGTTCCCCGTCGCCTATCCCGACGACGACGAGAAGGAAGCCGAGTACCAACGACTCATGCGTGAGGAGTTGGTGGCGAGCCGGCTGGCAGCGCTCGACTCGGTGACCCACACCATCGACCCGGCGCGCTCGAGCGAGCTGCTCGACGAGGGTGAAGTGATCGCGTTCATGCAGTCGATCAACGCGACCCGCCTCGTCCTCGGCGCAATGCTGGGCATCACCGACGACGAGTCGGCCGACGACGCCGACGCAACCGACAGCCCCGAGCACCACCTGTACGACTTCCTCAGCTGGCTGCTCGAGTGGACCGTGCGCTCGCTCTCCCCGACATAGCCGACGAGATCGTCCGCCGCCACGCAACCAGGCGATGAGCGAAAAGCCCGTATCCGGGCCGTTGGCTCATCGCTCGGCGGGTGTGCTCGGTGGTGATGAGCGAGAGGCCCGTATCAGGTCGGTTGGCTCATCGCTCGCACGGTCTGAAGGGTGCGCGGCCAGACCTCGCCGCCTCGTTTCCCCTTCCCCCAGCCGGTCGCCCACTGGGCAATCATGCGGCGACGCGGAGGAGACGACACGCCCGGGGGAAACTCGCAACTCGGGCGCGGACTACAGTGCCGCCACGACGTCGACGGAGACGCCACCGGGGGCGAGGAGGAGCGTTTGGGGGTTCCATTGATTCCCGATCGGGTGGGGGCCCGATCACGACTGGCCGGCTGGTCCGGTAGGCACTCCGGCGCGACCGACCGACCACACCCGGACATCATCGCTGTCGGCGCATCGCTCCCTCTCGTCGCACTCGCAGTCGCTGTTGCCGTCGGCGCAGTGCCACTCGCAGGCGCTGCAGCGATCGGGTTGCTGGTGCCGGCCGCCGTGGTCGACATTCAACAACGCCGCCTCCCCGATGCATGGGTCGCTGCGGCGACAGCGCTCCTGGTGGCAGTCCTCTCGGTCGGTGCAGCCATCGGACAGCCACTCGACGTCTGGCAAGTCCTGGCTGCTGCACTCGCGATGGCGTTGCCGGTGCTCGTACTGCACCTCGTGTCGCCCGCCTCTATGGGCTTCGGTGACGTGAAGGCTTCGGCAGTTCTGGGGGCCGCGGTCGGCACGATCGACTGGCGCTTGGGCGCTGTCGCGCTGTGCATCGCCGCACTGACCGGCGCCACGGCCGGGCTGTTCATCGGGCGCCGAAGCATCGCCTTCGGTCCGTTCCTCGTGTTCGGCGCATGGTTCGCGCTGCTTGCGAGTGGCCCGATCATCTCGAGCGTCTTCTCCGGAAGCACGCCATGACCGGTGCCGACTCCGATGCCGCCGGCGCGGCGGCTGGTCGGGGATTCCAACCGGCATCGAGGCGTCGCAGCCGCATTGCCGCCGGTGTGGCACTCGCTGCCGTCGCCGTCGGCGGAAATCTGTTGATCTACTCGAATCTTCAATCGGCGCGGCCGGTCGTCCAGACGGTGCGCGACGTTGCGGCAGGCGAGCAGCTCACCAGCGACATGTTCCGCACGGTCGACGTCGATGCCGACTCGACGGTGAACCTGATCGACGGTGACCGGCTCGACTCGCTCGTCGGCAGCTACGCGAAGGTGCGGCTGGTCGCCGGCTCACTGGTCACGGCCGAATCGCTGCAGGCGCTGCCGCTCGTCACGCCCGGTCAGTCGGTCGTGGCGATCCAGGTCGCCGATGGCTCGTTGCCGATCGGGCTGCGCGAGCGCGTCCCGGTGCTCCTCGTCGTGCCGGCCGATCGGGCGACCGACGGCGCCGGCATCACATCGATTGCCGGCAGAGTGGTCGGGCTGCCGACCGCCACGACATCGGCGTTGGGACTGCAGTCGCTGTCGGTCGAGGTGGCAGCAAGCGACGCTGCTGCCATCGCTGCAGCGGACGACGTTCGGGTCGTGCTCGTCGAACCGTCCGACGATCCCGCGTCACAGGTCGTCGATCCGACAGCATCGGTCGAAGGTGACTCGTGACGATCGTCGCGGTGACGGGCGACGCAGCCACGACCACAGCGATCGCGATCGCAGTCGGGTGGCCGACGAGCGGACAGCCGACGGTGCTCGAAGCGGATCCGACCGGCGGTTCGTTGGCCGGATGGCTGAATACACCGATCCAACCTTCGCTCGCAACCATCGTGGCCAACGCCGGCGACGGCACGGCGCGTTCAGTGCTCGACACGTTCGCCACGATGACGCATCGCAGCGAGTCCGGGGTGCGTTTCGTCGCCAACGCCGTGCGCTCCAGGGCCGCCCACCGCGCCGTCGAAGAGGCCGCGTCGACCGTGCTGCCAGCGCTCTCCGCAAGCAGTGCCACGGTGATCGCAGACACCGGAGCCCACCGGGCGGGCCAGCCGCCGTCACCCGCGTTGCGCCTGGCCGATGTCGTCGTGATCGTGCATCAACAGGCTTCGGCGTCGCCTGCTGCGGCCACGGTGCGCATCGAACGGCTCGTCGAGATGGTCGAGGAGTTGGCCCACCTCGACGCCGAGATCGTCCTGGCAGTGATCGGCAACACACCATTCGACCCCGCTGAGATCGCCACATTCGTGGACGAGTCGGTCCCCGACACCCTGGCGTCGACCGTCGCGATCGGCCACGATCCGCTCGCAGCCGCCGCCATCGCTGGTCGCACCGGGGTGTCCGCGAAACGGCTGCCTCGGCTTCCGCTGATGCGCGATGCGACACGCCTGGCAGGCGCCCTCGACGATCTCCTCGAACGCCGACGAGCCGGTGTCGCGCCGCAGCTCTTGCACGACGGAGAATCGACATGATGGCGCACGAGACGAGACGCGCTGCGATGTCGAACGGTCGAGCCGATGACCTCGACGTCACGATCGCGCTGGTGACCGACCGGGTTGCCGACCGACTGATCGAGGCGATCGAACACGACGACACCGCACGCAGCACCACGAGGCCCACCGGTGTGGCGCTCGCCGGCGATGAACGGCGCCAACAACTGCTGGTCGGCGCGTGGATCATCGAGGAGGTCACGTCGGTCAACGAGGAACGACTGCAGCGCGGGACGCGCCCGCTCCCCCAGAGCGACGAACACCACGTGCGCGCCCGGGTCGTGGCGGAACTCACCGGGGCCGGTCCGCTCGAGCCCTACCTGAGTGACCCGATGGTCGAGGAGGTCGACGTCAACGGCCCCGAGTCGACGTGGGTCACCTACACCGACGGTCGAAAGATCGACGTTGGCCGACTGTGGGCGTCGAGCGCCGAACTGACGTCGTTCCAGAAGCGGATGGCGTTACGGATGACCGGTACCGGCGAAGGCCGTCTCGACACGTCGTCGCCCATGCTCACCTTGCAGTCGCGCGACGGCGCCCGCATCGTGATGGTGCTCGGCGGCGCCACCGAACACGGCGTCTCCACTCATCCCCGCATGGCGATCCGTCGATTTGTGGTGCACCAGGTGGGTCTCAGTGGCCTCGCCGAACTCGGCCTGTTCCCACAGGCACTCGTTTCCCGATTACGGGCACTGGTGCGCTGCGGTTTCACCATCCTCGTGTCGGGCCCACCGGGTGCCGGCAAGACCACCCTGCTCACCGAGTTGCTCGGCGAGGTGTCGCCGCTCGAGCGCATCATCACCGTCGAGAAGAACCTGCTCGAGCTGCGCCTCGAGGACGACCCCCGCCACCCTGACGCTCCGGCACTGTTCACTCGACAGGCGAACGCCGAGGGTGAGGGCGAGATCACCACACGCCAGCTCGTGGAACTCACGCGTCGACTGAACCCTGATCGCGTCGTGGTGGGCGAACTGGTGGAGGATGAGGCGCTCGACATGCTCGACGTGGCGTCGATGTGTAAACGCGGTTCGTTGGCCACGATCCATGCACACACCGCCGACATCGTGCTGCAACGCCTCGCCTACTACGTGTCGAAGTCGAACATGAGCCTGCCGGAGTTCGCGGTGTCCAGCTTGATCGCGCAAACCGTTGACTTTGTGGTGCACATCGATCTGGTCCGCAACGCCGTCGAAGACCAGCGAGCGAGTCGCCGAGTCACGTCGATCATCGAGGTCGGTGGGCTCGGAGAGACGGGGGGCGTCTCGAGCACCGAGGTGTGGGCGATCGGCGACCGCGACGAACTCGTACAGGTGGCCCCGCTCTCGCAACGCCACCTCAATCGCCTCCGCCTCGCCGGATACCCAGCCGACTTGTTCGCCGTGGGAGGTGACGGGCGATGAGCCTCGAGATCGCCGTGCTCACTGCCTCCAGCGTGGCCGGTGTGTTGGCGGTGCTGGTGCTGTTCGGTCACGACGATGCGGTGCGAGCGCCGCGTCGCACTGCACGCCGCAGCGACTGGTTGCGTCTGGTCGCCACCGGCGGCGCGGCTGTCATCGTGATCGTTGCGTCGGGGTGGTTGGTTGCCGCCGTGGTGGTGGGGGTGGGGTGCTGGTTCGCGGTCGGCGCATGGCAGCAACGCGACACCAGCGGCGTCAACGACCTCCAGCGGATCGATGCGTTGGCGTCGTGGATCGAGAATCTACGCGACGTGTTGATCGCCGGCGACCAACCGGTGGGAGCGATCAACGCCACCGTCACCACCTGTCCGGCAGCGATCAAGCCGCAGGTACGACGATTGGCTGCCGGCCTCGGACGCCAGGACCCCGCCATCGTGTTCCGCCGGTTTGCCGACGACATCGACGACCCGCTCGGCGACCTCGTCGCTGCTGGATTGTTGATCGCCGTGCAGCGCGGTGCCCGAACAGCTGCAGTGCTCGGTTCGCTCGCCGAACAAGCACGCCGTCAATCCGACCGGCGTCGTCTCGTGGAGGCGGAGCGGGCACCGATCCAACGCGAGGTCACGTTGCTCACCGTGATCATGGGGTCGCTGGTCGTCGGCCTGCTGGTGTTCGGCCGCGCCGAATATCTCGCGCCGTACGACACGGCCGGAGGACAGCTGTTCCTCGGTGTGGTGCTCGCGATCTATGCCATGTTGTTGCTTCGAGTGCAGCGCCTGGCCAGGTTCCCTCGACCGAGTCGTTTCCTCACCGGGGGTGCCGCAGCGGTGGAGGAGCGACGACGCGCGACGTCCGCTCGGACTTCCAGCACCTCACCGACACGAGTTGGAGGGGTGCGATGAGACCTGCGGGGCTGCTGGCGTCGTCCAGCATCGCGTTGTGCGTCGGCGTGTGGTTGATGGTGAGCGGCTGGCGTCAGCCCCGGCCCCGTCTCGATCGGGCGATCGCCCACCTTCGTCGGCCCAATACTGCGACCACTGCAGCGGACAGGAGCTCGCCCGGGGCGTTGCTTGCGGTCGGAACGCTCGTGGAACGGCGCGGTGCATCGACGTGGACACGTGCGTGGGCGCAACCGTTGCGGCTGGTCGACCGCAGCGTCGAGATGCACGTCGGCTACCTCGCAGTCGCCGCACTCGGCGGATTGGTGGTCCCCGCCCTGGTGATCGGCGTATTCCAGGCGCTCGGCGTGTTGTCGCTCGGCGTCTGGATTCCTGCGGCGTTGTCGCTCGCGTGCGCCGTGCTCGCTCCCGTGCTGGTGCACTCGACCACGATGGCGGCCAGTGCCGAGGTGGCCATCGATCTTCGCCATCAGCTCGGCGCGTACCTCGACATGGTCACGATGTTGCTGGCCGGAAACTCCGGCTACGAAGGTGCCCTCGATCAGGCCGCCCGCGCCGGCGACGGGATGCTGTTCCGCGAGTTGCGGCGACGGATGCGCGAGGTGGGTGCGACCGGCCAGAGTCTCGTGCGCGCCCTCGAACGTGTTGCCGACGACTACGGCATCGTCGAGCTCGAACAGGTAGCGGCCACCGCCACGCTGTCGGCGGCCGAAGGGGCGCCGGTCGCTCGCAGCCTGGCGGCGAAGTGTTCGACGCTGCGTTCGACGCTGGCAGCCGAACAGGAGGCCGACGCCCGCGTGCGCAACGACAAGGTCACCCCACCGCTGGTCGCCATGGCGCTGCTGTTCATGGCACTCATCATCTATCCGGCCCTCAACCTCAACTGACTCGAACCGAACCTGGAAGGAACCGCCATGCACGATCCGACGTTGATGCTCACCGGCATGCTGACCGTCATCACCCGATTGCTCCATCAGTCCGACTCCAACCAGTCCGGTCGCGACCGAGGCGCCGTGTCGATCGAGCAGGTGCTCTGGTACGCGGCCGCTGCGGTGAGCGTGGCGGTGGTGGCGGCCATCATCTGGAGTCAGATTCGCGACACGGCAAGCACGCCCGTTCAGTCGCCGTCGGCTCCCTGATCGACATCGCCACCCGACATCACAACCCGCCAAGGCCATGGTGCGACCCGCTCAGTCCGACGACACGTCGGCTGCGCCGCGTTTGCGTGGCGATCGGGGCGCCGCCACTTCACTGGCGGTGGCGCTCCTCACTCCCATGTTCATCTTCCTGGCGTTCGCCGCGTTCCAGGCAGCGCTGTGGAGCCACGCAAAGACCGAGGCACGAGTGATCGCTCGCGACACCGCGGCGTTGGTGGCGCGATCGGGGGTCGCTGCCGGTGATGCCCAGGCGTCGGCAGCGACGGTTCTCGGAGCCGACACCGATCTGCGCAACGTGGTCGTCGACGTCGCCTCGTCCGACGGCCTGGTCACCGTGACCGTGAATGCTGACGCGCCGGGCATCATCCGCGGCACCACCAACGCGGTCGCGGTGACCTCGGCGGTGCCGATCGAGGAGATCACACCGTGAGCCGTCGACCGCGTTGGGGTCGCATGCGTGGCGATCGGGGGTCGTCCGATGCGCTCGGCCTTGCGCTGCTGACGCCGGCGGCGATCGGGCTGGCGGTGGTGATCGTGTTCCTCGGCAGGGGCGTCGACAGTCGAGCCACTGTGCAGAGCGCCGCAGAGTCCGCTGCGCAAGCCGCTGCCCAGGAGCGGTCGGCCACAGATGCGATCGCTGCCGCGCAGGATGTCGGGCGGGCCATGCTCGTCGATCCGTCCTCGTGTTCGGCTCCCGTCGTGACGGTCGACGTCTCCGACTTCCGAGCCGGTGGACAGGTGGCGGTCACCGTGTCGTGCACGGTCTCGACCGACGGCCTGGAACTGATCGATCCGCCCTCGACCGGAGCGAACACTGCAACAGCGTTTGCGTCGATCGATCCGCTCCGGGCGACGGACGCTCGATGACCCGTCTCCGGGGCGAACACGGCGCCGGCATGGTCGCCGGGATCGCTCTGCTGTTCGCATTCACGTTCCTCGGGTTGGTGTGGCTGGCCCGCGACGTCGATCGGGGTGTGTCGAATCGCTCGGCGGCGCAGTCGATCGCGTTCCAGGCGGCGCGGTCAGGAGCACAGTCGGCGGAGGTCGCCGATCTACGAACCGGCGTAACGCTGATCGATCCGGCCGCCGCGACTCGGGCGGCCACATCGACTGCCGGCGCACTGTTCACCAGCTACGGCGTCGATGGCAGGATCACATCGGTCGAGGTGGTCGCTGACAGCGTGTCGGTGTCGGTCGCGATCACCGACGCCGGCCGCACGGTCACGGGCTCCGGCACGGTGCGAGCGCAGCGGGCACCGTGAACGGCATTCGTTCCCTTTTACTGGCGCGACGCCCCACTGTTGGGTCGGCGGGCGCCGACCAGATCAAACCGAACGGACAGGAGGACACGTGAGCGACGGCGATCCGCACCGTTGGGCCCGGTTCGCCGGGTCGTTGGTGACGTTGGTGGCGCTGGCGGTCGCCGCTCCGGTCGGCTTGATCGTGGCGTCGCGTTCCCGCTTCGGCTCCGGCAACCCACTGTCGGGTGCCGATCCACCGTGGCAGTGGGGTTCGGGAGGTGTCGGCGATGCGTTGTCCGGCCCGATCCCCGACGACACGGTGATCGACGGCATCGTCCGCCTGAGCCTGTGTGTGGTGTGGGTGGCCATCGCGGTGATCGTGGTGGCCACGCTCGTCGAGGTGGTCCACGCCGTGCGACACCACGGGTTGGCGATGCCCGATGTGCGCGGCATGGGATGGGCCCAGCAGATCGGTCGGTTCGTTGCGGTCGGCCTCGTCGCAGTGCTGCCGATGATGAGTTCGTCGACATCGTTGGCGTCCACCCTCGAAGCTCGCGCCGTCGCCGCACCGCCCTACTCGCCGCCGTCGGTCACCTCACCAACGGCGATGATCCCCGAGCTTCGAGCTATTGGTCGTGTGGGGTCCGTTCCTACAGCACCGGGCGAGGCGGCTGGCAGCGTCCATGTGGTGGCACCGGGTGAGTCGATCCATTCGATCGCTGTCGTGCTGGCCGGTGACGACCCAGCGCGGACGCTCGAGATCGCCGACGCAATCATCGACGCCAACCTGGGCAGGGAGATGGCGGGAGGTCAGCGATTCACGAGCCCGGCGTACATCGAGGTGGGGTGGATCCTCCAGATCCCGGCCGACTTCTCCCCGCCCGGTACTGCCGACAATGAACAGACCTACACCGTCGAACGCGGCGACACGTTGTGGGACATCGCCGACGAGGAACTGGGCGATCCGAACGCGTGGACGGAAATCTGGGAACACAACGACGGCGACGACATGGGAGAGGGGCGCACGTTCGACGATCCGGACCTGATCCTGCCGGGCTGGGAACTCGATCTCCCCGACCCGCTGCCAGCCGACGCTGAACCGACGATCGAGCCTGCGACGGCACCGGTCGAGGCATCACCGACAATCCCGCCCTCGGACCCGGTGCCGCCCGCGGCGCCGACGAATCCGACCGCTGTCTCACCCACCGCTACCTCGGCCACCACCGTCCCCACGCCCACGACGACCGCACCGTCCATGACGACTACGCCGACCACGACCAACCCGTCCACGAGCACCACCATCGGCGAAGCAGCCGAGGCTCCCGGTGACAGTGCCGGGGACCTCACGCCAGGCCTGCCTGCGCCCGATGCGCCGTCGCCGATCCGGCTCGAACACGCCGCGTTGGTGGCCGCTGGTGTCCTGGCCCTCGTCGGGGTCCGGCGTCGGCAACGGTTGCGTGCAGCCCGGCCGCGTCATCGGGTGCCCGAGCCGCGTCCCGACGTGGCCCGAACGGAGCGGCGGCTCCGGACGATCGATGCCGGCGAGCGCATGATGCGCGTCGACGTCGCCTGCCGCGCCGCCGCCCGCTCGTTGATCGACACCACCAGCCAGATCGGGTGGATCGACGTGTCCGCCGACGGCGATCTCGAACTTCGACTGACTGCTCCCGCCCGGCTGCCAATGCCGTGGACCGGTGACGGCCAGTCGTGGCGGCTCGGCGCCGAGGTGCCGATCGAGATCCTCGGCGAGGATGCCCGCCAGGTCGGACAGCCGTGTGTGGCGCTCGTGCAACTCGGTGTCACGCCCGAGGGCCATGAACTCCTCGTCGACCTCGAAGCGTTCGGTGTACTCGCCGTCGCCGCTCGCTCCGATCAGGCCGACGAGGTCGTCACCGCGTTGGCGGCGGCGCTTGCGTCGTCGCAGTTCGCCGAGGTCGCCCATCTCATCGGCGTGTCGTTGCCCGAGTCGGCACTGCTTGGCCATCGCAACGCTCAGGTCGCCGGTTCGGCCGACGCTGCGTTGGAGCTGGCATGGTCGTTGGTGGGGAGCACGGCCACGAACGAGCGCTCGTCGTTCGAGCTGCGTTCGTTGCGAACCGGTGGCGAGATGTGGGAACCGGCTGTGGTGCTGCTGCGCTCGGACGACGACGGTGCCGCCGCTTGTGGACCGGGGTTCGTCCCCGCCGCCGGGCGCGGTCTCGCCGTCGTGGTGGCCGACGAGCGTGCGCAGCTCACGACTGCGTCGGCTCGACTCGTCGCCGGCAGCGACGGTTGGCGGCTCGAGGCGTTCGGGGTGTCGATTGACGTCACCCCGGTCGGCGTGAAGGTCGAGGAACTCGCCGAGATCACGGAGCTGATCGCAGACGCCGACCGCGACCTCGAACCGGCGGACCCGGTCGACGAGATCGTCGAGCCGATTGCCGAGCCAACCATCGCGGCGCCCTTCGAGCCACGCCCGCACGAGATCGTGGTCGGCCTGCTCGGTGGCGTCGCGGTGCATGCTCGCAGCGGCGAGCCGGGCAGCTTCGAGCGTTCGAAGACGGTGGAACTGATCGCCTGGCTCACGACCCACCGCGACCGAGCGACGCGGTCAGGGGCGCGCACCGCCTTGTGGGATCTCGCGGTGCGTGATGCCACATTTGCAAACGTCGTGTCGGAGGCGCGACGAGCGCTCGCCCGGCTGGTGCCGCCGCCCAACGGCGAGGAATGGGTTGCCCGCACGCTCACCGAGCAGCTGCCGGTTCACGACCTCGTGGTCACCGATGCCAAACTCGTCGAGGATCGTCTGGCACATGCACGGCTGCAGCCACCCAGCCAGGCGATCGAGACCTTGCGACCGGCCGTGGAACTCGTGCGCGACCTGCCGTTCGCCGGCACGAGCTACCTGTGGCCGGACGCGGAGGGAATCACGTCGAACTTCGTGCTGCTGGCGATCACGGCGACGGCCGAGTTCGCCGGTCACGCGCTGTCGCTCGGCGACACCGACGGCGTGTTCTGGGCGACCGGCAAGGGCCTGCGGGTCCTGCCTGGTCACGAGGAGCTGATCGCGCTGCGGATGCAAGCGCACGCTCGTGCCGGTGACCTCGCCGGTGTGCGCCAGGAGTGGGAGTCGTACGAGCGGGTGCTGGTGGCCGACGCCTGGTCCGACGGCGAGCCCGCCCCCAAACTCCTCGCCCTCCGCCGCGAGCTCCTCCACCCGTCGAGTTCATGATCGAGACCGTGGCGAGCAGTACGTTGCGTACATCACGTACGCAACGTACGCTTGTCACTCGGAGGTTCCCCATGTCCGCAGTCCAGTACGACCGTTTCACCGATGCCCGCACCCACCTGAAAGAACTGCTTGATGCCGCAGAAGAGGGCCGGCCGGCAGCGGTGGTTCGCCAGGACCGTTCCACCGTGCTGGTCGATCGACCACGATTCGTCCGGTATCTGATGGCGTTGAACGCCGGGCGAGTCGAGCTAGTGCCCGACGGCGATGCGTGGCTGGCGGTTGTTGCCGATTCGCCGATCAGCGCCGAAGGCGACGACGCCGCCGATGCGATCGATGAACTGATTGATGCAATGCGCGAGTACGCCGAGGACTGGTCAGCGCGACTGCGACTGGCAGCGAATCACGAGCAGAACTGGGGCCTCGTGCAACTTGTCGATCATTCATCCGACGACGAACTGCGCGCCTGGATCATCGGCGGCTGATGACATTCCCCACCCCGACTCGCCAAGACCACCAGCGGTTCTGCGAGGTGGAAGGCTGGACGGAGGTGCGAAGTGCGACCGGACGCAAGGGGCGCCACCACCTCACCTACGAGTTCACCATTGCGGACGGACGCATCCTGCGGACCCGGATCTCCCATCCTCCGAATCGTTCCGACATCGGTCGGGGCATGTTCGCCCACATCCTGCGCGACCAACTGCAGGTGTCCGAGGACGTGTTCTGGGCCTGCGTCAACGACGGCACAGCGCCGGATCGGGGCGAGCGGCCGTCGCCTGCACAGGAGCCGCTGCCGGCCGAATTGGTCCACCTCCTCACCGTGAAGGCGCGCTTCTCCGATGACGCGGTCCGAGCGATGACGAAAGCCGAGGCGATCGAGGCGGCGCAGCGCTACTGGATGGGTGAGTCCTGATCGCAATCCGCAACGAGTTCACGAGAACATCGAGACGCGGGAGAATCGGGAGATGGACGAGCGTGCCGTTGCGGGCATTACCGATGCCGTGCAGCAGGCGATCGGCGACACGGTCGTGTCGTCGACGGTGGTGCACGGCGGAGACAGCTCAGCTGCGTTCCGTGTCGAGACGAGCGATGGGCGCCAGTTCTTTGCGAAAACCCATCCGACGCCGCCGGCCGGGTTCTTCACGACCGAGGCATCGAGCCTGGCCTGGCTCGCTGAAAGCGGAGCGGTACACGTCCCAAACGTCGTCGCCGTCTCGGACGGCATCGATGGTCGATCGGGTTACCTCGTGCTCGAGTGGATCGAGCCAGGTTCGCGACCGCCGGACGAAGCGGCATTCGGCCGAAGCCTTGCCGAGCTCCACGCGTCCGGGGCGCCGAACTTCGGGCGAGCCGACGGGCGGACGACCGGCAGCCTCGGGTTGCCGAACGATCCGACCGACACCTGGGCCAGGTTCATCGCGACGTGTCGTTTCGCTCCACTGGCCCGCATCGCCCGCGATCGCGGGTCGCTGCCCGACGACGTGGTCCGCGGTCTCGACCGTCTGGCTTCCACCCTCGATCGGTTCGACGAGGGTGCACCGCCCGCCAGGCTCCACGGCGACCTGTGGGCCGGCAACCGGCTGGTCGATGTCGACGGCACGAGTTGGCTCATCGATCCCGCAGCCCACGGCGGCCACCGGGAGTTCGACCTGGCGATGATGCACCTGTTCGGCGGCTTCGGCGCCGAGGTGATCAGCGGCTACCAGGCTGTGTCACCGCTCGCCGATGACTGGCAGCACCGCATCGAACTCCACCAGATCGCACCTCTCGTCGTCCACGCCATCAAGTTCGGCGGCAGCTACGTCGGTGCGGCGACCCGAGCAATCCTGCGCTACCGGTGAACCCCATTCCTGACCAGGTAGGCGGCCGCGCGACGTTCCACTCGGCCTTACAATCAACACAAGCTTGCGACGGGATGTGTCCGAAAACGCGAAGAATCCCCGCCGGCCGAAGCCGACAGGGACTCAACTCACGAGCTGATCAGCTCAGGTGCACTTGTTGGCGGGGGCGCCAGCGGCCGGGGTCGCCGGAACAACAGCGAAGGTGGGGCTGCCACCGACGTCGTAGTTCGTGGACTGCGCGACCATGAAGCCAGGCACGAGAGCCGCCTCGGTCAAGGCAGGTGCGCCCGGCCCGGTTCCGTTCTGGGCGATGAACGCCTCGACAGCGACCTGCAACGTCGCCTTGTCTGCCTTACACGCCGATTGCTGGCCCTGGTCGGTGATGCCACGGACCGCGAACACCGTGACGGTGGCGAGGATGCCGAGGATGACGATGACGATGAGGAGTTCCACCAAAGTGAAACCCTTGTCCTGCTTGTTTTCCATGTGAATAGTTCCTTCCGCTCTTGGGTTGATCTCCCGAAGGAGAGTTGTCTCACGAATGCGCTCCGTGAGAACTGGCTCCCGTTGCGCAGTTGTTTCTTCGGTCGCTGGTGTCGGACCTTGAGCGGAAGTTCGAAACTTTCCGAGACCTGGACAAACGAGCGAACGAGCGGTCTCAAGACGCTGGCAGGTCGCGCCGATAACAGGTGCATGCGTTCGCAGTGAGCGGCGCACCTCACCACCGCACGAGGGCAGGAAATGTTCGGCAAAGCACGAGACATCCACGACACCAACACGCTCGACACCAGCGCGCTCGACGAGTTCTTCGGCGACGAAGCCGCCGCCGAGAACAGCCTCGAGATCCACGATCTCCGAGACCGCGTCCGACAAGTCGAGTCGCAGATCAGCAGCCAGTTCACCTCGCTCGCCACCTACGCCCAGATCGCACACGAGCAGATCGAACTCGCCCGATCAGAAGCCAAGGCCGCCACCGAACGGTCGGAACATCGTCTGACGACGCTGATCGAACGCGAACGCGCCGATCGACTCACCGCCTCCACCGACCTCGCGCCGGAGAACTCGGCCGACATCGACTCACGACTGGATGCACTGGAGCACTCCGTCTCGCACATCCAGGCGAGCCTCGACGACGGCCGCCGCCAGCAACAAGACCTCTCGGTCACCATCACCACCCTGTTCGACCGGCTCACCGCATCAACCCCCACGGACACCGACTTCGTGGAGATGGGCAACACCTACTACGCAGTCGACGTTGCGCCGCTTCCGGCACCATCGTTCGGACCGCCGATGATCGGCACCGCCGTGCACACCACCGTCGACGTCGACGGCCCGATCACCGGCCTCTCCCTCGACGGCTGATCAATCGAACCGGTCGATCACGTCGAGTCCTGCGACGCGTGCCGCTACCGCCTGACGAACGTCGGCGGTCACGAACACGTCCGCAGCGATCGAGATCGCTGACGCGATGTGGATTGCGTCGAACGATCGAAGCGACCGGCCTGAGAGATCGGCGGCGGCCTCGAGCAGCACCTCGGTCAACCGCACGAGGGAGAACCTTCGAAGCACATCTCGCGCGATGGCCACGTCGACCCCAGCTCGTGACGCCGCTCGTCGCAGCTCGGTGATCATGATCGACGACGAGAACAATCGTCCCTGCGCGCTGTGACGATCAAGCAAAGCCACCGCCGAATCTGAATCGGCATCAGCGACCAAGACCTTCACCGCAACGGAGGTATCGACGTAGACGATCACCGTTCCCCGCGAAGATCCTCGATGATCTCGGCGGTCGACTCGGAGGTAGCGGCACGCTCCAGCGACGAGA
>JANPKU010000025.1:0-6806 GCA_031426215.1 Actinomycetes bacterium
GGGGGTTCGGATAACGGGGGTACCCGGCACGGGGCGCGCTGGTCGCGAACCGCGGTTATCGGGGGGTTGGGCTCAGCGCTCGCCGGGGTTCAGCTGGCTGCGGGCTCGGCGACGCCGTAGAGCGTGGTGCGCCGAGCGAGAGTGCGACCGAGGGGCGCAACCAGCGAACCGAACGCCTCTTCGGTCATCTTCTGACCGTGGATCGCGCCGGCGGCCCGGCTGATGTTCTCGTCCATCAACGTGCCACCCAGATCGTTCACCCCGGCCTGCAACAACTGGCGCACGCCGGGCACGCCGATCTTCACCCACGACGCCTGGACGTTGTCGATCAGCCCCCGGTACGCGAGGCGACCGACGGCGTGCAGCAGGATCGTCTCGCGGAACGTCGGCCCGCGTCGGGCCTTGCGCTGGAGATAAATGGGCGACGCCATGTGCACGAACGGCAACGGGATGTACTCGGTGAACCCGCCGGTGCGCCGCTGCACCTCGCGGGTGCGTTCGATGTGGCGAGCCCAGTGGATCGGGCGCTCGATCGAACCCGCCATGATCGTCACGTTCGATCTCAGGCCGACCCGATGCGCGGTCTCGTGCACCTCCAGCCATTGCTCGGTCGTCACCTTGTCGGGACACAGGATCGAGCGCGGCTCCTCATCGAGGATCTCCGCAGCGGTGCCGGGCAACGATCGCAGCCCCGCATCCTGCAGCCGACGCAGGTAGCTCTCGAGCGGTTCGCTCAGCCGTCTGGCTCCCTCGTGCACCTCGAGTGCCGTGAACGCATGGACGTGCATCTCAGGCACTGCGTCCTTGACTGCGTGGCACACGTCGACGTAGTAATCGCCGTCGAAACTCGGATGGATACCACCCTGCAACGTGACCTCGGTGGCGCCGAGTTCCCAGGCCTCGCGGACCCGCTGCTGGATGTCTTCGATCGTGAGCAGGTACGGAGTGCCACGCAGGTTCAGCGAGATCTTGCCCTTCGCGAAGCCGCAGAACTTGCACTTGAACGTGCACACGTTCGTGTAGTTGATGTTGCGGTTGTGCACCCAGGTGACGGTGTCACCGACGGTGTCCTGACGGAGCCGGTCGGCGACGTCGGCGACGGCCGCAACCTCGCGACCCCGCGCTTCGAACAGCGTGACTATCTCGTCGATGCCGAGGTCGGAGCCGGCCTGGAACCCGGCCAGCACTTCGGCGACGGCGCCGCGGATCGGCGCAGCAGGCGCGGGCAGGAGCGTCGGAGGTTGTGCGTTCCATCCCGAGTACCACTGCGTCGAACGGTCGCCGATGATGACCACGTCGGCGCCGTCGGCGGTGTCGGTGGTGCCCTGCACCCGCTCGGGGAACTGGCTGCCGGGATCGTCGCGGGCGAGCGCTTCAGCGTCACTGCGATCGAGCACGGCGAAACGCAACGCCGGATCGACCCAGTGCTCGGGCCCGTTGAGGTTGTCGTCGAGGAACTCTGGATACGCGGTGAGGCGCGGGGCGAGCATGAACCCGCGAGCCTCGGTGACGTCTCGGAGACGGTCGAGGTCGGGCCACGGCCGCTCGGGGTTGACGTGGTCGGCGGTCACCGGCGACACCCCTCCCCAGTCGTCGATGCCGGCGTCGAGCAGCACGCCGAAGTCGTCGGACAGATTGGGTGGCGCCTGCAGGTGGATCGATGACGGCAACACGAGCCGTGCGGCGGCGATCGTCCAGAGGAACTCGTCGGGCGGGCAGGCGGGAGCGTTACGCATGCCGGTCAGCAGCTTGGGGAGGAAGTTCTGGATGATCACTTCCTGGACGTGACCGTGACGTTCGTGGCTGGCAGCGATCGCCCGGAGGCCGTCGAGGCGGTCCTGGCGGTTGTCGCCGATCCCCACCAATAGACCCGTCGTGAACGGGATCTGGAGTTCGCCTGCGGCCTCGAGTGTGGCGAGGCGGCGAGCGGGGTCCTTGTCTGGAGCGCCCCGGTGGCAGGCGAGGTCTCCCCGGATCGACTCGATCATCATCCCCTGGCTGACCGACACGGGCCGGAGTTGGCCGAGCTCGTCCGCCGACAAGGCTCCGGCGTTGGCGTGCGGGAGCAAGCCGGTCTCCTCCACCACCATCTGACACATTGCGGCGAGGTAGTCGACCGTGCTGGTGTAGCCGTGCTCGGCCAGCCAGGTGCGTGCGATCTCGTAGCGGAGCTCGGGGCGTTCGCCGAGCGTGAACAGCGCCTCGTGGCATCCGGCGCGGGCACCGGCGCGAGCGATCGCACGCACTTGGTCGGGCGCGAGGTACGGCTCGGCGACTCGCGCCGGCGGCTGCGCGAACGTGCAGTAGTCGCAGGTGTCGTTGCACAGGAACGTGAGCGGAATGAACACCTTGGGCGAATAGGTGATGCGCGTCCCCGTCCGCAAATCGCGCACCGTCCGTGCCGCTGCCATCAGCTCATCGAGTGGCGTGGCGAGCAGTTCTGCGTCGGCTGGATTCGACATCGCCCGCACGCTACTCCCAGTGAGTGTTGAATGCGAACCCACTGTTGGCCCGGGGTATCGTCGTTGGGGTGCCCGACGCGCCGCCGCCCGGATCCTCATCTGCGAAGCGCGACCACGGGCCCGGGATCGAAACCGTGGCTGCCGTCGTCGGCGATCGATGGTCGATGCTGATCGTTCGCAACATCTTTCGCGGTATCCGACGCTTCGACGCACTGCAGGCCGACCTGGGTGTGTCACGCCCGATCCTGTCGGGCCGCCTCGAACGGTTGGTCGCTGCCGGCATCGTCGAGCGCATCCGATACCAGGACCACCCTCCGCGCTACGACTACGTGCTCACTCCGGCCGGGGTGGAGCTCTCCCCCGCCCTCGTCGCACTGATCCGCTGGGGTGACCGATGGTTCGGCGGCGACCAACGAACCGCAGTGCTGGTGCATGCGGACTGCGGCGACGAGTTCGAGCAGGGGTTCTGGTGCCGGACGTGCGCAACGACTTTCGGACCGGGTGACATCCGGTCGCGGGCATGATCGCGTTGACCGACCTCGCGGCCGAGACGCCCCTTGCATTGGCGGTCGTCGCCACCGGCGCCGGAGCACTGCAAGGTGCGCTCATTGCCAGGTCGGACGACGATCTCGATCACGTCGGAATGGCAACCCTCGCGGTCTGCCTCGGCTTCGGTGGCGGCATCATCCGCGACGTTCTGCTGGGGACGTTCCCACCCACCGCTTTGACGAACCCGTGGTACATCGGCGTCGTGCTGGTCGCGGTGCTCGTCGTGTCGCTCGTTGGTCAATACGCAAGAGGGATCGAACCGATCCTGTTGGCCATCGACGCCGCCGTACTCGGACTGTTCGGAGTCATCGCCGCCCAGCAGGCGGTCGCCGCCGAACTCCCGTTGATCGGCGTCTGGTTCGTCGGTGTCCTCGCGTCCGTCGGCGGCGGGGTCGCCGCCGATGTCCTGCGCGGCGAACGACCGATGATCATGCGACCAGGACCGCCGTACGCGCTGGTCAGTGTGGCGGGGGTCGGAACCTACGCCGTGCTGGTCGACGTAACCGATGTGGACCCGGCGATTGCGAGCGTGATCGCAATCGGCGTCACGTTCATGGGACGTCTGCTGACCTTCCGACTCGGCGTGCGCACTCGCGCCGCTCGGTCAGAGCGTTCGCGGCGGTAGGTTGGGACGATCAGTCGGAGAGCTTTCGGCTGCACATATTGAACATGGGGCTGACTGGTTTCGACGTCAGTAACGCTGTTCGAGTTTGCGACCCGAGTTCCTCAGACTCGCTAAACGGGGGAACCACAAGAATTGCCGATGAGCAGTTCGCTCTCGCCGCCTGATTTTCAGGTGAGCGAAGAGTCATCGTGAGCAGAAATGTCGCACGGGGCCAATCCATCACAGCCCGGCAACAGAAGTGAGGGATGACCGCAGGAAAGACTGCTGACGGCGAGAAAGACCGCTGACTTGTCGGAAAGACGGCGCGTGGTCCGCCTCGAGCGGACAGCCGACCCGTCGGTGTCACAGCGTCAGTGGCAATGTCGGGAATGGTCGTAGCAAGTTCGTACACCGGCTGATGGACGGGGGTTCGATTCCCCCCAGCTCCACTTCTGCGTTCTGTGGTGTGCGCTCGCTTGCACCGAAGTCCGTATTGCAAGCGTCTGACCAGGGGTTATGTATGCCGTGATGCGCTGAACGTTCGCAATCGTTGCTGGAGTGTTGCTCCGCCGGTTGCTCCGCTACTCAGCCGTTGCGGAGCTCCCGAAGCAAGGAGCCAAGCCATGCCAAGGCCGCCACGAGGCGAGCGAACGACCACCGCTGCGGGCCGAGGTCGAGGTGGTGTCGAAGAACCCGAACGGCGATGGATCGGTGTACTTCGAGCCACCTCGCACGTCGAAAGACGGCAAGGCCCGACCCGGCTACTGGCGAGCGAGTTATTGAGATGCCGACGGCAAGCGTCGAACCGTGTCCGGACCGACCCGAGTGCAGGCTGAAGCCGACGTGAGGTGAAGCTCGCCGAGATCGCGGCCATGCCAGCGGTGGGGAGTCGGTTCTCCCGAGATACGACGGCCGCGGAGCTCACTGATTGGTGGCTCGACTCGGTTGCACGTCACCAGGTGAAGACCTCCACGCTCGACACCTATCGCAAGTTCGCCAGCTACCTCGCCGACGACATCGGGACCCACGCCGTAGTCGACGTCGGCCCCGAACTCCTGACACAGTGGCAGTCCAAGCTGCTCGACAAGTATGCGCCGTACACCGTGCTCAACTGCCGGAAGGTGTACCGGCAGGCATTCACCGAGGCCGTGTAGTTCAGGCTCATTCCCTCCAAGCCGTTCGATCTGGTCAAGGCGCCACGGGCGAAGCGGGTCGCGCCCTCTCCCGCGCTGACGCCAAGGCGCTGATCACTGCGTCCCAGGATTTGCGACTCGGTACTGCCGTCACACTTCAGTTCTGCCAAGGTTGGCGAGTCAGCGAGGTGCTCAGGCTCGCGTGGGCGGACCTCGACCTCGATGCCGGCACTGCTCAGATTCGACGTGGAGCGTCCTACACCTCGTCGGTCGGGATGGTCCTCGGGTCAACGAAGATCCGGGGCCGAGGGCATCCACTATCTCGCGCCTGTCTCGGTCGCCCACCTCCGCAAGCGACGGCTCGAGCAGCAGACCGAACGAGAAGCAATGGGTGCCGACTGGCAGACGCACACCTACGTCGGCGACGTGGTGTCAGTGGTGTTCACAGCGGTCCACGGTGTGCTGGCGAACCGACAGGCCGTCACCATAGAGATTCGCCGAGCTGCACTAGTTGCCGGACTCGATCCTGAAGGACCGGCCAGTCCCAGCGGTCGACGAACGGTGGTCACTGCGCTCTACGCCGATGGCGGACTCGACCTCTCCGACGTCGCCCGTCACGTCGGCCACTCCGACCCGTCGACGACCGCCGGGTACGTCCGCATCCTCGGTCACCGCCCGTCGAACACGGCCGCGCAGGCCGCCCGGCTGCTCGACCCGACGACCTGATCCACTGGCGCAGACCGCGCCATTTCGGGCGGTTGCGCCCGTGATAGTGCGGCGTCACAATTGGGCCGCGATGCGGCGTGCCGAACGGGATCATGCGTGGTGAAGTGTGCGATGCCGGAGGCCTCGATTCGCGGTCCCGTCGAGCGCTCGAATACGGGCGTTCGCCGTCCGTTCGCTCAGCTCGTGGAGAGCGTCTCCAACGGTGCGAGCGACACGATGCCTTCAGCCTTTGCGGCAAGCGTCGGGTCGATCGTGATCAGTGCGTCAGCCTGGAGCTGGCACACCGCGAGATACTCGGCATCGAACGTCGTGTCCCACCCGTTCGCGCGTGCGATCTTCCAGGCGGTGCGACGTGACACTCGATCCCCAAGTAGCCGCATCTTGAGTTCTGTGAAGCGTTCGTGGCGACTGAGTGCCTCTTCCTCGGTCATGTCGCCGTTCTGCACGTCCTCGAGCAGCAGGGCGAGCGCCTGGGAGCGGATGAGGTTGGGAGCGACGAGCTGATGATCAGGATCGATGTCGAGGTCGTTGGCCACGATATGGAGCAAGGTCCGAGCGTCGATCACGTAGCGGGCCACGTCCGCACCGTACATCCGGCAACCGGCTCGTAAGCGGCTGCACGCAGCGGTACAGGGCAGCGCGGCCGGCTGAGGCCCGGCAAAGCAGTGGAACGAAGCAGCACCGCCACCGAGCATGAGGTGGGTCTGCGGTACGACAGCCGCCACGCGATGATGGCCCGATGTCGGATGTTGACCTACCCAATATCGGTGCGCCGGCGACCCGAGCCCTCGCCTCAATCGGCGTCACTCGACTCGACGACGTCGCCGGTCGGAGACAGGCCGATCTCCTGGCCCACCATGGGTTCGGTCCCCGGGCCCTGCGCATCCTCGACGATGCCCTCGCCGCACGCGGTCAGTCAATGCGTCCGTGAACGAGGGTCGGAGACGTGAGTATGCAGTGTGCGCCTTGGGCCGAAGCCGGTCATGCGATCGGCTATTCGGTTGGCTCTTCGAGGGCGACAGGATCGACGAAGATGCGTTCCGGGCCACCCGTGAAGGACGCCGTTGCCGTCAACGAGTCTTGACCAAAGTCGCTTCCGGAGACCGCAACTGACCTCGAATCGTCGCGACGGAGGGTGTCCGAAGCCCCGGCAAGCAACGACGACCGGTCACCGTCCGATCGCGACTGTGTCGTGCGCCACTTGTACCAGAAGGGTCCGCCCTGCGGAGACTGCCACACGTAGCCGTCAGCTTGGTGCCGGACCAGATGCGGTCGGGCCCGGTCGACGAGGTCGGACCGCGCACGGTTTCATGAACCCGACCGCCAGGTGTG
>JANPKU010000026.1:0-2246 GCA_031426215.1 Actinomycetes bacterium
CTCTGAGAGTTCCGAAACCGCCGAGGAGGCCCCCATGTCCATGTATCCGTACCTGTACTTCACGAACACGACCCGTGCGGCGATGACCCGCTACCAGGCGATCCTCGGCGGGCAGCTCGACGTCATGGGCGCCGCTGACATGCCGACAGGCGAAGAGATGCCGTTCGAGGTACCCGCCGACTTCGTCATGCACGCTGCCCTGACCTTCGCCGATGGGGGCCGGTTGATGGCATCTGACGACCCGACCGGCGACGGCTCGGGCATGAAGGGTTTCGCCGTCAACATCACCATCGACGACACGGACGAAGCCCGTCGAATTTTCGACGCACTCGCCGAGGGCGGCTCAGTCGGCATGGCGCTGGAGGAGACGTTCTGGTCGCCGCTGTTCGGATCGTGCGTCGACCGCTTCGGGGTCAACTGGATGGTCAACGTGGAGACAGCAGAGCGAGCAATGCCCGAGTCGGCGGTCTGAACGATGCCCCGGATCGTCACGAATCTCTGGTTCGACACCGAGGCGTTGGAGGCGGCCGAGTTCTACTGTGCGGTCTTTCCGAACTCGGAGATCTCTCGTGTCGCCTACTACCCGGATGACAGTCCCGGGCCGGCGGGGAGCATCGTCACTGTCGACTTCCATCTCGACCGCACGCCGTTCACCGCGATCAACGGTGGCCCGCAGTTCCGGTTCACCGAGGCAGTGTCTCTGCTGGTCGATTGCGCCGACCAGAGTGAGGTCGACCACTACTGGGACTCGTTGTCCGCCGGTGGTGAGACATCGCAATGCGGATGGCTCAAAGATCGTTACGGCTTGTCGTGGCAGGTGTGCCCCGACGAATTCGGGGCGATGATGTCGGATCCGGATCCGTCCCGGGCAGCTCGTGCCTTCCGAGCGATGATGACGATGACGAAGATCGACATCGCGGCGGTGCAGGCGGCCGCTGACGCGGCGCCGTCATGACCGTCGTCGATCTGCGAACGGTCGACGAGTTGTGCCGGCTCGCCGTGGTCGCACGAGGTCTCGGTTGTCGAGTCCACCTCGTCGGCACCGATCCCGAACTGCGTTCGCTCCTCGATCTTGCGGGCCTCGATGACGTGCTGGGCGAGTGCCCGGCCGCCGACGCAGATCCGAGCGGTCACGATCGCTCCCTCCCGACCCGACCCCTCGCAGAGGAGATCTACGATGCGTGACATGACCCTGTCCGAGCCCGCCCTGGACGTCGACGACTTGGAGGCCCACCGGCGTGAACTGACCGGCTACTGCTATCGGATGCTCGGATCCGGCGCGGAGGCCGAGGACGCGGTGCAGGAGACGATGCTGCGCGCCTGGCAGGCCGCTGATCGGTTCGAGGGTCGTTCCAGCGTGCGCACTTGGCTGTACCGGATCGCCACCAACGTGTGCACCGACATGGGCCGCAGCCCGCAGCGCCGGGCCCGCCCGATCGACCTCGGTCCTGCGCGTTCGCCTGATCCGGTTCACCTCGCCGATGTGCTTCCCGAGAGCAGCTGGATCACGCCGATCCAGGATTCGTCGGTCATCGATCTTGGCGGCGACCCGGCAGACATCGTCGCCGGGCGTGACACGATCCGTCTTGCGTTCGTCAGCGCACTCCAGCAACTCCCCGCCACGCAACGCGCTGCCTTGGTGCTCTGCGACGTCTTCCGTTGGTCGGCCGTCGACGTCGCTGAGCTGCTCGACACGTCGCCTGCCTCGGTGAACAGTTCGCTGCAACGAGCCCGCAGCACCCTCGCGCAGGCACCGGCGAGAACGCCGACCGTGCCGCTGTCCGACGAGCAGCAGCGACTCCTCGCCCGCTACGTCGACGCCTTCGAGCGCTACGACATGGACGCTCTGGCCGCTCTGCTGCACGACGACGTGATCCAGACGATGCCGCCGTACGCGATGTGGCTGCAGGGTCGCGACGATCTC
The DNA here is from genome assembly GCA_031426215.1 of Actinomycetes bacterium. Lineage (GTDB taxonomy): Bacteria > Actinomycetota > Acidimicrobiia > Acidimicrobiales > Ilumatobacteraceae > Sva-07. The sequence goes on from JANPKU010000026.1 coordinate 1,925, forward strand.
GTCGCCTGGTACACAGGCGCAGGCATCGGCTGCACGGGCTCACGGCTGCTGGCGGGCGAGGCGAACGGTTGCCCCGCCTTTGCCCAGTACCGGGTCGATGCGGCGGGTGGCCACACTCCGTGGGCGCTGCAGGTGCTGGAGTTGCGCGACGACCGTGTCGAGGCGATTCATGCCTTTCTCGACACCGAGGCCTTCGCCCGTTTCGGTTTCCCCGACCACCTCGACTGAGCTCCTCCCACCATTCTCGTGAACAAGGTGCGTCCTCTGTGCGCATCTTGTTCACGAGAACGGAGGGTGGAGGAGGGTGGCGGGCGTGTTCAGC
>JANPKU010000027.1:0-5051 GCA_031426215.1 Actinomycetes bacterium
CGGCGTAGCCCCAGTCACGCTTCGAATCCAGATTCCCGAGGACGATCTCGTCCTGCAAGCCCAACTTGATCCGAGCGACCGCGTTGGTGACCTTGCGGGTCACGAACTCCAACCCGCGCCGCGGGCCCTCATGATTGAACAGAATCCCGGACGACGCGTGCAGACCGTAGGACTCGCGATAGTTGACCACGATGTCATGACCGAACACCTTCGCACACCCATACGGGCTACGCGGATGGAACGGTGTCAACTCGGTCTGCGGCGTTTCGCGCACCTCACCGAACATCTCCGACGACGACGCCTGATAGATCCGGATCGGATTGTTCTGCGAACCGCCCACCATCCGGACTGCTTCCAACATGCGCAACACACCCAAACCGGTGATGTTCGCCGTCAACTCCGCCTGCGAGAACGACAACGCCACAAAGCTGATGGCACCCAAGTTGTACACCTCGTCAGGCTGACACGCCTCCATCGCCGACACGATCGACGGCAAATCCGCAAGATCACCCGACACCAACTCGATGAACGGCATCTCGTGCTGCAACGCCTCCACCCGAGGATTGTTCTGACCCTTCACCATCCCGAACACGTGATAGCCCTGCGAATGCAGAAACTCGGCCAAATGCTGACCATCCTGGCCAGTGATCCCGGTGACAAACGCTGTAGGCATAAGGCGGTCGAGTCTACGGCTCGGCGCCCAGACCTCGCAGGTACGCTCGGGATCCGCATGCTACGAGTGGCGATCGATGTCGGGCCGACCCACGGCCGACGTACCGGTGTCGGCAACGCCGTGGCATGGACCGTCGACGCACTGGCAGAGCGAGACGGACTGGAACTCGAGCGATATGTGACGAGTGCCCGCGCACGCTTGCGATCATCGGAACGCCGCATCCCGATGCCGGCGGCGGTGGCAGTGCGAGCGTGGGCGCGGTCAGGTGTTGCGGTGGATCGGTGGCTGGGCCATCCCGACGTGGTCCACGGCACCAACTACGTCGTGCCGCCGACGCGTTGCCCACGGATCGTGTCGGTCTACGACTGCTGGTTCCTCGACCATCCCGAGGACGCCGACCCCGATGTCCGCAGAGCGGCGGCCGTGTTGCGCCGGGCCGTGGCCGACGGCGCCCATGTGGTCACCAGCTCGGATGCCACCACGCGACGGGTCCGTGAGCTGCTCGGCACCGAGCGGGTCCGCACGATCCTGCTCGGGCCGCCACCTGCGGATGTCACTCCTGCGATGACACAGGCGCCAGCCGGGCTGCCGGATCTGCCCGAGTTCATCCTCTCCGTCGGAACGATGGAGCGCCGCAAGAACCTGCCGACGCTCGTCGACGCGTTCGGCCGTCTCGCTCGCGAGCAGGCCACGGTCCGCCTCGTCATCGCCGGTGCTGCCGGCAACGACGTCGCCGCAGTCGATCGAGCGATCGCTCGTCTCCCGTCCGACGCTGCCGAACGAGTCGTGCGGACCGGCATCGTCGATGCCGCCACAAAACGGTGGCTGCTGACCCATGCACGGGCCCTCGCGTATCCATCGCTCGACGAGGGGTTCGGGTTTCCGATCCTCGAAGCCCAGCAGGCCGGCACCCCGGTCGTTGCCAGCACAGCGGGCTCGATCCCGCAGATCGCCGGCGCCGCTGCACTGCTGAGCCCGCCACGCGACGTCGAGGCGCTCGCTGCGAACCTCTTCTGGATCGTGACCAACGACGAGATGCACGCCAAGCTCATCCGACGTGGCAGCGCCAACGTGGCGAGATTTTCCTGGGCGGCGACTGCCGAGCAGTACCACTCGATGTACGGCGAGTTGGCTGGCCGTGCCTGAACCGACATCCATCGCCGTGTTGTGTGGGGGTGTCGGCGCCGCGCGGTTCCTTCGTGGCCTGATCGATGCCGTGGACGACCCGTCGTCGATCACGGCGGTGGTCAACACCGGCGACGACTGCTCGCTGCACGGGCTCGCGATCTCACCGGATCTCGACACGATCACCTACACCCTCGCCGGAGCGATCGATCCCGAGCGAGGATGGGGACTCGTCGACGAGACCTGGCGGGCGATGGAATCTCTCGGGCGCTTCGAGGCGGTGCGGCCCGAAGGGTCGGCAGCCGCTCCCCGATGGTTCAACCTGGGCGACCGCGACCTCGCCACCCACTTCTACCGCACCGCCCGTCTCGGCGAGGGCGCCACGCTCACCGACGTGACCGACGAGATCCGCCGAGCGTGGGACATTGCCATCGACATCGTCCCCATGTCGGACGAACGCTTGTCGACGCTGGTGACGATTGCCGACGGAAGCGAGATCTCGTTCCAGGACTACTTCGTCCGTCTCCGCCACGGTGTGCCGGTCAGCTCGATCCGTTTCGACGGTGAAGCACGATTGTCCGAAACGGCCCACCGGGCATTGGCGGGGGCCACGTCGGTGGTGATCGCTCCGTCGAACCCGCTGGTGTCCATCGGGCCGATCCGGTCGCTTGCCGGCGTCGACGAACTGCTCGCCGGCCGGCGCGGCAGCGTGGTCGCGATCTCGCCGATCGTCGGAGGAGCCGCACTGAAGGGACCGGCGGACCGAATGCTCGTCGAACTCGGCCACGAACCGAGCGTCGTCGGGGTCGCCCGGCTCTACTCTTCGATTGCCTCCACACTGGTGATCGACGCAGTCGATGCCCATCTCGTCGGCGCCGTCGAGGCCACCGGCATGCGCTGCGTCGTCACCCAGACCGTGATGTCGACACCCGAGATCGCTCGTCAGCTCGCCCTTGACACGCTCACCTCGGTGACCTGAGCCTCCCGATCGGGCGGCCGTTCCGCTGCGATCACTCGACGAGTCGGACGAGGCCCTCGTCGAGCCCCGTCCACGGCGACCACCCGAGATGGATCCTGGCCCGCACGGCTGACACCGCGAAGCGCTGCAACTCGTGGAGGCGCCCAGGTCCTCGCGACGGTGCGATCGGGTTGCCACCACCGTGCAGCGCATCGACCCGAGACCAGAGATCGGTGATCGAGGTCTGCTCACCGGTTCCGATGTTGATGACCAAACCGCTTCCGCGGCTCCCGGAACGCACCAGTGCATCGACGGCGTCATCGATGAAGACGAAATCGCGAGTTTGACGACCGTCGCCGGACACGATGGGTACCCGGCCGCTGACCGCCGCATCGAGGAATGCAGCGACCACGCCTCCAGTCGCTCGCTGACGAGGGCCGTAGACACTGCCGAGCGCCAACGCCGTGAACTCGATCGCATGGAGATCGCGATACGACACGAGCAGGTCGATGATCGAGCAGGCGACGACACCGCGGACAGCACGTGGTTCGAGCTGCGACGGCTCGCCCTCCTTGACGGGGAGCGATTTCGAGGTCGGATGTCCATAGATCGCCGACGCCGGAAGGGCGACGATGACCTTGGCGACACCGTGACGCCGGGCGGCCTCGAGCGTGGCGAGTGCGGACACGAAGGCACCGCCCTGTGCCGTCACTGCTGCATCGTGGCGAGGGAGCAGCGCAAGATGGAAGATGACGTCAGGATGTCGCTGTCCGATCAACGACTCGGCCTCGGCCGAACCTGCATCGAGGTGGTTGATTCGCAATGACCCGCCCGACGAACGCGCCGCTGCCAAGTTGGCGAGCGAGCCAACGGTGAGGTTGTCGATGACATCGATGGTGTGATCTTCAGCGAGCAACCGGTCGACGAGGTGCGAGCCGATGAAGCCGGCTCCTCCGATGACGACGACGTTCACGAACGTGACCGTAGCGCCGGCATCACGACGTCGTATCCGGCCGTCACTCGGCGGTGGGCGCTGTGGCGTCGAGCAACGTGTCGCCGTCGGCGACGTGGCCCTCGGCACCGATCATCGAGTCGCGCACCACCGCGTCGCGTCCGACGGAACCCATCACGAGCGATCGCTCGACCGTGGCGCCGGCAGCCACAGTGGCTCCGGGGAGCAGCACCGAGTCGACCACCGACGCACCGGCAGCGATCCGCACGCGGTCACCCACGATGCTGCGACGGACCACGGCGTCGGAAGCGACCTGGGCCGACGGCGCAATGGCATCGCAGCGCTCGGTGCGGCGTTTGCCGTCGAGCAGGTCGAGATTGGCCGCCCGGTACAACGTGGGCACGCCGGCGTCGATCCAGTAGTCATCGGTGGCGACACCGTAGAGACCACCGTCGGCGACGATCCGTTGGAAGGTGTCCCGCTCGACCGACACCTTCGTCGCTGCGGGGATACGGGCAAGTACCGACGGTTCGAACACGTAGGTGCCGGCGTTGATCAGGTTGCTCGGCTCGGTTCCGGGTGCGGGCTTCTCGACGAACGCCCGCACCGACCCGTCCTCGGCAAGATCGACCACACCGAAGGCCGAGGGGTCGTCGACGCCGATGAGGTGCAGGGTCGCCTCGGCCCCGAAGGAGCGGTGGGTTTCGACCAGCGCTGCCACGTCGAGGTCGGTCATCACGTCACCGTTGGCCACCACGAACGTGTCGTCGATCCCGGCGAACTCTGCGGCGAACTTGATTGCTCCCGCGGTGTCGAGCGGTTCGGGTTCGACTGCGTAGACCAGTGCGACGTCGCCACATCGGCCGTCGGGAAAGGCCTCGACGAACGGTTCGGGTCGGAACCCGAGCGCCAGGACGACCTCGGTGACCCCGCCGCGCCCGAGCCGGTCGAGGAGTCGGGCGATCATCGGAACGTGACCGATCGGCAGCATCGGCTTGGGGACGCTCAGGGTGAGCGGACGCAACCGTGTGCCGAAACCGCCGACCAGGACGACGGCGCGCATCAGCCCTCGGTGGTGGCGGGAACGTCAGCGGTGGAGTTGCTCGGCGTGCTGTCGCCAGGCGTGCTGTCGACAGGCGTGCTGTCGCCAGGCGTGCTGTCGCCGGTGACGGAACCCGTCGGGATCGAGGCGTTCGGATTGACCACCCCGGAGTCGATCTGACCCTGCGCCGGGAGCTCGGGAGCCCACGGTGGCATCGGCACGTGGGTGTCGTCAGGGACGAATGCGACCGCCACGACCATCTGATCGCGGTCGAGGCGAATGTTGTCGTAGTCGGCGATGT
>JANPKU010000028.1:0-1859 GCA_031426215.1 Actinomycetes bacterium
GCCAAACCCGCGATCAGTTGGTGGAGGCCTTTCCCTGCCTTGTGATCCATGACGATCCGTCGGACGTTGAAGATTCGCTCGGTAGGATCTACGGCGCGGACCCCGCAGGCGAGTTTGAAGTGGTCTTGAGCGAATCGCTCAAGGTCGATACGGTCTTCATCCACCGCCAATCACATCTGCTCGGCGACGATCTAAACTTTGCATCGACCATGGCCGCGGTTCGCAGACAGCTGGGAAGCCCGAAGGGAGTGGATCGCCGAGACCAAGCAAGAGTGGGAAAGGCGCGGAACGGCGAGTGAGTTGTATTTCATCAAGCTCCCAAGATCGCTCCCATACGACTTGGTGGCCTCCGAGAGCCGTGCGTACATATTGGGCTCTACGCGACTGAGCGTGGTTGACGGCCTCGGATTCTGCGAGTTGGGACGGTAGTCCATTTGATGCCGAGGCGCCCGATGAGACGGCGTCGGTAGTGGACGTGGTTGGCGAAGCCGTGGGCGTTGCGTCGGATCTTCTCGGCGAGCATGTGGATGTTCTCGACGCGGCCGTTCGAGGCTCGGCCGGTGGTGTGGTAGGCGAGGACCTCGTTGGACCAGCGGTCGATGGTGCGGGCGAGCCTGTTCAGTTCGGGCACGTCGGCGTCGGCGCAGTGTTGGAAGAACACGATCAGCCGGCGGTGGGCGTGGGCGACATCGGCGGCGGTGTAGACCTCGCGGAGCAGTTCCTTGGCCAAGATCGCGGCGGCGACTTCGCCGTCGGGATCACCGGCGTTGAGCATGTCGAACATCCAGGCGATCCGTTCGTCCGACAGGCGGTCGAAGCCGGTCAGGAACACGCGGCGGGCCCGATACAACGGGTCGCCCTTGCGGCCGCGATGCCCGACAGTGGTCTGCTGGACGCGTCGTCGAACGTCGTCGATCGCGGTGTTGGCGAGCTTGATCGCGTGGAAGTGATCGACCACGAGCGTCGCGTTCGCGAGATGCTCGACGAGCGCCAACCGATAGCCAGCGGCAGGATCCAAGGTGGCGAGCGTGATCTGTGCGCACCACACGCTGCCACGCTCGGCGAGCCAGCCGGCGAGCACGTCACGCGAACGGCCCTCGATCACGTCCAACAGGCGGTGCCGGTCCAGGTCGACGATCTGAGTCGTGAACACCGTGCGCCGGGTCGCGGTGGCGTTCAAGAACCGCTTCTCGTCCACCCCGATCCCGGCCACGCCCTCGAGCCGATCCGGGTCATCAACGACGGGATCGGTGTAGTCCGCGACCGCAGTGTGCGCGGTGTGCCAACCGACCCCGAACTCAACCGCGGCAGCCGCGATCGACAACCCGTCGATGTTCACCATCTCCGCCAACCGGCGCCGGGTTCGTTCGGTCAACGACGCCCGCGCCGCGACAGCGTCGACGTGCTCGGACCACGTCCGCATCGCACACAACACCTCCGGACACCGCCACCGGCGGCGAGCGAACACCAACACCGTCGGCGTCCCAGCAATCGGCAGATCCCGCACCACCGCCCGTGACCGGCCATGCCCGACCGCACGTACCCCACAGTCCGGGCACCACGCCCGATCCGCCTCGGTCTCCACCGCCAACCACCACTCACCGTCGCGCTGCACCTGTGCGCGCACGACCAGCTCGGGCACTCCGACGAGCGCGGTCGCATCATCGCTACCGTGTTCCATGGACAAGGGCCTCCCTTTCGACAGACGTCAGACATCTGCAGAATGGCGAGGCCCTGGACCGCGCCGGTGGACCCCCTATCGAACGAGCCTCACCTCACCCGACCCCACACCCAGTCGCGTAGAGCCCCTAAACTCCCGGCGACAGGCCGTTACCCCTGTACTAGGTGACCGATCGCTG
>JANPKU010000029.1:0-18918 GCA_031426215.1 Actinomycetes bacterium
GGTCTTACAGGTGTGTTGCAGTGCCCCTGGCAGGAATCGGACCTGCGACACACGGTTCAGGAAAGGACCCCCCGCCGTCCGGCACGTGTTGGCGATTCCGTCAAAGCCCGCGGAATAGGGGTCTCCGGGGACGGATCATGCACCGAAAGACGTCGAATCCGGGTAGTTCCGCCGCGTTTGCTACCCAAACGCTACCCAATTCGACGCCACCGGATCCGGCTGCGCCATGTGGGCAGACTCTTTCTTCGGCACGCGTCGCTCGGGCGAAGATGGTCACTGATTGGTCGGGCGTGCGTGCGCCATCGTCGGGCACGTACGCAAGGCAACTTGCGATAACCCGGATGCGCAAGCTACCTTGTGAACGTGGATGCGGACACCAGCGACGCCCCGATCATCATCCACGCCATTCCCGCCCGACCCAAGTACCTGAGGTGACCGCCATGCCCCGCACCGCCCAAGAGATCCTCGACCACGCCGACGAACTCGCCGCCCGATTCGAGACTCACGAGCCTGGCGACGACATTCACGACGCCATGGATCTTCGTCTCGTCCGAGAAGCGTTCCTTGCCCGAGCCGATGCAGAACGCGTGCTCGGTGATGCCGTTGTTCGCGCCCGTCACAGCGGGCACTCCTGGGCATCGATCGGTGCCATGGTCGGCACCTCGGGCGAGGCAGCCCGCCAGCGTTACGGGCAGTCCGTCAACGCCTCGTAGCAACCAGAATGCCAGCGAATATCGAGCACTGCATAAGGGTAGATATCGCACGCCTCGGTCGCCGCGTCGCCCGGGATTATGCGTGCGAAAATGTGGCGGTCTGATAGTTCACCATCGCGACATTTCGCCTGGCGCGATCGGTTGAAGGCAGGTGCCGACCTATTCGGCAGTCACACTCTGCTCGTGAATCGCACGCAGCGTCATGTCGCAGTTGTTGCGATCGGGTTGGTGTGCGCAATAGGCGCCCGGACGATCAATCGACTGCTCGATCGGGATCGCGGCGACCGTGGTCGGTTCATGTACGCACCGAGCTCGGAACAACCGTTCTCGCCGTCGTGCGACGGGCTGGTCTGGAGAGAGTCCCTCGTGTAGCTCGCTGCGGTGGCCACCTGGACCCTTTGCGCGTGGCGCCTCTACCACGAACCAAGGACAGAGTAGAGCGCCGTGCCCTCTGCCCCCGGTGGAGCCGAAACCCGTTGTGCCGTTGGAGGCAGCGTGGAGGACCTGTTGGCTCGGATCGGTGACGTTGCCTGGGAGTCGGAGTTGCGACGGTCGATCGGCTGGCTGGTGGGTCAGTCGCTGTTCTTCGTGTGGCGGGATGCGAGTGCCATGACGCACAAGACAGCGGTCACGATCTCGGCGAGTACCGCAACGGCGGCGTCGGGTGTGGGTCTCCAGCCTTGCTCGGTGAAGCCGAGGATGCCACGGTCGGTGCGGCTGAGCCCGAACGCAACCAATGTGGCATTGGCGACGATGAGTGGAACGAGGATCGCCCATCGGCTCGCAACGACGAGCACGATGACGGCGGCGAACGTAGCGGCAATCGCGTTCAGCACGAAGCTGCGGCCGAGGTTCTCGATCGGGACGTCTCGATAGGCGTCCAGGTAAAGACGCAAGTGAACGACACCGATGACGAGCGAGCCGATGGCGACTGCTGCTCTGAGCACTGTTGGGCGGTTCATGGTGCGACCGTGATGGATCCACGCATGTATTGATGGATGTCGCAGTAGTAGTCGATTACCGACGCGTCTTCCAGCACGATGGAGTAGGTGTCGCCGCGTTCGAGATCGGCGGACGCCAGCAGTTGGTCGGAGGTGAAAACGTTGTGGGTCACGTCGTCTTCGTTGGTCCACGTCACGGTGTCGCCGATGACCCCACTGATCTCAGGCGGGTCGAAAGCGAACTTGGCGATCGTGATGGCGAGGTCCGAGGCGCTCGGCGGTGGTGCCACGCTCGACCCACTCGGAGAGCTCGACGTGGTCGACGGGACAGGGCCAGGGTCGGAGGTTCGTTCGTCAGGACGTGAGTCACTGTCGGACATGGTTGCCGCCCCGACGGCGAACCCGCTCGCCGCGATCGTCACGATCGCGGCGAGCGCTGTCACTGTTGTATTCGGCAGGGATTTCACGCTGCGTCTTGCGAACGATGATGACGTCGAGCTCGCAATGCACCTCGGGAGGTGCCTGGCTCAGGGGAAGACCCAGGCACCACCCGCCGGCTCATGCTGCAGACTTGTCGGTCTTCTGGAAGACGTCGGGCACCGGGTACTCCCCGAGCACGAAGAGCAGGATCGACTGGTGCTGCTGATCGACGATCTGGATCGATCCCGCGAGTTCGATGGCCTCGGGGGCCTCGAGCAGTGGGATCGCGGTCAGGTAGGTATGGGAGGCGACCATCTCCAACTCCAGTGCCAGTTTGGCCGCACCGATGACGTCGGTGACTCCTGCGAACTGTTCTGCGACGACCGGGGCGAGTTCGGCGTTCGGTTCGGTGACTTCGTCGGAACCGGCTGCGGTGATCACCTTGTTCCAGGCGTCGAGGTGTGCTTGGTGATGCGCGAGCGCAGTGGCGACGTATTCGCCGACAGCGGGTGGCACTTCGCCGAGCGCTCCGCTGCCAGCTGCGTCGGCAGCCGACTGGTATGTCGACACGGCGAGCACTTCGAGACCGGCGGCGAGCTGCGCGATCGCGAGATCGCCAGTGGCTTCACCATCCGTCGTGGCGGGAGCCTCCTCACCCGCCGTCGTACCAGGTGCAGCCGTCGTGCCCGTTGTGGCGTCGGGGGTCGTACCGGCGCTCGTGCCGGAGTTGGAGGTGCCGTCGGCGCTGTCGTTCGCATCACTGCCACACGCCGCGAGCAGCGCGGCGCCGAACACTGCGGTCCCAGTCGTGAAGATCAGCTTGCGGCGACTCAGCGTCGTTGATTGCAGACGTTCGAGGGGCGGCAATTGGGGATTCGATTCGGTGGTCATGACACGGCTCCTGATTCAGCTGGGGCGACGTTGGCGTCGTTGATCGTGTTGAAAGGCTCGGGGAAGGCGACGCTCCCGGCGGCCGCAGGCAGTGCTGCAACATCGGTTGGGATCATGATCAAGGCTTCGCCGCCACCGTCGAGCAGAGCGGCGACGGCAAGCAAGACCGCGAGGTGCTGACACTCGACGCCCATCACACTGCCCATCAATTCCTTCGCAGCGGTGTCTTCGAACATGGTCAGATCGAACAGGTAGGTTTCGGTGGCGACCTCCTCGAGCGCTGCGGCCAGGTTGACGACATCGATCGGGGTCATCAGCGTGGGAACTGCCTCGTCCACGACCTTCTGGAAGACCGGGTTCGGTTCGTCCTGTGCGGTTGCTCCCATGCTCTCGGTGAGCGCCTGGAACGCCTGGCGATGCTCGTCGTGCTGTGACATCGTGGTCTCAGCGAACGCCTTGACGGTCGCGTTTCCGCTGGCGATGAATGGCAGACCCAGCGCAGCTTTGTAGGTGTTGACCGCCAAACGTTCGAGCGAAGATGCCGTCTGGAGCATCTGGATGTCGAGGGCTTGATCGGCCAACGCTGGACGGCCGACCAGCGTGGCAAGAGCTCCGACGAGCGCCGCTCCGCCGACGAGTCGTGCACCGTTGCTGTCACGTATGTGAGTCGCAGCTTGCATCCGGCGGCGGTTGAAGGTTTCGAGTTCGGCGGGTTCGGGTCGGCGGTCGCCGGACTCGTGGGCGTAGTCTCGGACATCCGACAGCGTCGCTGGCATCGTGCGCAGCGCGTCGTGGTGGAGGTCGTTGGACTCGGTGAGCAACTCGCCGAGGCGGCGGTCGTCGATGGTCATGGTGTCTCCTCGTGGTTGGTCCCGAACTTCCGCAAAGAACACCACTCGGGGAGCGTGCACCTGACACAAGGGGGACATTGATGGAAATCACGCGCCGCCAGGGTTCAGGGCACCGCTCACCGGCTCACGGGCCAGTTGCGCCGTGTTTCCCTTCCGCTCCACGTTCCAAACATCGGGAGTTCTCGAACATTGGAACTGCTCGGCCCCGGCGCCGCCGCATTTCGTGGAAACTCAACGCGCCACCGATGCCTGGGGCACCGCATCACGGCACAGAAGCCGGTGAGTGCAAGCCACTCGGGCATCAGCGACGCAAGTCACCGCCAATTCTGAGTGCGCGAACCGCAACGAATTCGAGGCCTCCGCGGCCCGACAGACTTGGCGCCGGTCGAGCCCGGTAGCCCTACGAGGCGACGACTACCTGGTGTCGTCAGTTGACGAGGTCGATGCGGTCGAGCTGGCGTCGCTGGGCTTGGCGACCTCGGCCCGTTCGGCGTCCGTCATGCCGTCCTTGAATTCCTTCTGGGCCTTGCCGAGGTTACGGGCAAGCTTGGGCAGCTGCGAGCCGCCGAAGAGCACGAGCACCACGACCAAGATGATTATCAGCTCGGGTCCACCTGGCATCCCGACACGCTACCTCGTTGTTGCGTGCGACTGAGGCGCGACCCGACGGAGTCGTTCGACGCTACCAATCGCAACAGACCGATCAGGCGGTGATGGTGCCGCCGGCCACCTTGGTGCACTGACGGCGGATCCGACGCCGCCCGCGCTCGGACAACTCGCCCCAGATGCCGAACCTCTCGCCGTCGGCCAGGCGAACTCGATCGAGGCCCACGTGTTGGGCCTCAGGACCGCTGTCCAACCGAGCGCCCCCGACCGGCGCGGATTCCCGGGCACTCGGCGTGGGCCGATACTGAGTGGCCTGGACGGTTGTCAGGCAGTGATTCTGCGGAGCGTTACCGCGCGGTCGGCCGACGAGGAATGGCCCGCGACGTCAGCGCTGTGCCGAACATTGACCGCAGGGCGGAGCGCACCGAACCAGCCTTCGTTGATTCGTTGGGTGATGAGTGCGCGATCCCGACCGCATCGAGGCCGATGTCACCAACACCCACGCTTCCAGCGCACGGAAACCGACGACCTCGCCCGGATCGAACGCTACTGGAATGTCATTGTCGGCCACTGGCCATGTGTAAGGAGGTGCCCACCATCGGATGAAGGTCATCAGGGAGGGGTTACTGATCAGGTTGGAACTCGAGCGGTCACGCCCGCAGCATCTCGAACCAGACCGCTTTGCCGTCTACACCCTTGTCGAGCACGCCGAACCTGGCCGCTGTACCCCGGACCATCACCAAGCCGCGACCCTGCCGAGCCCGGCTGTCGACTGTTTGGACCTCGGTCTCTGTGAGCACACGGAACGCCTCGGTCATGGTGAAGCCATCGTGCACTTCGACACGCAACGTCTCGACATCGACGTAGACGACAACCTCGATCTCGGTCGACGCGTGCTCGACGGCGTTCGACACCAACTCGCTCGTGAGAAGAATGGCGTCCGGCACGTCTCGACCAAGGTCGCTGATTACGTCGCTCACGAAGTCTCTTGCGTCGCGCACGCTGCTGGTTTCGGCAGGGAAAGTCTTGCTCCGCCTCTTCATCTGCGCCTCTCCAACATCCGCCATGGTCTGGGGCGGCACGCCAACTTTGCCCTGCGACGCCCACCTCGAAACGACAATTTCTGCGGAGCTCGATCGGCGCCGCCTCGCCGACGTTCTCGACGACCGCTCGGATCCTCGACCAACGCTGACAGGCTCGTCGATGTCGGCGAGGTGAGCCCACCTTCGTCAGGCGTTGCTGAGAGCTGCGATCAGATCGGTCACGCTCGGCGCGCCGTCGAACTTGCCATCGTTGCGACCAGGCCCACTCCCATGCCCGCGTGCGGCTGGGTCGAACAGCCGCACGCTAGCGAACTCGTGATACCTCGCGTCGAATAACGCAGCCGCTCGTGGTAATGATTGCGGTGCACTCCCTGAGCTGCAGAACCCGGCAACGCTGAGTCGTCACGATCGCGTCCGACACATTGGAGAAACGGATGAGCAACGACCAGTCCGCATCTGCTCTCTCCGTCGATCACCTGCCCGCTCTTGACTGGACGGTGCTCTCCGATCCGGCGCGTTCCACTCTTGTCGAACGGCTCGACCGCACAGCTCTTGCTCGATCAGCAACCATGCAGCGCGTCGTTGATCTCGCTGCCATCTTTGCGCAGAGCGCGTTCGCGCAGATCTCTTTGATCGGCGACGCCCAATACGTGCCGGTCGCACACGGAACGGCGCATTCGCTCGACGGCACCCCGAAACAGGACAGTCTGTGCTCGATAACGATGGCTGCCGGTCGGAGCGTGATCATCGATGACACGTCACGGCACGGGTGGGTGCGGGAACTGCGACCAGTGTCCGCAGGGAAAGTCGGGTCGTATCTTGGCGTACCTCTGCGTGGCGCTGATGGCGTCATGCTCGGAGCGCTCTGCGTCTACAACGATCACGCCACCGTATGGCCCCAACATCTCGCGAGTGCCCTTGAAGACTTGCTGGCCTTCGCAGCGACCGAGATTCAACAGCTGACGACGATCGATTCACAAGAGTCCTCCCTCGAGCAACTGACGATCGCAATCCAGAACATCGTTGCTCCCCCACCGGTCGCGGTTCCACCCGGACTGCAACTCGCCGGCCGATACCGCTCCGCCAACGTTGGAGGTGACTGGTACGAATGGATGCCGACAGCCCAAGGTGAAATAGCGCTGACCATCGGTGACGTCTCAGGCCACGGCCTTGCCGCAGTTGCGAACATGACGCGCCTCAAGGCGCACATACACGCCTACCTCCTCGAGGGTCACGCACCTGCGCAAACCCTGCAGCTCGCAAGCCGAGCGTTCCAGGACTCCGGCCAGATCGCAACTGCGCTCGATGCCCGATACTGCCCCGCAGACCGGCGGCTCACCTACGCCTCGGCAGGCCATCCCCCACCACTCATCGTGCGCCGCGACGACGCCTTCTTCGCGCCGATGCAGCCCGGGGCACCGCTCGGGTTCGCAACCCTCGCTCCACCAACGCAATCACTGGTCCTCGACCCCGCCGACACAGTCGTGTTCTGCACAGACGGCATGTACGAGCAACGCCGGAGCACGCTCGACGAATCGCTCGAAAGACTGCGCTTGAACGCAGCAGCTGCCGCACGCACCGTAGACACTCTCGACGGCTTCGTCGACCAACTGCTGCACATCCCCCTCAGCGACACGAACGACGACGCATGTCTCATGGTCTTGCGTGCCTAGTGCCGACGCCGACCGCAAATGCTTCCCAAACGGGATTTTCAGATTCATCGTTGCGAGCCACAAATAATCTAGCTGGTGTTTTGTGGCGCCCCTGGCAGGAATCGGACCTGCGACACACGGTTTAGGAAAGGCCCCCCGGCCGTCCAGCCGGTGGTGACGATTCCGTCAAAGCCCGTGGAATAAGGGTTCGCGAAGGTGGGTCGTACGCCGAGTGACGTTGAATCCGGCTAGTTCCGCCGCGTTTGCTACCCAAACGCTACCCAATTCGACGCCGCCGGATCCGTCGCGGCTGAACTGGTGCTTACTCGGCGTGATCGCCGTGGTCGCTCGTTTGCGCGGAGAACCAGGCGTGGATTGCATCAACCACCTCGGCATCGTCGGTGCTGTAGGTGATCGTTGCGCCGAGGTCTGTCTCGGTCAATGTGAGGGAGATCTCGCCGAATCGCTCCTTGAGGATGGAGAGCCCGGGCATTTCTGGCCCGTGAGTAGCTTCTGGGTCTGAGAAGTCGCCGACTCGGAATTTCGCTGCCTCGTCTTGAAGATGCCGACGGATCAGCTCGATGTTTGTCTGCTCCGTCTTGTCGTCAGCCACAACATCTTGGACCCCGCCGGTTGCCGTGTCGGTGAAGATGTGGGTGGTCTCGTCGAGGTTGAACGGCATCACCTCGCTTCCTGCTTCGGCGACGGCTGCCTGGCGATCGGCGAGGCTTGCTTGTTCGCTTCCGCACGCAGTGAACGTGAACAGGACCACTGCGATCAGGTAGGGCGCTATTGCAGGTCTATCCGAGGGCATCGGTTGCTGCTTTCAAGAGATGGAGGGCTTCGACCACGGTGGATTGTTTGTGCGGCGGCACCGCGTCGAGGAGGCGAGCGAATCGCTCAGCGCGTGCGGTCAACACCTGACCAGCGACTCGATTACCGTCTGGCGTGAGTGCGACGAGTCGAACTCGGGTGTCGGTGCTGTCTTCGTCGACACACCGCTCCGCCCACCCTTTCTCTACGAGCTGGTCGACCAATCGGCTGACCGTGCTCGTCGTCAGACCGAGTCTCTTCGCCAGAGCGCGTTGATTGAGTATTGGTCCGGTCGCGAGTTCACACAGGGCGTGCGCAGTTGAAACCGACATGGGTTGGCCGCATGGTGTCGTGTCGGTGCGAAGTACTCCGAAGGCGTGGATGAATCCGACGAAGTTCTGAGCGAGTTGTTCACTCAGCGGCCGCGACATAGTTGCAACATACATCTT
Source organism: Actinomycetes bacterium (assembly GCA_031426215.1). GTDB lineage: Bacteria > Actinomycetota > Acidimicrobiia > Acidimicrobiales > Ilumatobacteraceae > Sva-07. The sequence continues at coordinate 8,380 of JANPKU010000029.1, forward strand.
TCTAGATGCACATTGCAACTAGAAAGCAAGGTGAATGCTGCGTGGGGTCGCGAGGAAAGCATCAGAGAACGGGCACCAACGGTTCAGGGACGGATTCGTCACGCACGATCCCGACGAGATCGATTGCACGCCAGAGCACAAGCAACGATGCTCACACCAAATTCCGCCACGACGAGCCTCAGACACGTGCTCGGCCTGAGCCTCTACGACTGTTCCGTTCGGTCGACATGCTGGCGAACGCGCGCTGCGGCCGATGCGGTTCAGTACGTCCAGCTTGCGGATGTGCCGTCTGCGTTGATCAGCACCTCGGGTAGATCCATCCAGCTTGTTTCGTCTCCGCCCATTCCTGGTGAGTCGGAAGGCATTCCGGGCAGCGCCAAGCCGACGGCTTCTGGCTGCTCGGCGAGTAGCCGCTCGATCGCGTCGGCGGGCACGTGGCCTTCGATGACATAGCCGTCGACCTCGGCGGTGTGGCAGGACGACACCTCGTCGGCGATGCCCTTGTCTTCCCTGAACGACGCGCGATCAACGTCGTCAGTCATTTCGACCGTGGCGCCATGCGAACGTAGGTACACGACCCACGAACTGCAGCAGCCTCAACCAGGGTCGCGGCGTACGTCGATCCGCACGCCGTCGAGTGCTGCGGCGTCGCTCACCGCCACCTCGGCGGTGTCCGAACTCGAAGCGGTGTCTGCGCCGGAGCAACCCGTCGCCGTCAAGGCGACGGTGACAGCGAGCGCGATTACCGGGAGGAGACGTCGGCGCTGGCGGTTCATCATCCACCCCGAACCGTACCGCTCCGCCGATCCCCCGAGCGCACCCTGCGCAGGATCGTGGTTCACTGGACGTCAGTGCTCCGCCACCACTCGATCGGTCCGACCGCTGCGACCAGCGACCTCCGAGGGTGAGTACCCGGCGGGTAACGACAGTGGCCCTTGTCGGCGCCGCGGCGGCAACTGGGTTCGGCTACGCCGGCGCTCGGGCTCGGCGGTCGGACTGGACACCGCCAAGCGGTCAGGTGAGGAGGATCGCGTCGCTTTCGGTACGAACCCACGGCGTGGACGGCTCGCCGGTGATGCTCCTCCACGGCCTGGTGTGCTCGGGCAGCTACTGGGGCAAAACCTATGACCGTCTCGCCGGCGGGCACCGCCTCATCGTGCCCGACCTGCTCGGCTTCGGAGGCTCGACTGGTGCCGGCACGACGTTCGGCCCTGACGATCACGTGGCCGCGATCCGTTCGGTGCTCGACGAGTTGGGGATCATCGAGCCGGTCGTGATCGGCGCGCACTCGCTCGGCGCCTTGGTCGCCATCCGGTTCGCCGTCACCGACCCTGACCGGGTCCGCAGCGTCGTAGCGTTCGGCCCGCCCGTGTACCGGAATCGTGTGGACGCTCGGCGCCATGTCGCCTCGACCAGTCCAATGGCCCGGCTCTTCGTCCTGCCCGGAAATGCGGCCGAGCGAACTTGTCGGTGGATGTGCAACCACCGGGAACTGGCGGCCAGGGTTGCCGCGTGGACCCACCCCAGCTTGCCGCCTGAGATCGCTGCGGCCGGTGTGCGGCACACGTGGCCCTCGTACTCGGAGACCCTCGAACAAGTGGTCCTTGCCGCAGATACAGCCGGCTGGGTCGCCCACATGAGGTGTCCACTCCGGTTCGTCGGCGGCGACCGTGATCCGGTCGTCGACTTGGCCTTCCTTCGTGAACTGGCGGACCGTCACACGCACGTCACGTATGAGGAATGGGCCGGCACCCACCAGATTCCGCTCGTCAGCGCTGATCGTTGCTGTCAGGCCATCGAACGCGCCACCGAATTCTGACCGTATCCAGTGACGGATGTGACGGAAGCTCGGTTGTGTCAGTTCCGGAAGTCGCCGGCGACGGACAGGTCGAGGATTGATTCTGATCCGTCGGCGTACTGCACCGGCACGTGAACCGTCATGTCGTGGACTCCGTCCATGCCCGGGTGCATCGAGAGCTCGAAGGTGAGCTCCGTGGACTGGTCGGGCTGGAGGCTGGTTGGGCCGTTGTAGGTGAGGGCGCCGGGGCAGCAGCCCTCGTTGATCTGCACGTGAGGTGTGCCGAGCGTCAAAGCTTGGGAGCCAGTGTTCTGAAGTTGCCAGTCGGGCCGCACGGCCACGTCGAGGGGCACGCGTCCGAGTGCCCACAGGGCGGGAGTCCCAGTGACCCCGTCGCCTTCGGCGACGCCACTGCCAGATCCAGGTGTGGCAACGATCGGCATGCCCATCGAGTTGACCTCACCAGTGGGCTCCGCTGCTGTGCTCGAAGAGGAGCCACCACTTGCGAGGGCGACCACGGTGACGAAGCCGAGCACGATCAGGGCGGTGATGCCGAAGATCCAGTAGTTGCGGCGAGCGCGGGGGCGCGCCGTGCGGTGGGTGGTGCTGTTCGTCATGACGTTGCTCCAGTGGGGAAGAGGGATGGGGGTGGTCCGAATTGATCGATGATCGAGGTGCTGACGTCGGCGATCGGCACGCCGGTGGCGAGTTGCTCGCGAGCGGCAGCTGTCTCGTAGCCACACACAGCGCAGCCCGAGGCGTGGGCGTCCCACGCACCGGTCGAGGTGACGTAGCAGTCAGCGAGGTGCCGATGGCCGAGGCTCGCGTCGCAGCCGCAATAGCACGGAATCTCAGCGAACTCGGCAAGGTGTTCGGCGGCGTACCGGTAGTCGGCTCCGATGGCCGGAGTGACGGTCGCCAAGTCGGTCAGCACGACCGATGCTGCCGCCGTGGCGTGGTTCGCGTCGGAGGCGCTCGCTGCTCGAATCAGCCCGAGGGCGCCGAGTCCGACGACGGCGAGGACCGCCCGCGCGAAGCTGACGGTCCTCGCGAATGGTCTCGGGGTCATTGCGGCCCTGCCGATGCGTGCTCCGTGAGTGACTCATCGTCTCTCCGGTCGGGTGTCACTCTGGGCTGGCGCATGAGGAGCCACATCACGCCGCCCATCACCACTGGGCAGATCAACAGGGCGAGGCTCAAACCGGCGAACGCGAGCCCGCCGCCTCCGGCGACGAGGAACACCACGGCCAATCCGACCGCGGCGACGAGACACATCAGATGGTGACGATGGTTCATGACTCTGTCCCTCCATGATGCTCGGCGTGCTGTGTCCCGCCCGGTCCGGTCGGCATGGTGGACATCGAGTCGGCCATGGTCTCGTGGGCCTCGTCACATTCCTCGAGGACGGCATCGTCGACGACGCCCTTCATCATCTGGTGCATCGTCGCATGCATGTCCGACATGTCGGCCGAGCCCATGTTGTCCGCCATGGCGTTCATGTCGCCCGTCATCATCGAGCCCATTTCGGGCATCTGATTCGTGGGCATCGACACTGATGTCGGGATGGTGGGTGTGGTGGTGCTGGCGGCGGAGTTGTCGCTGAATGCGAGTCCGAGTACCAGTGCGGCGGTGACCGTTGTGGCGCCGATGGCGCCGAGTGTGCGGGTGAGTGGTTTCATGGTGTCCTCCTTGACGAGGACCATGGTGCGCCCCACCTGTGGAGGGCGGATGGAGACGGCGTGCAGGTGCCGCAGTTTCGGGCACGTGACCCGACGGCCGTCTATACCGGCGGCGCAGCTGGGAGCGTGACGCTGAAACTTGCTCCGCCGCCTGGGACGTTGTCGGCGCGGATCGTCCCATGATGCGCTGCGACGAGTTCGGAAACGACAGCGAGACCGATGCCGCTGCCGGTGGCCTTGTCACCGTTCGAACCACGCCAGAACCGTTCGAACAGGTGCGGCACTTCCTGGTCCGGGATGCCGGGGCCGTTGTCGACCACCTCGAGCCACGCTGAGGCCTCATCGGAGCCGGTGCTGATCGTGATCGCGCCGGCCGCTGGGGTGAACTTCACGGCGTTGGCGATCAGATTGACCGCAATCTGATGCAGCCGATCGGCGTCGCCGATCACCGATGCCGGCTGTGCGTCGACCGTGATCGTGGTCTCACGGTCGTCGGCCAACGGACGCAACAGGTCAGCGGCCGAGATCGCAACGTCGGCGAGATCGACGGGGTCCGCACGTGGGCGCAGAACCACCGCTTCGGCTGCAGCGAGCGTCTCCAGGTCGCCGACAAGACGTCGCAGGCGGGTGACCTCGTCGTTGAGCGAGCCGAGCACCTCGGGGGTCGGCTCGTCGACGCCGTCGAGCAAGGCCTCGGTCGACCCTTGCAAGATCGCCAGCGGCGTACGCAGCTCGTGAGCGACGTCGGCCACCAGGTTGCGACGGAGCCGGTCTTCTCGGTCGAGATGGTCGGCCATCCCGTTGAACGCCTCAGCGAGCGTGCGCAGCTCGCCGGGCCCGTCGGTGTCGACGCGGGTGTCGCGTCGGCCGGCGGCCAGGTCTCCTGCGGCGGTGGTGAGCGCCGTGACGGGACGGGTGACCCGAACCGACACATACAGCGCGACGACGAGGGCCACAGCCGCCGCAAGCAGTACACCGAGGATGGCAGTGCGCGCCAGCGCATCACGCACATAGCGCTCGGATTCCATTGCTTGGGTGGGGAACCGCAACATCACCGCACCAACGGGCTCGCCGTCGACGACAACAGCGGCCGACACGGGATCCCCTCGCGGGGTGTCCACGGCAGCCACGCCGTGCATCTGCGTCATCATCGACGCCAACGCGTCGGTCGGTGCAGCAACCACCTGACCATCGGCGTCGACGATCGTCAGCGTCGCCTGACTTCGCGCTGCGACAGCCGCAGCGGCCGCCAAGTTCGCAGATGTCCAATCTTCGGTCTGCTGGTAGGCGTCACCAGCCGCAATGGCTGTTGCCGCAAGGTCGTCCTCACGCTGGCGGTCCGTGAGCCCGGACACCTCGTGTCGCGCCGACATCATGATGAGCACGGCGAACACCGCAATCGCTGCCACCGCGACCGTCAGGAAGGCCAGTGCGAGACGCACACCCAGCGGGCCGAGCAGCGGACGGCGCGACACGGTCAGCTGTGATCCCGTGACAGGCCGAGCCGGTAGCCGGCGCCGAGCACCGTCTCCACCACCGTCGGGTCATGAGGGTCCGGTTCGATCTTGCGGCGAAGGTTCTTGATGTGCGAGTCGACGGTGCGTTCGTAGCCATCGAACTCGTACCCGCGGATCCGGTTGACCAACTCACTGCGCGAGAACACCCGACCCGGCGACGACGCCAACACCGTCAACAGTGACCACTCCGTCGGCGTCAACTCGACCAGAACACCTGCGACCGTTGCCTCGTGGCGAACCTCATCGATGACGAGCTGCTCCGCGCCGAACGACGTGATCGCCGATTCATCGGACGAGGGGGCGCTCCGACGCAGCACCGCTTGGACCCGCAGCACCAGTTCGCGCGGAGAGAACGGCTTGGTCAAGTAGTCGTCCGCGCCAAGCTCCAGACCGCGGATGCGATCCGCCTCGCCCGACTTCGCGGTCAGCATCACGATCGGAAGACGGCCCGAGAACTCCGCTGCGATCGTCTCGCCGGCGACGTCGGGCAAGTTCAGATCGAGCACGAGCAGATCGATTCCACCGCGTTCCAGTATCGAAATCGCCTCGGCACCTGAACCTGTCGTGACCACCGCCAGGTTCTCGCGTTCGAGATACCGACGCACGAGCTCGCGGATCTTCACCTCGTCCTCGACCACCAACACGGTCACACTCACACGCCGACTCTATGACCCGCCGTCGAAGCCCGACCGCCGATGCGACTCGAAACCAGACCGCCCACACCAGACCTCCACGCGTTCTGCACATCGGAGCGCCACAGTTCGAACGATCCCCAGCGCACATGCGCCCCCTACCTGCGAGGACCTGTCCACGATGCTCCGACTTCACCGTCTGCAACTGATTCCTGCCGTCTTCGCGATCACCATCCTTCTCGCAGCGTGCGGTGTGGACGCTCAGTCCAGCTCGACGCCCGACGCGGCTGAGGGAACCGCCACCGGCCCGAGAACCGTGGCGGTCGCGATGGAAGACATGAAGTTCGTGCAAGCCGAACTGACCGTGAAGACAGACGAAACCATCGACTTCCGGTTCACAAACAACGGCCAGGTCGCCCACGACGCCTTCGTCGGCGACAACGCAGCTCAGATGGAGCACGAAGCCGAGATGGTCGAGATGGGCGCCACGACAGACCACGACGACGACGAAGCGGCGATCGTGCTCCAACCGGGCGAGTCTGGCGACCTCGCATACACATTCGACACGGCCGGGAACTACGAGGTCGGCTGCCACCAGCCCGGTCACTACGCCGCCGGAATGAAGATGAACGTCACCGTCGAGTGAGGCTGCGATCACAGTCCGACACCGGCGGCCGACAGGGTGTAGTAGCTTTCGCGCTGGCGAACCATCGACTGAAGGAGACGCCATGTCCGATGTCAAGGATCCTGTCTGCGGGATGACGATCGACAAAGCCGACGCCGTTGCCACGGTGGAGCACGACGGCTCGACCTACTACTTCTGCAGCCAGGACTGCGCCGACGAATTCCGAGACGAACCCGCCGATTACGTCAAGGCCTAGGCCCACGACCGTGCTCGGTCCGCTGGGCGCCGCCCTGGCCGTCTTTGTCGCTGCGACCGTGGCAATGGTGGCGCTGCGCTCGGCGAGCGACGCCATCGCGGGTGTCGGTGAGACAGCACCGGAGCGGGTGCCGTTCCTCGGTGGCCACCCTCCAGAGATGCACGCCTGGAGCCGGTTCCACGCCCGCTACTACGTGATGGCGTTGCTGTTTCTGGCCTTCGACATGGAAATGGTTTTCATGTACCCATGGGCTGTGGTGTTCGTCCGTGAAGGCGGGATCGCATTGGTGGAGATGGGGATGTTCATCACGATTCTGCTGGTGGGCGTGCTCTACGCATGGCGGGAGCGTGCGCTGCGGTGGGCCTGAGCGCGGCCGCCCGCCGAGCGGCCTCCCGCGCCCCGGTGCCGGTCTTTCCGGTGGCGGGCATCGGCGCCCGGCGTGAGATGGACGACCTGCTGGTCGAACCCCGGCTGCGCATCGTTGACACGCCCGCCGCAGCCAACGTGTTGCTGCTCGCCGGTGAAGTCCCAAACGCCCTCGTCGCCGAACTCGCTCTCCTGCACGACGGCTTGTCACACCCTCGGACGTCGCTGTGGTGGACGCTCGGCGCCGGCGTCGCACCGGTAATTCCGTTTTCGGTGGAGGTGCGGGACTCCGATCCCTCGGCCCTCGTCGATGCGGTCGTCGACGCGCACCGACGCCTCCTCACCGGGGAGCTGGCGTCCAGCTCCCCGCAGCTCCCCGACGAGGATGGTGCCCCATGGCGGGGCGTCGGCCCATACGGGCAAGGCGGTACCGGGATGACGGGCGGCGTGCCGTACGGACGGCCCATGGCCGGGGTCGCCCCCGATCGGGACGGCCTCCGCCTCGACCAGCTCACCGTCCGCATCGGCCCCTTCTTCGCCCGCTTTCCCACCGGACTGGTGCTCGAGCTGCGCCTCCAGGGCGACGTCGTCCAGGAGGCCCAGCTCGTCCTTCCGCCCAGCGACGTGCCGACGGCCCGAGTGGCCAGCACGCCGTTCAGTGACGCGCTCCACGTCCCGGTCCGGGTCTCGGTGCTCGAACTCGAGCGCGCTCGGTCGCACTTGCGCTCGATCGCTTCGACCCTGGTGTCGCATCAGCTCGGGTCCTTGGCTCGGCGGGTCTTGCATTTGGCGCGCCAGGTCCGCCCGGGCGACGACGAAGAGGTCGAGCGACTCCACCGCGTCCTGCGCCGGAGCCAGATCCTCGGCTGGGCCACCAGCGGGGTGGGACACATCGCATCGGATCGGCTCGAGGGCACGGCAGCCGGACCGATCCTGCGTGCATCTGGAATCGCCCGGGACGAGCGCACCGATGACCCGGCCTACGTGGGCCTCGGCTTCGAACCGATCGTTCACGAGGGCAGCGACGCACGGGCCCGCCTGGCCCAACGACTCGCCGAAGCTCGACACTCACTGGAGCTCGCCGGTCGCGCCGGCGATATCGATCACGACCCCGAGTCTCCCTTGGAGTCACCCCGGGGCCGCCTCGCCGCGGATGATCTGCCGGCGCAGCGCATCCTTCCCCTGATCCCAGCCTTGCTGGCGGGGATGGAGTGGGGCGATGCAGTGTCCACTGTCGTGAGCCTCGACCTCGATACCGACGAGGTACTCGCCATGCGCGCCACCGATTCTGAGTTCTTGGTCCCATGAGGACCTACCTGGCGCCAGGCGTGGCCGTGGCCTCGGTGGCTGTCGTCATGGCCGTCGGCGTGTACGCCGTGGCCGTGATCGACGGCATCGCCGGCCGGCTGGCCTCCGGTGCCGGACGCATCGGCGTCAGCGTGATGCTGGACCCGCCCCGAACCGTCGCCCTGCTCCTCATGCAGCGGCGGCACCGCACCGAGCGAGCAGATGGGCCCGGTTGGGCAATTGCGCCGGCACTGCTGGGGGGCCTCGCTGCGACGGCACTTGCCGTCGTCCCCGTCGCTCGCGGCACGGCAGTGGCAGACCCGAGTACCGGGTTCGTGGTCTTCGCCACCGCGATCGCGTTCGTGATGATCGCCGTGTTCCTCCACGGCTGGTCCCCCAACTCGCTGTTCCCCCTGATCGGTGCCTACCGCTATGGCGCTCAGGCGCTCTCGCTGCAGATCCCGTTCCTGCTCGCTATGTTGGCGACCGCCCTCCCGGCTGAGTCGCTGGCCGTGATGGACATCGTGGAGGCCCAAGGCGACCTGTGGAACGTGGTGCGCCAACCGCTCGGACTTCCGATCTACCTGGTCGTCGGCGTCGGAGTGAGTTTCTGGGGCCCACTGAATCTGCCCGACGGCGCCGACCTCGTCGGTGGGACGTCGGCGGAAGACGCCGGCACCGACCGGCTCGCCTGGGAGTTCGCCCGCGCCGCCATGCTCTTCGCCGTTGCGGCGATGGGAGCGGCGGCGTTCCTCGGTGGCTGGTGGGGTCCGCTGCTTCCCGGCCCAGTTTGGATGGCACTCAAGACCCTGTGCCTGCTCGTCGTGATGGTGGCCACCCGGCACCTCGTGGCACGCGTCCGCATCGAGCCCTTCGTGGTCGCATGCTGGACCATGTTCATCCCGCTGGCGCTGGTCAACATCTTCGTGAGCGGAGCGCTCCTGCTGTGAACGGGTCGCTCGTGGTGGACGTGCTGTTCTGGTGCTTCGCTGCGGCGAGCGTGGTCACGGGTTACTTGGTGTTCCGGACCGATTCCATGGTCAGGGCCGCTTTCTGGTTGCTCGCTTCGTTTGTCGGCGTGGGTGCCATCCTCGTGTTGTTGGCGGCCGAATTCCTCGGCGTCGTGTTGATCCTGATGATGGCCGGCAAGATGCTGATCATGGCGGTCGTGATGGTCATGTTCATGATGAACCCGGCCGGGCTGAACCCGATGTTCATGGTCCACCAGCACCGCTTCGCCGTGGCCGCCGGCGTCGTGTCGTTTGCCGGTCTCTCCGTCGTTGCCCTCACGGTCGACTTCCCCGACGATCCCGTCGACCCGTCGATCGATGCAACCGCCGAGCTGGGCTTCGAGCTGCTCGGCGACTCCATGCTGGTATTCCAGACGGCCGGCGTTGCGCTGCTCGCCACGATGGTGGGCGCGATCGCGTTGGCCAGCCGCGACGGCCGGTTCGGCGTCGCCGATGAGGGCTCGCTGGAGCCGATGCTGGAGATCGAGGAGCTGGAGTCACCGTGACCCTCGAGGCCCTACTCGTGGTCGCTGCGGCGCTGTTCGCCGTCGGTCTCTACGGCGCGATCAGCCAGCAGTCGTTCGTCATGTTGATGATGGGCCTCGAACTCATGATCAACGGCGCCCTCCTCGCACTCATCGCGTTCTGGGCGCTCAGCGCCGCAGGCAACCCCCAGGGGCAGATGCTCGCGATCGTGTTCATGACCGTGATGGCGATCGAGATGGCGCTGGGATTCGCCCTCATCACGAACGTCTACCGGGTGCGCCGGGCCGACATCACCGAGAAGCTTCGGAAGCTCAAGGGATGACGGTCGTCGTCCTCGTGCTCTTGCCCGCCCTGGGATCCGTCTCGGTTCTCGGGCTACGGCGTCGGTCGCGTGCCGTCGGTGTTACTGCGATCGGCGCAACGGTCGCCACCCTCGCCGCCGCTCTGGTGGCAGCGAGGGCCGAACCCGAGCTGGCGTGGCGATGGAGTGACACCCTGGAGCTGAGCGTGGCGGTCGACGGCTTCGCTCGGGTCATGGTGGTCTTGATCCCCGTGGTGGCTGTCCCGGTGCTGACCTACGCAGCAGCCACCGTGGAGGAGGGCCTCACCCGGCTGCTCGCGCTGATGCTGGGGTTCGTCGCCGCCATGGAACTCCTCGTCGTGGCGTCCGATCTGCTCACCCTCCTGCTGGCTTGGGAGCTGATCGGTGCGTTCTCGTGGGCACTCATCGGACACGGCTGGCAGGAGCGATCGAACAGCGCCGCCGCGGCCCAGGCGTTCATCACCACACGCATCGGCGACCTCGGCCTGTACGTGGCCGCCGGGATGACATTCGCTGCGACAGGGGGGTTGGGATTCGACGACCTTGCCGCCGTCGACGGCG
>JANPKU010000030.1:0-45299 GCA_031426215.1 Actinomycetes bacterium
GCCCCACCGACCTCTCCGAGTTGTTCGAGAACCACGACCGACCGACCCGCCCCGGCCACGACGGCGGCCGCCGTCAGCCCGGCGAGCCCGCCACCGATCACGACAACATCTGCATTGAAACTTTCCATGTGAACTCGACGACGCAGCCCGCTGCAATGTGACACAACGACGCTCGTACGAAGATCGTCCCCGGGGAGGACGTCGACGGCGGCCGCGATCCATAGTGTCGTCTCGTGCGCGCATGGTTGGAGGAACGAGCCGACACCGTCGATGCGATAGTGGCCGGCACCCTTCTGGTCGTCGGGCTCGGCACGGCGCACGGTGTGTCCTACAGCGGCTCGTCGGGTCCGTGGTACGTCCGCGATCTGTTGATCGTTGCGCTGTTCGTCCCACTCGTCTGGCGTCGGCGTGCTCCGCGTTTGGTGTTGACGATCATCGTGTTGGCCACCGCCGGGATCTGGGCGGGGTACTTCGTCGACGGCGGCACTGCCTTCGCCGGCGGTCTCGCGATCTACGGGTTGGGCCGGTACATCGAGCGCCCGGATTCGCTCCGCTACTTCGCCGTCGCGATGACGTTCATCACGATCGTCGCCGCTTCGGTCACCATTGCCGGATCGGACGGGTGGTACCAGTTCGTTGCGCGCTGCGGCGTCGCCGTTGCCTGCTTCGCGCTGGGCGACAGTCAGCGCTCTCGCTCGGAGCTCCTCGCAAGCTTGAGGGCCCAGGCGGAGCGGGCCGAGTCGTTGCGCGTCGTGGAAGCCCAACGTGCCGTCGTCGAGGAACGCAGCCGGATCGCCCGTGAGATGCACGACGTCGTCGCGCACTCGCTCAGTGTGATGGTCGTGCAAGCGGTGGCCGCCGAACGTCTCACATCCAAGCAGCCCGAGGCCGCGGTTGTGTCGATGGCGAGTGTTGCCGAAGTAGGGCGCGCCGCGCTCGGGGAGATGCGCCGGATCTTCGACATCTTCGAGCATGACGAGGGCCCACTCGACTTCGCTCCGCAGCCGACCCTCGCCGATCTCGACGCCATCGTGGAAACGTTCCGATCGTCGGGGATGGACGTCACTGTTCATCGAATCGGGAACACCCCCACCCTCGACGCAGGAACCGAACTCGCAATCGTCCGAATCGTGCAGGAATCGCTGACGAACGTGTTGAAGCATGCCGACGGCGCCGACACCATCGTGACGCTCTCGTTCACCGAGCACGTCACCGTCGAGATCACCGACGCTGGAGGCGGACGACCGCACACCACGACAATCGACGGTGGTGGCGGTCGCGGTCTCATCGGCATGCGTGAGCGGGTGGACGCCCTCGAAGGTGCGATCACCGCGCGCCCGTTCGCCGGGCGCGGATTCACGGTCCGAGCGGTCCTGCCGATTCAGGATTCGAAGGTGTCCGCACCGGCGTCCGGTCGGCCATGACGATCCGTGTCGTCGTGGTCGACGACCAGCAACTCGTTCGTACGGGCTTCGGCTCCATCCTGTGCTCCGAGGACGACATCGAACTCGTCGGTGAAGCCGCCAACGGCGCCGAAGCGCTCGTCGTGTGCCGCAAGACGAACCCGGACGTCGTGGTGATGGACATCCGCATGCCGGTGATGGACGGTGTCGAGGCAACGCGGCGACTCCTCGCTGAACACGGTGTCACCGCACCACGGGTGCTGATCCTGACGACGTTCGACCTCGACGAATTCGTGCACGCGGCACTGCGTGCGGGTGCATCGGGGTTCCTCCTGAAGGACGCTCCTCCCGACGACCTCTTTCGAGCTGTGCGAGCGATCGCCGCCGGGGACGCCCTCATCGCACCGTCGGTGACGCGACGATTGCTCAGCCACTTCGCAGGGGCCGGACCATCGGCAGCGTCGACCGAGGCACAACGTGCCGTCGAGACCCTGACCGGGCGCGAACGCGAAGTGCTGCAGTTGATCGCCAGGGGACATTCGAATCAGGAGATCGCGGCGACGATGTTCGTGGCGGAGACCACCGTGAAGACCCATGTCGGGCGGATCTTCATGAAGCTCGCCGCACGCGATCGGATCACCGCGGCAGTGGTCGCCTACGACGCCGGCCTCGTCGTCCCCGGTAGCGACTGACCTCGTCCCGAGGTACGACTCCACCCGCGCCCACGCCCCTCCCTGGAAGCGGTCCGAATCGGTACCCGGGTCCGACGACGGCGCGCCCGGCGAACTTCACGATGGTGTCATTCAATACCGTCGAAGATTCCCCCTCGTCTTCATGGGAGCGATCACCATCGCGCTCGCAGCCTGTACTTCCAACGCTGTCGACCGCACACCGCCCCCCACCACGACGACAACAACGGCCACGACGACAACGGCGCCGGTCCCGACGACCGAGCCGGAGCCGGAGCAGACGATGGCGACCCCGGAATCGAGCGAGCGGCTCCTGGGCGGTGCAGAGGTCGCGCTGGCGACCATCGCCTGTGACGAACTCGTCCCAGCACCCGCAACCTGCGGCACCGCATCAGTGCGGCCGACTGGACGAAGCCGAACGGCTCCACCATCGAGGTCTTCTACGTGGTGATCCCAGCGGCGTCCGGGGCATCGACCAGCACGGTGATCCCATTCATGGGCGGGCCCGGAGAATCGATCACTGCGCAGATCGAACGATTCACTCCGTTGTCCGGCGTGCTCCCCGGCAGCGACATGCTCATCGTGGACGTGCGAGGTGCCGGCCGGTCGGGTGCACTGACGTGCGCAGTGCTCGACGACGCCAGTGAACGCGTTGTCGGTTCCCGTCAAGTCGAGGACGCCGCTCGCTGCGTGCTCGCCGGTCGCCGAATGATCGAGAACTTCTTCGCCAGCGGTCGCGGAGCACTCGTATGGTCTCGGAGGTGAAGCAACGGCGCGTGGTCATCACCGGGGTCAATCGTGGTCTCGGGCGCGCCATCGCCGAACGATTCATCGAACGAGGACACCAGGTCTGGGGGACGAGCAGGAACGGCGACGCTCCAGCGGGCCTCGTCTCGTGTGTTCGGCTCGACCTGTCGAGCAAATCTTCGATCGTCGAAGCCGCTCAGAGAATCGGAGACGAAACCGACGCGATCGATCTGCTCGTCAACTCCGCCGGGACGGACGCACGCAGCTTCGGGGCTGCAGACGACCAGCGGGGACCATTCGACTTCGATGCAGAGGTGTTCACTGCGGTCTTCGAGGTGAACGTGACCGGTCCGATGCTGGTCACCCGCCACCTCCTCCCGCTCCTGCGATCCGGCAACGACGCGATGGTGGTGAACCTCACTTCTCAACTCGGATCGATGCAAGTCGCCTCCGGCATGGGTCGCGATACTGCCTACAGCGTTTCCAAGGCGGCGCTGAACATGCTGAGCGTGAAGTCGGCTGCCGCCCTGCGCAGCGAGGAGATCGGCGTCGTCATGATGCATCCGGGTTGGGTCGCCACCGACATGGGCGGCCCGGAAGCACCCCTCGCCCTCGACGAAGCGTCGACGCAGATCGCCACGACGATCGAATCGTTGACGACGGCCGACAGTGGCCGCTTCATGCGCTGGGACGGCAGCGACCATCCCTGGTAGCCCGTCGTCCCCCAGACCGACCACGCAACCGGTCTGCGGTCCGATGACGCCGGACGAGTTCGTTGGCGTCTGGGAGCCGGTTCTGAGCAGTGGAAACCGTGGACCCGGCTCCGCCACGTCTCCTACGAGCCTGCGCACTGCCCGTGTCATTGGCGGCGCTCACCATCGGCGTCTCGATGCTCACACGACGCGACGTGGACTGACGGGGGAGGCGGTCAAGGTGCCGATGGACGCGGCGATGTCGTCGACGACACAGTGCAAGGTCACCGACGGCCCGTCATTCAGATCGAGGTGCGCACCGTTGTAGGTGGCGACGCGACCAGACGGCATCCACGCAGCAACCGGCGTGTCGTGTTCGATCGTCAACGCATCGACGTCGATCACCACGAGCCCGCCGAGCTGCACCTGGCCGGTCGGTGCCAGGAGTCCGCCCACACCGGTCGCGACCACCCGCTCGCCGGCGTCGCCCGCCGTCACGTGCGTGATGTCCTGGAGATCCACCCAGCGGCTCGGTGTGGTTCGTTGGTCGAGGATGTGGCCGGCGGCGTCGAGGCGATACCAGCGCCTCGACGCCCAGGACATGGCGAAAAGCGTGCCATCGGCGAGCGCGCAGATCGCTCCGAGATGGTCGTCGAACGGGAACGACTCCACCACGACCAGCTCGGCGTCGAGCCGCATCACCGTGGTCGTCGATCGGGGTCGGTACTCGGCAACAGCGATCCAGCAGCCCGGCGGGCCGGACGTCGCCGGGCCCGGCGAACCCGAGGTGAACCCACCTGGATGAAACCGTTCACCGTCGGTGACATCGACTCGGCGCAGCACCTCGCCATCGGCCGACACGACCACGACCTCACCCCGAGCCGAAGCGGGGTGCACAGTGCTCACCAACCATCCCTCACCCCATCGACACAGGCCCTGCGGATGCCCGACGTCGCCGTTCACCGCAATCGAGTCGACCAGCTCCCACGAGGTTGCACGGCCCAACGAACCCAGGACGTCCACGCCAGAGACCACGGCGTTCAGCCGGGGCGCGAACGGGTCAGGCGGTACGTGGCGAGGGCCGCTGCGATGGCCAACAACGCCAGTGTGGAGATCATGCCGACGCTGGTGACCACGTGCGGAACGGTGCTGTCGCTGCCGGGGTTACGGTCGGCGATGCCGACAGGCTGCGCACCGATCTCGCCGAGCGACGAGATCCACAACCACAGCGACACGCTCACCCCGCCGACGGCGAGCCCGATGCCGTAGCTGCGAACGATGAGCATGCCGATGACACCGGCGAGCACGATCAAGCCGACCTGACCGAGGCGTCCGGCGAAGAACGCTGCTGGGAGATCGCGGTTCGGATCGACCGAGCGGAAGTTGTCGGCGAACACGGCATCGTTCACCGGCACCAACGGACCAAAGGCGAGAACGACCATGGCCACAGCGGTGACCGCAGCCACCAACGGGTTCAGTGCGCGGCGCCCTCCTGAGCCGATCAATCGCAGCGATGTGAGAAACACGATCAGGCCGACCACGCCGACGCCCACGATCAGCCACCAGCCGAGGTCGCGAGTGACCCTCAGCGTGAACTGCATCGACGAGGTACGCGTGATCGATTCCGCCACGGCGATCGGGAACTCCGCGAGCCCGATCGACAACCCGGCCCATCCGACCAGGGCGAGCCCGGCACCCCCTGCGAGCCCGGCACCCCAACGCAGACCGAAGCAGGCCAGTAACCCGCCGATCACCATCACCGCCGCGCCCACGAATCCTGCGAGACCGAGATTCGAGCCAAGCTGCTCCAGCGTCTGGGAGCCGGTTCTGATGCCCGAGGCCGGTCGTGTGGTGCGGATGTCGATGACGTCCGCCACGATCGTCATCAACATGGCAGCCGCACCGAAGATCGCCAGCAGGAAGACCACACGCACCTGGAACGGCTGTCGGGGTGCCGGATACTCGGTGAGGTCTTCGTGGCCATCGAAGAGTGCGGGCATCTCTGCGGTGACGGGTGGTGCGATCGTGTCGAGTTGCGTAGTTCGCTCGTCGACGCCGGGCGGCCGCAACAGCACCTCGACCGGTTCGGTCACTTCGGTCGCCTGGATGGGCACGGTCACCGGGAGTGCGTCGGTCGCCTGGATGGGCACGGTCACCGGGAGTGCGTCGGTCACCAGGACGGGCTCGGTCACCGGGAGTGCGTCGGTCACCACGAGTGGTTCGGGGGTGGTCTCGCCGGCGTTCGCCTCGTCGACTGCTGGTGGCGTCAACGTTGCTCCACACTCGTGGCAGAACTTCTGGCGCTCCGCCACTTCGATCCCGCAGCGAGCACACACCATGGCACGACTGTAGGAGATGTCGTCACTCGCAACGCGTCGACGACCGAATGAACGAGACCGGATCGTTGTCCGAACGTGTGGCATCGGGCAGGTGCGCGGCGACACTGTCGGCGTGCCCGGACGCTTCGCGCCTTCCCCGACGGGTGATCTGCATCTCGGCAACCTTCGTACGGCAGCAATCGCGTGGCTGGCTGCACGGTCGCGTGGCGACGATTTCGTCGTCAGGATGGAAGACCTCGATCGTCACCAGTCGAGCCTGCAGTTCGAGGCGTCGCAGCTGCGCGATCTCGAGCAGATTGGGATCGACTGGGACGGTGCGGTGGTCCGCCAGAGCGAGCGGTTCGACCGCTACGAATCGGCGATCGGAGAGCTTGCTGCTCGCGGCCTCGTGTACGAGTGCTTCTGTACGCGCCGAGAGATACGCGACGACATCGACGCCGCTGCGCAGGCTCCCCATGGACCTCCTGGGTCGTATCCGGGAACCTGCCGCGAACTCACGGACGGCGAACGCGCCGCCCGTCGGCTCGACGGCCGGAACCCTGCGTTGCGACTACGTTCCGACGGGCGCGAGATCGAGTTCCACGATCAGGTACACGGCACCGTGATCGGTGTCGTCGACGACGTCGTGCTCCGACGCAACGACGGTGTTCCTGCCTACAACCTCGCAGTGGTCGTCGACGACGCAGACCAAGAGGTGAACGAGGTGGTACGCGGTGACGATCTGTTGGCCTCGACAGCCCGTCAGATCCATCTGCAACAGCTGCTCGGCCTTTCGAGGCCGACGTACATCCACGTTCCCTTGGTCGTCGACGCCGACGGCGAACGGCTCGCCAAACGGCGCGGTGTGCCCGTGACATTGACCGAACTCGGTGCGGTCGGTACCACGCCCGCCGACGTGGTGGCGTGGATCGTGGCGTCGCTCGGCCACGTCGGAGCGGGTTCAGCCGTCACTGTGCGTGATCTCG
Source organism: Actinomycetes bacterium (assembly GCA_031426215.1). GTDB lineage: Bacteria > Actinomycetota > Acidimicrobiia > Acidimicrobiales > Ilumatobacteraceae > Sva-07. The sequence continues at coordinate 6,836 of JANPKU010000030.1, forward strand.
TGGCCGGGTTCGATCCGACTGCGATCGCCCCGGAGGCGTGCGTATTGTCGTCATCGGTGTCTCCGAGTTGAAGATCGACGGAACCTTGCGAGGCGCCGCCCTCGCTTCGGGTCTGGCAGTTAGGCTCACGTACCGTGGTCGACAATCAGCGAAAGCGCGCGAAGATCGGCACCCTCGTGGTGTTCGGGTTGGTCGCCATCGCCGGCTGCTCGACGGCGGTCACCAGTGGAACCGGCGGCGAGGGAGCTGGGGCAGCAGAACCACCGGCCGTCAATGCCGTTGCCAGCGGAGATGATGTCGACACGGTCGCCACCGAAACCACCGTGACCACCACCAGTGCGCCGGTCACCACGTTGGCACGCACCACCACGCTCGCTCCGACCACCACCGCCGCCACCACGACATTGCCGCCCACCACCACGGTGCCGGCGAACGTCATTGCTGTCGGCGTCATGGAGTCTCCGCTCCAAGCGGTCGGTACGAACGACGGCGCCGAGACTGCTCGGGTTCAGTTGCGGTTGTACGAACTCGGTTTCTGGCTGTCGGCGGCCGATGGCGAGTACGGCCTCACCACCACCCAAGCCGTCATGGCGTTCGAGAAGTACATGGGCTTCGAGGCCGATGGCAAGGTCGACCAGCGCACTGCGGACGCACTCACCACGATGACCCTGCGCCCGATCGCCCGTGCGAACTCCGGCACCCTGGTCGAGATCGACAAGGCGAAGCAGCTGCTGTTCTTCGTGATCGATGGCAAAGCCGAGTGGATCCTGAACACCTCGACCGGTAACGGCGAGGAGTACACCGAAGAGGACAAGAACACTCCGGGCGAGGTGATCACCGGTGTGTCGCTCACGCCGAGCGGATTGCACAACGTCAATCGCGAACGCCCCGAGGGCTGGTGGGAAGGCGATCTCGGCGAGATCTATCGGCCCAAGTACTTCGTCGGTGGGGTCGCGGTACACGGTTCGAACAGCATCCCCAACTACCCCGCGTCGCACGGATGTGTCCGGGTCAGCGTCCCGGCGATGGACTGGATCTGGGACAGCGGCATCATGCCGATGCGCACCCCGGTCTGGGTCCACGACGGCGCCTGATTCGCTGGCGGATCTCACCGGCCGGTCTGGGAGACTCGGCGCCATGCTTTCCGATATCGGCTCGGTTCGGCCATGGGCCGACCCCCACCTCGTGTCGATCAATCGGTTGTCGATGCGCCCACCGACGACGGCGTGCGCCTCCCTCGACGACGTCCGAGCCGACCGCGAGTCGTCATGGCGGCGCTCACTCGACGGAAGGTGGCGGTTTCGTCTCTTCGACCACCCCGACCGGGTGCCGTCGACCGCCGTTGCCAAGCCAGCCGATGGATCGTCGTGGACGACGGTCACCGTTCCGGGCAACTGGACCCTGCAGGGTGTGGGCGACCTCCCGCAGTACACCAACGTGCGGATGCCGTTTCACGGGCCGCCGCCGCGTCTGCCCGAGCGCAACCCCACCGGCGTCTACCGCCGCACGATGCAGATACCGAAGCGCTGGCTCGATCGACGGGTCGTCCTGCACATCGGCGGCGCCGAGAGCGTGCACGCGCTGTATGTCAACGGTGAGTTCGTCGGGTACGGCACCGACAGCCGCCTCGCCAGCGAGTACGACGTCACCAAGTACGTTCACGCCGGGGCGAACGACATCGCCATCGTGGTCCTGCGATGGAGTGCCCAGAGCTACGTCGAGGACCAGGACCAGTGGTGGATGGCCGGCCTCCACCGAGCCGTCTACGTCGAGGCTCGCGGCGTGGTGCACGTCGACACGTTCGAGTGTGATGCGGGCCTCGGTGGCGTCGGAACAGCAGATGTCGTCGGCACGCTGGTCGCTCGCGCCACCGTCGGAGGGCTGAAGCCGCCGGGGCCGGGGTGGCATGTTCGGTTCGGAGTCGAGACACTGCGCGGGCGCCGACTGGGCCGACCGCAGACCGTCGACGTCCCGCACCAGTTCCTGAGGTGGAACACGTTCACCGGGCACACGGCCGTCGCCAGCTTCGAGCTCCCCGGGGTCGATCCGTGGTCGGCCGAATCACCGACCCGTTACCGCGTCACCGCCGAACTGATCGACCCTGACGGTGCCGTCACCGAGGCGCACGCGCAGTTCGTCGGGTTCCGCTGCGTCGAGGTTCGCGACCGCCAGTTGCTGGTCAACGGTCAGCCGGTCTGGATCTTCGGCGTGAACCGTCACGACCATCATCCGACTCGTGGCAAGGCGGTGACCCTCGACGACATGCGCGACGACCTCCTTGCCATGCGGCGCCACAACATCACCGCCGTGCGCTGCTCGCACTATCCGAACGATCCCGGGTTCCTCGACTTGTGCGACGAGATCGGGATGTACGTCGTCGACGAGGCGAACATCGAAAGCCACGCGTACAACACCAGCCTGTGCGACGACGAGCGATACCGCTCGACCTGGCTGTCACGCGGTGCCCGAATGGTGCAGCGCGACCGGAACCATCCGAGCGTGATCATGTGGTCGCTCGGCAACGAGTCGGGCTACGGCGCCAACCACGACGCTCTGGCCGGATGGATTCGTCGGGCCGACCCGTCGCGTCCGCTGCACTACGAAGGTGCGGTGTTCCACGACGGTTGGGTCGACGGTGGAACCCCCGCGAGCGACGTCGTCTGTCCGATGTACCCGACGATCGAGTCGATCGCCGAGTACGGACGCAGTGGGTCGGGCACCCGACCGTTGATCATGTGCGAGTACAGCCACGCAATGGGCAACTCGAACGGTTCGCTCGCCGATTACTGGGACGTGATTACCAACACGCCAGGCCTGCAGGGCGGGTTCATCTGGGAGTGGAAGGATCACGGCATCTTCACCCGACTCCCGAGCGGCAAGCGCGGGTTCGCGTACGGCGGTCAGTTCGGTGAGACACCGCACGACGGCAACTTCGTGGCCGACGGCTTGATGTCGTCGGACCTGCAACCGCATCCGGGTGTGCAGGAGGTGATGTGGGTGTACCGGCCGGTGGTCGTGGCGCTCGTCGGCAACATGCTGGCGGTCAGCAACCGGCGCAGCTTTGCCGACCTCTCCGATCTCGTCGGCTCATGGGAGCTCCTCGTCGCCGGTGATGTCATCGCCTCAGGCGTCCTCGAGGACAACACGGGTCAGACCCCTGTTGTCGCAGCGGGCTCGACGGTCGAGTGTGCACTGCCGTGCGAGGTCCCCGACGACGCCGACGCGCAGTTGACCATTCGCTGGTCGCAGCGTCGTGCGACCGCATGGGCGCCGAAGGAGCACCTCGTTGCGTGGGACCAGATCGAACTGAGCGCACCGGCGCGATCCGGCGCGCTGGTCGCCCCTGGCGCAACGACGGATGTGACGGCAGCGGGATCCGGCGGGCCGGAGCTGCAACTGTTCCGGGCGCCGGTCGACAACGACGGCTTCAAGCTGCTGCCCGAACTCTCCCGTCGGCTCGCAGTCGGCGGTGACGGGCTCGTTCACTGGATGGACGCCGGCATCGATCGGTTGCCCGCCGACGAACTCGTCGAGCACCAACACGTGATCGACGATCTCGACGACGGCTCGCAGGTGCACACCCATGTGGTCGTGGTGCCGGACCAGCTCGACGACGTGGCCCGGGTCGGCGTCACCTTCGAGCTCCCGTCGGGCTTCGATCGGCTGCGCTACTACGGCCGAGGGCCGCTCGAGAACTATCCCGACCGCAACCGTGGAGCGGTGCTCGGTGTCTGGGAATCCGACGTCGACGCGCCGCCGTACCTCGTGCCGCAGGAGTTCGGGTTGCGAACCGACTGCCGCTGGTTCGAGTTCATCGACTCATCCAGCGGTGAGGTGGTGCGACTCGATGTGCTCGAGCCCACGTCGATGCACGTGTCGGCCACCCGGTTCACGACCGAGGACTTGTACGCCGCCGGACACGAGACCGACCTGCGCCCGCGTCGTGGTCTGGTGGTGCACGCCGATGTGGCACACCGAGGGGTCGGCACCGGCAGCTGCGGCCCCGACGTCCTCGATCGGTACCGCATCACTCCCGGCACCTACCGCTTCAGCTACCGGATCACATCAGGGGTCAGACCCCCGATGTAATCGCGTTACATCGCGGGTCTGAACCCTGATGTCATCCAGGCGCCGATCGAGGGGGCCCCTTGTTGGTCGTTGCCGAGGTTGTCGATGCGGTCACCGATCCACTCGAACAGGCTCGCCTGGGCGACCACCTGGAAGACGAAGTAGGCGACCAGGAACACGACGGCGATGATCGCCGCGGTACGAATCCACTTGACGATCCGATTCGTGTAGTCCGACACCAGCGGCACGAAGTCGCGTTGGATCTGACGGGCGCGCTGTGAGAACACGTCGGCAGCCCGATCGACCTCGCTACGCGCCGCTCGCCGCACGTCCTCCACGATCTGCTGGCTCTCGGGTCGCCCGATGCGATTCGCCGCGGCGGTCGCAGTGGCCGACATCGCTGGAGGCAGGTACTGGTGGGCCAACTGGAAGGCCTCGCGCTGCTCGTACGACAGCAACTCGGCGTTGCTCGGTGGTGACCGTCGCGCATCGGTCCAGTCGAGACCGTCCCAGAACCGCAGGTTCGTCGTGCTCTGCGGATCCGGGTACCAGCCAGCGCGAGGTGCGTCGACTCGGCGCATGACTATCGGCGAGTCTCTGAACGGGCCGGCTCGGGGAGGTCGACGCGATCGTCGTCATCGGGGATCGGCAGCCCGCCTTTCGGACGGACCTCGTCGTCGGTGTCGTCGTCACTGCTCGCCGCGGCGAGGGCGGCAATCGTGCCCAACAGACCGGAGAACTCGGCGGGGATGACGAGCTTGGTCGCGCGGCCGTCACCGATGCGCTCCAGCGCCTGCAGGTACTCGACGGTCAAGACGGCCTTGTCCGCCCCAGCAGCCTTGATGCCGGTGAGGCGTGCCTTCGCCGCGTTGCCCTCACCCTCTCCGATCAACTCCAGTTGGAACTTCTCGGCCTTGGCTCGCAACTCGATCGCCTGAGCCTGGCCTTCGGCATCGAGCACCGCGGCCTGCTTGCGACCCTGAGCCGACAACACCGCTGCCTGCTGTTCACCGTCGGCACGAGCGATCGCTGCTTCCTGGTAACCCTTGGCTTCGGTCACGGTGGCACGACGGTCGCGCTCGGCGCGCATCTGGGCGTGCATCGCCGACACGATGTCCGGCGGCGGATCGATCCGCTGGATCTCGACTCGCACCACGCGCACACCCCACTTGTCGGTGGCGTCGTCGAGCACATCGCGCAGCTGCGTGTTGATCGTGTCTCGCGAGGTGAGCGCCCGGTCGAGTTCGAGGTCGCCGATCAGGTTGCGGAGGTTCGTCTGGGCGAGTTTGGTGAGCGCCATGAAGAAGTCGGCGACGTTGTAGACCAGGCGTTGCGGATCGGTGGCCTCGTAGTACACGACGGCGTCGACCGACACCACCACGTTGTCAGCGGTGATGACTTCCTGCGGCGGCACGTCGACCACTTGCTCACGCATGTCGATCAGCTGCATCGTCTCGATGAACGGCAGGATCAGGTTGAGCCCCGGTTCACGGGTGGTCTTGTATTTGCCGAGACGCTCGACGAGCCCCCGCTGATACGGACGCACGATCTTGACGGCGCTCACGAGCACACCGATACCGATGAGTGCGATGACGATCAGGACGATGGCGATGGGGTTCATGTGAGCTCCCGGCTTGGTGGTGCGACTAGTTGGGTGGTGGTGGCGGCGGCGGTGGCGCCATCGTGGGTGGGGCTGGAGGCGAAGTTGGTGGCGATGTCGGCGGTGCGCTCGGAGGAACGACGTCGGTGGACTGGACGATCACTTTCGTGCCGGTGACAGCGATGATGCGAACGTGGGTCCCCATCGCAAGCGGTTGGCCGTTGTCCGAGGTGGCTCCCCAGATGTCGCCGTGAGCAGTGACACGTCCTCGGCGGTCGGTGTCGTCGGGGTCGATGGCGGTGGTGACGATTCCCGTGAGCCCGATGAGGCGGTCGGCGCCGACCCCCGGTTGGAGTTCGTTCTCGCCTGCGAAACGTTTTGCGTATCGGTAGAAGAGGACCCACATCACGGCGCCGCCACCGAGGAACACGAGCCATTGGATCTCGATCGCGACGTCGTAGAAGCCGAGCAGAGCGGCGCCGAGCGCTGACACCGCGAAGGGGAGCAGCACGAACGACCCGGCGAGCACGGTGAGTTCGATCAGCGCGAAGAAGATGGCGACGCCGAGCCACACCCAGGGCCAGAGGTTCAGGTCGATCCCGAGATCCAGCACTCTGTCAACCTATCCCACCCCGTTTGCGTTGTACTTTCGGAGACCCGTCCCGCCGAAACTGCTGCACAAACGAGAAGTGAGCGGGGTCGGGGCGTCAGTCGGCGGACGTGGCGCGACGGATGCGGAGGGGCTGGTCGGCTGCGGTCTTGTTGCGACCGGTCTCGAGGTCGAATCGCCAGCCGTGCAGGGTGCAGACGAAGTCGCAGCCGTCGATCTCGCCGAACGCCGCGAGATCCGCGTTGCGGTGCGGACAGCGTCGTTGGACCACGTGGTCACCGATGCGAATGTCGGGTTCGTCGAGTTGTTGGAGCACGCTGGCTGGTGTGAGTCTGCGGACCACTTCGGCTTCGGCACGACGCATGCGCTCGCGCGACAACGACTTCAAGAAGTTGTAGACGTACTCGTTGAACTCACCTTCGCGCCACGCCGTGAACCGGCACGACAGCAACAGCGAGTTGCTCCAGTCGACTGCTCGATCGGCGACCACGGTCTCGACCAGCTTGCGAGGGATGTCGAACCGGAACGAGAACGGCTCGCCCTCGTGTCGGCGCACCTCCCCGTCCGTGAAGTCGACGAGGATCGGCAGGTCTCCCGCATTGATCAGCACGTTCGCCCCCACCTGGGCCCGTAGCGTCGGTGCCATCTCCAGCAGCGGCTCCCACCAGTCCTGCAACGTGGCCAGCAGGTCGGTGCTCGCAGGATTCCACGATGCTTTCAGGTCGTCGAGCCACGGCTTCCAGTCGGCCCGATAGGCCTCGAGGTAGGAGCGCTTGTCGGTGAAGATCGCCTCGACGTCAGCGAGCGGCATCGCATGGTTGATCTCGATCGTGTCCGCACTGATGTCGATGGTGGTGCCGGGGGCGTTCATCACGCCGTGACGTCCAGCTGCGGTGAGCCGTCGCAGGAATTCGGTCTGGTCGGGGAAGATGGTGGGTTCGTCGCCGTCGATCATGTTGAGTGCGAACAGGTCATCGTCGAGGAAGGCCGGCGGGCCGGCGCTCGGCACCACGTAGCGCGCATCGATGTTCTCGACGTATCGCATCGCCCGAGCGAATTGCGCGTCGACCTTCGCTGTACACAGTCGGCGTTTGTCGTCGTCGGGCATGTCGTATACCATCGGATACCAGATCGCCCCGGAGTACTGCAGCCAGTGCAGATCGACCGGGCCGTGCGCACGCAGTTGGGCGAGATCATTCGTGCGGCAATCGTTCTGGTTGACGAGAATCGAGGTTCCGTCCGAGACCACCAGCGCCGAGTCGCCGCCAGGGCCGTCGGTGATCGAGGTTTCGACGTGGATGGCGACGGTGAGCCCCGGGGCGATCTCGAGCTCCTCGGTGTCGACCGTCCGGATGAACTCGCTGAACCCGAGCGCCTGGAGCGTGCGCTGCTGCTCGCGGGTGGGGAAGCCCGGCAGCAGGATGGGGATGTCTCGGCGCAGGTGTTCTCGCAGCCACGGCTCGTCGTGGTGGTCGCCGTGGAGGTGCGAGATGTACAGGAAATCGGCCTGCTCGATGCGTTCGAGCAGATCGTCGCTCAGTTGGTCGTTGCGGGGAAAGACGAACCACGATCCGAAGAACGCCGGCACGAACCACGGGTCGCAGAGAATCGAACCGGCACCGGTTTCGATGAGCATCCCGGCGTGGCCGATGGAGGTGGCGCGCATGGCCTCAGGGTACGTCGATTAGACGGAGGTGCCAGCCGCTGGTGACCCGAAATGAAACTGACGGGTCTGACCCCTCGGTTTCATCTGGTGATCAGGCGACGGGTGGATCGGTGAACTGCTGGCCGGCGCGTGAGACGTGTTCGGTCCAGGCGCTGCCATCCCAGTAGCGCAGCTCGAACCGGCCCGATGGATCGGCGTACCACCCGGCGGGAACAGCCGACTCCGCGGCGGGAGCGGCTACGACGGCTGGCTCGGACACGGCTGGCTCGGACACGGCAGGCTCGGGCTCGCTGACCTGTGCCGCAAGATCGGCGATCGAGGTGTCGACCGGCTCCTCGGCCACCGCTTCGGTCTCGGTGGGTTCGTCGGGGGCGCTCGCCCAGCCGGCGGGCTCGTCGACGGGTGCTGGCGTCTCGGCCACGACAGCGGCTGCGGTAGCGGGGATGAACGGCGAATCGTCGACCGCATCGTCGGTGTCGGCGACCTCGTCGGCCGGCGCTTCCTCGGTAGCGATGTCGTCGGTGGCAGCGTCGTCGCCTGACCAACCGGTGGTGGACTCGGACGCTTGCTTGCCGGCCTCCCGCTGGAGGTAGGCAACAATGTTGGTGCCGGCGGCAACGATCGAGACGACCGACCAGCCGTCGGCAGCCTTCTCGTTGAGCAGCGGTGCCAGTGAATCGGCGTCGTAGGACGAGGCGGTGACCGAAGAGAACTCCTGCATGGCCGTGATGCTAGACGACGAGTCGCCCGCCCGATGTTCTCTTGCGTGAACTCTTGGGGGTCAGTCGTGATCCTGCCGGACACCCTCGGTGAGTGCTGCGAGATCCGCCTCGGACGGATCGCCGTCGTAGGTCACTTCGCCGCTGCTCAGGGCGATCAGTCGGCTGCTCTCCTTGACGCTCGACAGTTCGTGGGTGGCCACTACGAGGGTGGCACCGGCGCCATGAGCGAGCGCCAACAATTCCAGCAGCGCCTCCTTGCCGAGGCGGTCGAGGCCAACGAAGGGCTCGTCGATGAGCATCACGTCGAACGGACGGACGAAGGCCATCGTGAGAGCGGCCTTCTGCTTGAGGCCGCGGCTGAAGGTCGTCGGAAGGTCGTCGACGCGGTCCAAGAGTCCGACCATGTCGACGAGATCGACTGCCTGCTGCTCCCACTCGTCGGTGCCGTGCAATCGGGCGATGTACTCCAGGTGCTCCCACACCGTGAGGTCGTCGTAGAATACCGGCTGGTCGGCGAGGTACGACACGGCGGAGCGCGCCTCGATCGAGCCGATCGGGTGTCCGGCGATGGTGGCGGTTCCCTCCGACGGCTCGAGCATGCCGACGAGCATTCGCATCAGGGTGGTCTTACCGCTGCCGTTGTGGCCGATCAGCGAGATCCGCTCGCCGATGCCGATGCGCAGGTCGATCGGCCAGAGTGCGGGTGCGTCGCCGTAGCGCTTGGCCAATCCAACGGTCTCGATGGCCGCAGGCGGTCCCGCCGGACGTCGTGATTCGGCCACATGCCCTGGCGTGTTCGTTTTGGCCGCCGGTGCGCTGGCGTTCGTGCCGCTCGCCTTCGTGCTGCTGGTCGACGGTGACTCGCCCGCCCCTCTGGCTCGGGTGCGTTGCGATTGTGGGCGGTTCGATCGTGAGTTGCTCATGCTGCGGCTCGACCTTCTTCCATGAATGCTCGGACCTTGGTGCCCCAGGGGTCGCGGCGTCGTACCCAGACCACGACGACCGCAGTGAACAACGCAAGCGCCACGAGCGAACGAGCGACGCTGGCAGCGTCGCCGGCGAACCGGGCGACATACACCGGAACCGTGCCCACGGCGCTGATGACGACTGGCAGCAACGTTCGCAGCGCACTGCTGAACCCCGCAAATTCCGGTGGCACGAGACTGCTCTCGGAATCGCGTGGCGTCCCGAGGAGGGTGGTCGGCGACGGTGTCCTGGGCGCATCGAGCATCGTGACGACCACGGGACCCATCGCTGCGGCCCACACCATCGGCACGGCGACTGCGAATGCGATCGCACCGAGTTCCGGTTCGACCAGCACGGCCGCTGCCGCGCCGATCAGTGCGACGAGCGCCAGCAGAACCGACGAGGCGACCAGGTGGTGCGCGTAGATCCAGCCACGCTCGATCGGTAAGGCGTCGGTGAGGTCGGGACGATCGATCTCCTGCGACAGCGGTTCGAGCGACTCGAGGCCGACGAAGAACAGCGCGCCCAGCAGCAGCAGACCGAACAGGGGCGACGCCGAAATCGTCAGTGCCGCACCGACGCCGCCGATGGCAGCGAGCAGGGCGATGCGGAAGAATCGCGCGGCAGGAAGCCGCCGCAGAGAACGGGCGTCACGACGCCACACGGCCGATGCCGACGGCGACCAGTCGTCGATGGCTGCGAGTGCCGCTGGACGTCCGCGGGTTGATCGAACGGGCACGGGCCGAATGGGATTGCGACGCTGCCCCCACGGGCGCGTGCGCAGCACCTCCGAACGCAGCTGGCGTCGCAGCTGTACGACGGTGCGCAGGTCCTGCACCGTGGCGGCGAAGCGCAGTTGCGACACCAGCTCGCCACGCCGTGCGAGCGCCTCGACACGAAGCCGACCACCCAGGAACAGGGCCCCTGCAGTCATCGCCAATGCGATCACGATCGCGATCGCATCGATCGGTCGTGCGCTGACGCCCCACAACGCCAGCCGTCCGGCGAGGTTTCCGGGAGCGATGCGTGCGGCGCCGCTGGTCTCGTGGTTCCAGATACCCCACGCCACCGCCCCCTGCCAGCCGAGCGCGCCTGCTGCCAGCACGGTCGCGAGCCAACGGGGCACTCGCAGCGTGTGGGCGATGACGGCGGTTGCAACGAACGTCACGCCCACGATTGCGCCGAACGCGCCGCACGCCGCCGCCCATGCGGTGCGGGAACCCTCCACCTCGGTGGCGACCAATTGGCCGAGCACGGCGCCGCCGAGCCCGATCGCGAACGCTGCAGCGCGCAGGCGTTGGGCGACCGGTCGGAGCATGACCGATCGTCGCGAGATCGGTGCGAGCAACACGTGGCGGATGTCGGCGATCTCGATCGCGACCGGTCCACCGTCGGCGCCGCTGCGCACACCGAGCGCGAACGCCGCGACCACGAGCAATCCGATGATCGACGGGCCACGGGTGAGGAGGTCCGAACTGTCGATGCCGTCACCGATAGCGCCGTCGACCGCATCGGACAGCCAGACCACCAGGGTCAGCCCGACGAGCCCGAACAGGTACACGCGGTAGGCGATGTCGTACCAGTCGGTGTCGCCGAGACGGCGCCGTTGGCGTGTCTTGCGGAGTTCGTCGAGGGTGGCCTTCGAGGTGCGTTGGTCGGGTACCACCACGGGTTCCGCGAACGCGTCCGACGACATCGTCGATTGAACGTACTGGCGTTGCCGCATACTTGTGTGGTGGACACCGAAACAGCCCAACTGTTCGTCGGGCTGCTCACGATCGCTGCTGGCCTGGGCGCAGCCTCGTTGGTTCTGCTCCGTGTGGCTGCTGCGGCCGGGGGCGACGGAGCCAGCCGACTGGGCTCCTCGATCAGCGAATCTGGAGTCTGGCTCGCATGGCTGGTCGCGCTCGTCGCCACACTGGGCAGCCTCTACTTCTCCGAGGTGGCGAACTTCAACCCGTGCCGGTTCTGTTGGTTCCAGCGAATCGCCATGTACCCGCTCAGTGTGATCCTGCTGGTCGGTGCGCTTCGCAAGGATCCCAACGTTCGGTGGTACGCCACGCCGCTGGCGGCGATCGGCGCATCCATTGCGGGTTGGCACAGCCTGATCGAGTGGCGTCCGTCGCTCGACAACGGCGAGTGCGAATTCCAGGGGCCGTCGTGCACCTTCATCTGGTTCCGCGAGTTCGGCTTGAGCCTCGCCAACATGGCGTTGATCGGCTTTCTCACCATCCTCATACTGTTGATCGTGCGCTTTCCCGCCACACTGGGGTCACGAGCTGACACCTCGACGTTCGAGCCCGAAATGGAGTCCTCACTGTGAAGAACCGCACCATGATCATCGTCGTCGGAGTCGTCGTCCTCGTCGTCGGCCTCGCCGGTGCGGCGGCGCTGTTGAGCGGTGGCGACGACGAGAGTTCGACTGGTGTGTCCGCTTCCGGCGAGAACGTCGAGCAGAACCGCCCGGTCGAGGTGACCGGTGATCCGCTCCCCGGTCTCGACACCGAAGTCGCGGTCGATCCGGCGATCGGCACGGCGATGCCCGTGATCGCAGGTGCAGGATTCGACGGCCGACCGATCACGATCGGGGGCCCTTCGGATGGCCCGACGCTGTACGTGTTCCTCGCGCACTGGTGCCCGCACTGCAACGACGAGATCCCGGAGCTGATCGAGCTGGAAGGTCGCGGCGGCATTCCTCAGGGGATGAACGTGGTCGCGATCAGTACCGGGGTCGACGAGAGCGCCCCGAACTATCCGCCGTCGGACTGGCTTGTCGACAAGGACTGGCCGTCGCAGTGGCCGGTGATGGCCGACAGCGCTGATTCGACGAGCTTCGTGGTCACTGGCGGTAGCGGGTTCCCCTATCTGATGATCGTCGACGCCGACGGCAATGTGCTCGAACGCGCGAGCGGTACGAAGTCGGCCGACGAACTCGCCGAGTGGATCACCGCCACCCTCGACTCCGCAACAGCCTGAGAGACAACACGGGTCACACCCGTATTGTCTCGTCACCTCCAGGCGGCGGGGAGCGTGGTGTGGTCGGTGACGGCGCAGTCATCGCCGAACACCACGAAGCGGTCGAACCCGCGGAGGAACCAGCGGTCGTGGGTGACCGCCACCACCGTGCCGGCGAACTGCGCGAGACCGTGTTCGAGCGCCTCGGCCGAGACCAGGTCGAGGTTGTCGGTGGGTTCGTCGAGCAGCAGCAACGTGGCGCCCGACAGCTCCAACAGCAGGATCTGGAACCGGGCCTGCTGGCCGCCGGAAAGGGTCTCGAAGGTCTGCTGCGCGCACCCGTGGAGTTCGTAACGGCGCAACATCCCCATCGCCGGGCCGAGCACGACGTCACGGTCGTAGAGGAGGTCGACCAGCGCGCGCCCGTGCCACTCGGGATGTTCGTGGGTCTGGTGGAAGAGTCCGGCCACGACACCCGCGCCCAAGCGGCAGACACCGTCGTATGCGACCCGATCGCGAGCCGGATCGCCGTGTGTGACCTGGTCGAGCAATCGCAGGAAGTGGCTCTTGCCGACGCCGTTACCACCGAGAACCGCGACCCGTTCGCCGTACCAGAGTTCGAGGTCGAACGGATCGGTGAGCCCTTCGATCTCCAACGCCTCACAGATCACCGCACGCTTGCCGGTACGGGCACCGCGTAGTCGCACGTCGATCTGCTGGTCGCGCACGTCGGGCGGGCGGTCGTGCTTCTCCACGAAGTGGCGCAGCTTCGTTTCGGCCGCTTTCAACTTAGGTGCGAACGCTTCGCTGATCCTGGCGCGCTCGCGCATCAGCTTCACGTAGTCCTCGAGACGTTGGCGCTCGTCGTCGTACAACGACCGATCCCGCTCGCGTTTTTCGTGCTCGCGCTCCTTCGCCTCGGCGTAGGTGGCGAACGAACCGCCGTGAGTCCAGGCGCCCCACGCCTCGATCGTGACGATCTTCGTGGCAGTCGCAGCGAGCAGTTCACGGTCGTGGCTGATGAACAGCACCGTCTTGCGGGTGTCGTTCAGCTGTGCTTCGAGCCAACGTTTGGCGGGCACGTCGAGGAAGTTGTCGGGCTCGTCGAGCACCAGGATGTCGAACTCGCCGCGCAGCAGCACCTCGAGGGCCAGACGTTTCTGTTCGCCGCCGCTCAACGTGCGCAACGGCCGGTCACGTACCTGGGAAAAGGTCTCGGCAAAGGCCCGGCTGACGCACTCGTTCCACGTCACCTCGAGGTCGTAGCCGCCCGCGTCACCCCATGCTGCCAACGCTTTCGCATAGTCCATCGGAGCCTCGTCGAGATGTTGTTCGGCGGCGGCCAGATGGGCGGCAACCTCTCGGAGACGTGCGGGCGCGAGCGACAGCAGCAACTCGTACACGGTCGTCGCGGCTTGGTCTGCGGTGCCGACGAGTTGGTGCATCACCCCGATCCGGCCGTCGATGCTGGTCGTCCCCTCGCTGGCGCTCAGGTCACCGGTGATCAGCTTGAGCAGCGTCGACTTGCCGACACCGTTGGCGCCGACGATCGCCACACGATCGCCGTCACCGACCCGGAAGCCGACGTCGCGGAACAACTCGTCGCCACCGGGAAGCTTCCAGGCCAGCTTGCTGACGGCGATCGATCCCACGAAGCGGTGAGCTTACGAAGCCGGCGTGGTCGGTGCGTCGCCGTTTACCGCGGCGAGCGAAGCCGCCCGATCGATGACGGTCCGTACCGGCACGCCGAGCGTCAGTGCCGCTGTGGCAGCGTCGTCGAACTCGACCTTCACGCGGTGGTCGGCGATCTTCACCCGGATGGAATGCCCTTCGACGTCGACGGTGGTCTCGGTGCGCCGCTGTGGCCATCGCCGCATCGTGGACATCCGCACCCCGAGGGTCCCGGTCTCGTGGACGAGAACCGTGCGAATCGCTGCCGTTGCGGAAGGATCGCACAGGACGCTCACCGTGTGCGCCGGACGCCCCTTCTTCATGACGATGGGAGTGATCCACGCATCATGAGCGCCCGCGCGGAGCAACGTGGCAATGGTGTGGGCGAGGATCTCGCCGGTCACGTCGTCGAGGTTCGCCTCGAGCAGTGCGACCGGCGTGCCGTCGTCGTCACGGGCATGGGCATCGCCGACGTCGCTGCGGTGACCGACGACCACCTGCACGACGTTGGCGCGGTCGGCGGTGTCGGCGGTGCCCGCCCCGTAGCCGACGGCGTCGGTGGTCATCTTCGGCATCGCTCCGAAACCGGACGAGAGAGTTGTCATCAGCGCGGCACCGGTCGGTGTGGACACCTCCAGCGTGGTGTCGAGTCCGACGAGAGGGGCGCCGGCTCGGGTGAGCAGCGCCATGGTCGCGGGTGCAGGGTTGGGGATCACGCCGTGGTTGCTGCGAATGGAGCCGTGTCCGACGGCGACCGGGCTGCACCACACCTCGTCGATGTCGAGCGCTTCGAGGGCTGCGCACACGCCGACGACATCGACGATCGAGTCGAGCGCTCCGACCTCGTGGAGTTCGACGTCGCCGGGAACAACGCCGTGGATGGCCCCTTCCACCTCGCCGAGTTGTTCGAACACCGAGCGCGCCCGCCGACGGACGCGCCCTGGCAGGTCCGCCGCGTCGAGCAACGACAAGATCTCGTGCAGCGGACGGTGTTGGTCGTGATCGTCATCGTGTTCGTCGTCTTGCTGGTGCTCGTCGCCCTCGCTGTGGACCACGACGTTGGCCCACGTGGCGCGGACACCGCAGCGCTGGACACGTTCGAACAGCAGCGCGTAGCCGTCGACACCAAGGCCGCCGATGATCGATGCCACCACATCGGGGTCGGCGCCGGCATCGACGAGTGCAGCCATCGTCATGTCTCCCGCCACGCCCGCCTGACAGTTGAACCAGGCGATTCGACCACCGTCGGCCGTCGCCGGTCGAGGCGTCCAAGGGCGCGGTTTCGAAGGATCGGTCATCGCTTGGGCCACGTGAACATGCGGGCGACGGCGCACGCAGCCCCGAAGCCATTGTCGATCCCGACGACGGTGACACCACTTGCGCACGATGCGTGCATCGCCAGCAGCGCCGTCACTCCGTCGAGCCCGGCGCCGTAGCCGACACTGGTGGGGACGGCGACGACCGGGGCGCCGGTGAGGCCGCCGAGCACGCTCGCGAGCGCACCCTCCATCCCGGCGATCACGATCAGGGCGTCGGCGTCAGTGAGTTCGTCGAGACGGGCGAGCAATCGGTGCAACCCGGCCACACCGACATCGGTGATGACGGTCGGATCGAAGCCGTAGGCGCGCAGTGCGAGTGCGGCTTCGTCGGCGACCGGGATGTCGCTGGTGCCCGCGGTGACCACGGCCACCTTGGCCGACGACGCCGGGTCAGGCAGCCTCCACACCAAGGTTCCGTTGGCCTCGATCGCTGCGCCGTGGGCGTCGACGCAGGCACTGCGCTGCGCCTCGTCGGTGCGCGTCAGCAGCACCGGACCTTCACCGTGGGTGAGGAGCTCGCCGACGATCGCAACGCACTGGGCCGGGCTCTTGCCGGGACCGTAGATCGCTTCGGGGTGACCTGATCGGAGATGGCGGTGATGATCGACGGTGGCGCCGTCGACCTCAGCGAACGGCAGCCGCCGAAGTCGCACCACGGCGTCGTCGGGAGACATCGCCCCCGACTGCACGTCGTCGAGCAGTGCCCGAAGGCCGAGTTCGTCCATCCGCTCATCGTGCCACGTCCGCAGCGAAACAGCCCCTGCGATCGGAATGGAGCCGGTCGCTCGCGAACCGCCCCAGTAGTCTGGTCGAGGATGGCACCGATCGCAGCGAAACGGGTCGGGTTCTTCGGGCCCTTCGGCACCTTCACCCAGCAGGCGTTGCTGTCGCAGCCCGATCTTGCCGAAGCAGAACACGTGGCCTACCGCACCGTGCCCGATGTGCTCGACGCGGTCGAGCGAGGCGAGGTCGATGTCGGCGTGGTCCCGATCGAGAACTCGATCGAGGGGATGGTCAACTTCACCCAGGACGCCCTCGCCTTCGATCACGAGTTGCTGATCCAGCGCGAGATCGTCATCGACATCGAGCACTGTCTGCTGGCCAAGCCGGGCGTCGAACTCGCCGAGGTCACCGAGATCTTCTCGATCCCCGTCGCCACGGCGCAGTGCCATCACTACCTGCGTGAGCAGCTTCCAGATGCCGAGATCCGCGCCGCGTACAGCACCGCCGACGCGGCGCGTCTGGTGAGCGAGAGTGAGGCCCGCAACGTTGCTGCGCTCGGTCCGCGCGTGGCGGCCGGCGTCTACGGCCTCGACGTGCTCGCCACCGACATCGCAGATCACGACGGCAACCAGACCCGCTTCGTGGTCGTCGCGAACGAGGGCATCCCGGCTCCGACCGGCAACGACAAGACGGCGCTGGTCATCTACCAGCGCGCCGACGAGCCGGGCAGCCTCGTGTCGATCCTGCAGGAGTTCACGGCTCGGCGGATCAACCTGTCGAATCTCACCAGTCGACCCACGAAGGCGGGCGGCCTCGGCGACTACTGTTTCATCGTGTACGCCGAGTCGCACGTGTCCGACGAACTCCTCGCGGACACGATGCGGGCGCTCCACGCGAAGCAGGGCGGTGTGAAGTTTCTCGGGTCGTACCCGGCCGCGGACGATCACGCCGAGTCGACCCGTGAGCACGCCGATGCCCGGTGGCGCGAGGCCGACGATTGGGTGCGCGACATCCAACGCTCCGTTCGGGGCTGACGCCGGCGCGTACGATCGGCGCCATGTCGAACGAGCAGATCACCACCGACGACCGACCCGTGAGCGTGGTGACGGGGGCGAACTCCGGGATCGGGCGGGCGACGGCCATCCATCTGGCCAGACACGGTCATCGCGTCATCGGCACAGTGCGCTCGATCGAGAAGGCCGACAAGCTCAGCAACATGGCCGCCGCCGCTGATGTGTCGGTCGAACTCTTCGAACTCGACGTCGCCGATGACGAGTCGGTGCGGGTCGGATTCGAGCGGATCCTCGCTGCGACCGGTCGGGTCGATCATCTGGTCAACAATGCCGGTGTCGGTGGGAACGCAGTGGCGGAGGAGTGCCCGACCGAGTTGTACCTGTCGGTGATGAACGTCAACCTGTGCGGCGCCGTGCGGTGTCTCCAGGCGGTGCTGCCGCAGATGCGCGATCGCGGCAGCGGCACGATTGTCAACATCAGTTCGGTGGCGGGCCGGATCGCTGCGCTGGCGCAGTCGCCGTACGTGGCCTCGAAGTGGGCGTTCGAAGGCCTCAGCGAGGGTCTCGCTCAAGAGTTGGCGCCGTTCGGGATCCGTGTTGCGATCATCGAGCCAGGAGTCACGAAGTCGGCGATCTTCGCCAAGAACGTCGACGCGCCGAATTCGACGGGAGTGTACGAGGCCCATTACCGGCGGATGTTCCAGTTCTACATGACGGGGATGGCCAACGCCACCGACCCGTTCGAGGTGGCAGCGGTGATCCACGAGGCGATCACCACCGACGAGCCTCGTCTTCGGTACCCGGTCAGCTGGGGCGGTGCGGAGCTCGCCGAACTGCACGACCGCATCGACGACAGCGACTGGATCGCGATGGGAGCGATCGAAGAGGACGACGAGTATTACCGCACCTTCCACGACGTGTTCGGCCTGGACCTGCGTTGACCGCTCCAACCGGTGGCCCGTTGCAGATCCTCACGGTGTGCAGCCACAACCGGACGAGGTCGGTGATGATGGCGGCGCTGCTCGAGGCGATGCTCGTCGACCGGCTCGGCGCGGAGGCCGTGCAGGTCCGGTCGTCGGGTTTCGGCCCGCTCGATCTCCCAGCCATCGACGACGCGATCGATGCCATGGAGCGGCGTGGGCTCGATGTGTCGGCACATCGCAGCTCGCCGACGACGACCTCGCTCGTCGACGGAGCCGACGTCATCCTCACTGCCGAACGTGCTCACGTCGTGAAGATCGCCTCCTTGTCGCGCGACGCGTTCCGACGAGCAATGACGCTGCCCGAGTTCCTCTCGTCGTCGGCGATGGTTCGTGGTGAGCACACCGACGTGCCCGGTGAGGACAGTGGTGACAGGGTTCGCCGCTGGACCGAGCAGCTCACCTCGTCGCGTACCGCCAGCGAGTACCTGCGTGCGTCGATCCCAGAGGTCGCCGACCCGACCGGATCGTCGCCGAGGGCGTTCGAAGCGGCGGTGGTGGCGATCGAGCAGCAATGTGGAGAGGTCGCAGCGCTCATCGCCTCACGTTCGCGTGACGTTCATTGAATCTTTCTTGAGTCACGCGGTGTCGGGCGAGAACCGATACCACGGCGATGAGCGACGACATACACGCCGGAGGCGACGCCACGGCAACTGACGCACGTCGCTCCCAACGCCTCGCTGCATGGTCGGCAACGGACGGCGCGCCGTTCATCGCGCTCGGCCTGATCACGGCGGTCGCTGCGATACTCACGACGTCGACGTTCATCGTCGTGCCGATCACCGAGCTGCCGACCAACTGGTCCGTGCTGCTCGCGGTCACTCTTGTCTTCCTGGCGTGCGAACGCACGCCGCGCACATGGATACGCGTTGGAGATGGCAACACGGTCACCCTCGCCCCGGCCTTCGGCTACGCGTTGGTCCTGCTCAGCCCGCCGGTCCTGGCCCTCGCCGTCTCCGTCCTCGCCGCTCTGGTTCACGGCGCCGCACGTCGATCCTCGTGGACGCAACGACTGTTCGCCGTCGGACGGGCGCAACTGACCGTCGCCACCGCGGGACTCGTCCTCGTGCTCGCCGACGCAACGAGCCCGCTGGCCGCACGCGGAATGATCTCGTGGCGCGCGTCCACGGCGATCGTGGTGGCGGGTCTCGTGATGCTCGTGCTCGAAACAACGGTCACCGAGATCTGGTTGTCGGTGCAACGCCGTGTCAGTTTCGTCAACCCCCTGCGGCGGGGCTTGGTGACCGGCCTCACGGCGATGGGAGCGCTGCTGTCGCTTTCGCCGATCTGGATCGTCGGTCTCCAGACCACGCTCGCGATCGCACCGATGCTGCTGATCACGACGGCGCTCGTGTTGTCGTCGGCTCAGCGATCGCTCGAACGAGCTCACGAGGCCTGCCACGACCCGTTGACGGGACTCGCCAATCGGCGCGCCTTCGCGGTCGAGCTCGATGATGCGTGTGGCGGAATCGGCCGACCGGCGGCCGCGGTGCTCCTCGTGATGGACCTCAATGGCTTCAAGAACATCAACGACAGTCTCGGCCACGATGTCGGCGACGCCGTTCTCGTCGCATTCGCCGACAGGTTGCGTCACGTGCTGCCACCGAATGCAAGCGCAGCGCGCCTGGGCGGCGACGAGTTCGCAGTCCTGGTCACATGGTCGCGTCAACCGAAGGACACCTCCACTGCGATCGAGGCGCTCCACCGAGATCTGAGCGAACCACTCGACATCGACGGCTTCCCGCTCAGCGTCGGCGTGTCCATCGGAGCTGCCCATCTCGGCTTCGACGGCACGGTCGCTGCCGATCTGCTGCGAGCCGCCGATGTCGCGATGTACCGCTCGAAGAAGCTGGGCAGCGATGTCGAGGAGTACAGCTACCAAGCGGGGTCACCGAATACCGGACGTCTCGAACTGTTGGCGGACCTCGGCTCCGCCACTCGCAACAACGAACTCCGTGTGGACTATCAGCCCCAGCTGTCGATGACCACGGGCCGGGTCGTCACCGTCGAAGCGCTCGTTCGCTGGCAGCACCCGAAGCACGGCACCATCGCTCCGAACGACTTCATCAGTCTCGCCGAGCAAACCGATCTGATCGGTCCGATCACCGACATGGTGATCCAGATAGCCGCCGGCGGGATGATGATGGCCGGCGAGAGCACGGTGCGTCTTGCGGTCAACGTGTCGGTCCGAAATCTGCAGGATCCGAACTTCGCACGCTCGGTGCTGAGTCGCCTCGACGCGATCGGGTTCCCGCCCGAACGACTCGAGCTCGAGGTGACCGAGCGGGCATTGGTCACGAACGCAAAGCTTGGACAGCGAACCATCAGCGAACTTCGTGGAGCCGGGGTCACGATCACGGTCGACGGGTTCGGTACCGGATACGCCTCCTATCAGACGCTGCGTGCGTTGCAGGTCGACCGCATCAAGATCGACCGGGATTTCATTCTCCAGGTGCTGAGTGACGAGCAGGACCGGGCCATCGTCGCCTCCATCGTGAACCTCGCGCACACGCTCGGACGCGAGGTGATCGCGGAAGGCATCGAGGGGAGTGAGACCTGGGACCTGCTCGGCAGTATGGGCTGCGATGCCGCTCAGGGATTCGGTATCGCCATGCCGATGCCGCTGGCCGAGCTCGGCACGTGGATGGCCCGACATGCCGCGCTCACGCAGTCGAGATGACCACTCGCACTCATCAGTCGACGCTGTCGACTGATCCCAGAGCTGGATCACATCGGCCATCCAGCGATGTCGCCGGTCTCCATCGGTGCGTTCGCGCGCTGCGGTTACACGATGCGCTGTTTGGTGATGACGAGCTGACCGTCGCCCTCGCGCCGCACGGTGATCTCATCGGTTTCCTCGACGACACCGCGGCTGGTGGTGTACCGCGCGTCGAATCGCACTCGTCCCTCATCGGGGCCTGGCCCTGGTGTGAAGCTCGAATTGCTGATTTCGAGTGAAGTGTTCTGCCAGTACCGGGTGTAGCTCTCCAACGTGAGGTTGCGGGCGGCACGGAACTCTGGCGTCAACTTCACGAAGGTCGATTCGTACTCACCGGCGGCAATCTGTTCGTAGTAGTTCAGAACGAAGTCCAGTGCCTCGATCTCACTGATCGGTCCCGAACCCGACGTCGGTTCCGGTGCGGCTGCCGTGGTGGCCGGTGTCGCAGTGGTGGGCGACACGACGACAGGCGCTGGCGCGATGGGAACGACAGCCAGAGGTGCTGTGCTTTCGGCCACCGGGGGAGTTGTCGTCGGGGGAGTCGTCGTAGACGGGATCGCCGTCGTGCTGGTCGTCGATTCCGTTGCTGTCGACGCTGACTCGCGCTGTACAGCGGAATCGGTCGTGATCAGATCTGCCTGAGCCGGAGATCTCGTGTCTGATCGAAACGCGAACACCCAGACTGCCCCGGCGACCAGGAGGAGCACGGCCAGCACGGCGAGGCGCGGAGCCATCGACGGCCGCAGCCGTCCGCCCAGGTGGTGGTAACCCTGCTCATCAGACCGAGGGACTGCATGCGCGGGTGACGGCTCGACGGATCTGGCTGCCGTGGCCACGGGAAACTCGAGCGTGCGCACGACAGGGCGAGCATTCATCTCACGGCGTGCGCGGGTGGCGAAGACCTCCGCTGACGTCGGTCGCGAGTTGGGATCCTTGGACAACGACTCCCGGATCAAGGCGGCCACACCCTGCGGCACCTGGTCGGGCAGGGGCGGGACGGGGGTGTGGACGTGGGCCATCGAGAGCGCGAGTGGAGTATCTGCCTCGAACGGTCGTCGCCCGGCGAACATCTCGTAGGCGATCACGCCGAGTGAGTAGATGTCGCTGGCAGGAGTCGCCTGGTCGCCCGTGGCCTGTTCCGGCGACATGTAGTGAGCAGTGCCCATCACCTGACCGGCGTCGGTCAGCGACGCAGCGCCGATGGCGCGGGCGATGCCGAAATCCGTCACCTTGACGGTGCCGTCCGGACCGACCATCAGGTTGCCTGGCTTGATGTCGCGATGGATGACGCCGGCCAGGTGCGCCGCACGTAACGCCTCCGCGGCTTGGCTCAGAATCGACAGCTTGGTCGGGGTCGGGAGGTCAGGCTGCTCGACGAGGAGTTCCGAGAGTGTCTGACCTGGCACCAGCTCCATCACCAGGTAGGCAACGTCGCTCGTCTCGCCGTAGTCGTAGACCGTCGCGATCCCCGGATGGCTGAGACCCGCGGCGTGCCGAGCTTCTGCTCGGAACCGCACGATGAACGCAGGGGTCGTGCGCAACTCGTCCTTGAGGATCTTCACTGCCACGGTACGGAACAGGAGTTGGTCTGTGGCCTCCCACACTGCTCCCATCCCACCGACAGCGATGGGCCGTGTCAGGACATAGCGATCACCGAGTACCAGGTCGTGCTCGGGTCGCATCTACGGCCAATACCCGCCGGCCGCAGTCTTGAACACTGGCGCGCTTCAGGAATCCCGAACCGTCACGATCTTGGCGGAACGGACAGGATTCGAACCTGCGGGGCTTGCGCCCGGCCGCTTTCAAGGCGGCTGCATTCGTCCACTCTGCCACCGTTCCGCTCACGAGGTTAGCGGGCTACACTCCGAGGCTCCCAGGAGAGGTGCCAGAGCGGCCGAATGGGGCGCCCTGCTAAGGCGTTGATCGCAGCAATGTGATCCGTGGGTTCAAATCCCACCCTCTCCGCCACGACCGGCGCGCCCCTCGGGTGCGTGTTGGTCGTTTTTCGTTTGCCCTCGAGCCCGCTCCCGCCAAGTCACAAGCATGTCGTTTGCATGACGAAGATGTTGCGGTTTGATGACGACCGCGCTAGACATGTGGTCGACGTTCCGGTACAAAGCACTCACCCGGACATCCGAGTGGCCAGTCGTGGACATCACGCCGAGCCGAGCGCCGACACCACCATGCCCACCGACCCCACACCCCACCGTCTTCGCCACCACGGGCGTGAGGATCTCGCGAACGAGACCGACCAACGCATCGATCGGGCCGACTTCTGGGGTGACGCACGCTCGTGGGACGATGTCGCACCGCAGCGCCATGTCTCCCACGACTCCGGGTCGGGTGGCCGACTCGGCCGCTGGTGGAAGTACGCCGCAACAGCTGGCTCGACGGCCAACCGCACCCATGGTGCGCCCGTACCGGACGGCGCCGGAGACACCGTTGACTGGCAGGTCCAAGATGACCACGCAGCGACGGACGTCGATGTGTGGGAGCCCGAACCCGCTGACGATGGCTGGGACATCGAACCAGCACCCGTGCGTGGCGCCGGTATCGATCCGCTGATCGCTCGGCTCGGCGGTTTGATCGTCGTGGCCACCGTCGCCGTTTCCGCTGTGATGGCCCTCACGTCCGGTTCCGACGCCGGACGTCCAGTCGCCGGGGAACCAGCGGCTGCCGCCACCTTCGTCACTGCCGAGTCGGCCGTCGGTGAGTCGCCTGCCGCCGCAGTGGCGACTCCCCCGACCGCAATCCCCACCGAGGACGCCGCAGCGTCGAGTGAGCCGAGCGTCACGACCGCTCCCGCTTTGGCGTCTGCCAGCAGCCCGACGACCACCGAGGACGAGGCTGACGCGCAAGGCGGAGCCGCAGCGCTGAGGGCGGCCCCCGGGCCCGAGACGACCGCACCGGCGTGTGCGAGCGAGTACGAGCTCGCGGCAGGCGACTACTGGATCCGCATCGCCGATGCCAGTGACGTCAGGCTCGCGGATCTGCTCGCCGTGAACGATGCGTCGGTCGACACCGTGCTCGTGCCGGGGCGCTCGATCTGCCTGCCGGCCGGAGCGTCCCCACCAGCGCCGCCGACCACCGTGGCCTCACCGGCCACCACGGCTCCCACGAAGACCGTCGCACCTCCGACCACGACCGCGCCGAGCCGCTCGGTCCCGGCAACGGTCGCTCCCGCCCCGACGACCACCGTGCCCGCCCGCCCCGCTGCGGTGCCCACATCGCAAGCCGAGTCGATCATCCGTGAGGTGTGGCCCGACGAACTCGAAGACCGGGCACTCGAGATCGCCTGGCGCGAGAGCAACTACCAGTCGAACGTGAACAACTACTGCTGTTACGGCTTGTTCCAGATCCACTGGGACGCCCACCGGAGCTGGCTCTCCGCGATCGGCGTCACCTCGGCAACCCAGCTGTATGACCCGTTGGTGAACACCAAAGCGGCCTACATGCTGTACCAGCGTTCCGGTGGCTTCGGGCCCTGGGGCGGCTGAGGAAAGTTGACCGTCGCCAACTCGACGAGTTCCGTCTACACTGTCGGCCGTCGCAATTGCGCTCGTAGCTCAATGGATAGAGCACTTGATTACGGATCAAGCGGTTGGGAGTTCGACTCTCTCCGAGCGCGCTGGAGCAGGAGGGGCGGAGCCACACGGCCCGCCCCTCCCGCCGTTTTCGGGTGGCTGCCGCCGATCGCGACGGATCGGCCGAAGGTCAACGTTTCCTCTAGATCGCGCCCTGCCATGCCGATAGGACCTTCATGAGACTGATTCGCCTCGGCGCGCTGGTGGGCAGCGTGGTGCTGCTGGTGGCCACCTCGGTCTCGATGTTCAATGCCCGCGCTGAGTCGCGTCGCGAGCAGGACGCCCGTGTCACGGCCACCTGGCTCGTCGCCGACCAGTCGGTCGAGAGCACGGTCGCACGTGCCATCGCCGTCGTTGCGCTCGCCAACGTCTCGACTGATCCGAGCGAACTTGTTCGATCGTTCGGTGGCGATGCCGCGTCGTGCATTTCCGATGGCGGGGAGCCGCGCTGCACCGGTGTCGATCTGACCGCGCGTCCCGACTTCGGTGATGCAGCAGCGCTTGCGGTGCTGCGCGGTGAACCGGCGCTGGTGGTCGACGAGGCGGGCGGCTCGCTGCTCATCATCACTCGTACCGACGTGACGACTGCGCTGCAGTTGCCGGTGTCGGCGCTGATCGACGAACGTGCCGCTGCCACGATCGCCGAAAACGAGGCAACCGTCGACATCCGGCTCTCATCGACCTCGACGGATCAGGCGGGGCAGAGCGAACCGTTGACGACGGACGGTCGTCGCACCGTCACCGACAACGTCGATCTGCCCGGCGACGGTGGCTCAGTTCGCGTCGTTGCGTCCGTCGAGGACAACTCCGGGCTCATCGGAAGCGGGTTGGCCGGCTACGCCGTCCTATTGGCGCTGGCCTTGGTGCTGATGGCCCTCGCAGGGTGGACGTTCCTGTTGGACCGACGGCTTCTCGAACGGCGTGCAACCACCGACGAGTTGACGGGTCTCGTCAATCGCCGAGAATTCGAGCGCATCACCGAGGAGTCACTGCTCGCTGCAGACAGGTTCAACACCGGTGCGTGCGTCATGTTGATCGATCTCAACGGGTTCAAGAAGATCAACGACACGCTCGGCCATCAGTTCGGAGATCGGGTGCTCCAGGCGGCGGCGGATCGCCTTCGGGCCGCGGTCCGCGACACCGACGTCGTCGGTCGGTGGGGCGGCGACGAATTCGTGATCTTGCTGCCCGGTATCGAGGACGGCACGGGAGTGCGTGCGAGCGCCGAACGGATCAGCCACACCCTCGCTGCGACGCCGATCGTCGGTGAGGTCACGGTGCATGCTGCGATCGGCGCCGCGCTGTTCCTCCGGCACGGTCGGGAACTCGACGAACTGATCAGCGCTGCCGACGTGGCCATGTACAGCGCCAAGTCGACCGGCGTTGCGTATCGCCTCGCCGACGTGCATGGTGTCGAGCTCGCCGCCGCTGAGTTGCTGGCCAACTCGGGCTACGGGGGTCCGGACCGTCGCCGTCACCCAGAGGACACCGACGGCTTCAGTCGCGACTGACCCCTCGCTTGCGCGGCAGGCATACAGTTGGCGCGTGGCCCTGACCCATCCGCTCACTTCGAAACTCGAAGGCTTCGGCACCACGATCTTCGCGGAGATGTCGTCGCTCGCTGCTGAGACCGGTGCCATCAACCTCGGGCAGGGCTTTCCCGACACCGACGGTCCGATCGAGGTGCTCGACGCGGCGGTCGATGCGATTCGCGGTGGGCTCAACCAGTATCCGCCCGGTCCCGGCACGCTCGGCTTGCGCCAGGCGATTTCCGATCATCAGCGTCGTTGGTACGGCATCGACCTCGATCCTGGGAGCGAGGTGGTCGTGACGGCGGGAGCGACCGAGGCGTTGGCCGGTGCGCTCCTCGGGATGCTCGATGCCGGCGACGAGGTGGTGGTGTTCGAGCCGATGTACGACAGCTACCAGGCCTGCATCGCGCTTGCCGGAGCCCGAGCGGTTCCGGTTCTCCTCGCTCCTGGCGACGACGGTCACTACGGCTTCGACCCGGATGAACTCGCGGCGGCGGTGACCGACCGAACGAAGATGATCCTGGTCAACACGCCACACAACCCGACCGGCAAGGTCTTCACCCGCGCCGAGTTGGAACTGATCTCCCGCGTCGCCATCGATCGAGACCTCATCGTGGTCACCGACGAGGTGTACGAACACCTGCTGTTCGACGGGCGCGAGCACATCCCGATGGCGACGTTGCCCGACATGTGGGAACGCACGCTGACGATCTCGTCGGGCGGCAAGACGTTCCACACGACCGGCTGGAAGATCGGCTGGATGTCGGGGCCGGAGCCGCTGGTGACCGCCGCGAAGACCGCGAAGCAGTTCCTCACGTACGTCAACGGCGCACCCTTCCAGCCGGCGATCGCCGTCGGGTTGGCCCTACCGGACTTGTACTTCCACGACCTGGTCGAGACACTTCAGACCGCCCGCGACCATCTGGTGGCGGGCCTCAGGGCCGCCGGCTTCGTCGCATACGAACCGGAGGCGAGCTACTTCACCACCGTCGACATCCGGCCCGTCGACAGCTCCGGCGATGGCATGGCATTCTGCCGTGAGCTCCCAGGGCGGTGCGGTGTCGTGGCGATCCCGAACGAGGTGTTCTACGCCCGCCCCGAACATGGTCGCCATCTCGTGCGGTTTGCGTGCTGCAAGCGACTCGAAGTCATCGACGATGCGGTCGAGCGGCTGGTGAACGGATTCGGAACATGACGACGGTGCGTGTCGCGGCGCTCCAGCACGACATCGCCTGGCACGATCGGGCGGCGAACTTCGAACACCTGGCGCCGATGATCGCTGGTGCGGCCGCGAGCGGTGCCCGCGTGGTGCTGGTGACCGAGACGTTCTCCACCGGGTTCTCGTTCGACTCACCCGACATCGCTGAACCCGAGGGCGGACTGTCGTCGCAGTTCCTCACCGAGATGGCCACCACACACGGTGTGTGGGTCGGTGGCTCGTGTCCCGAGATCGCCTCCGAAGCGACCGCCGACGATCAGCGGCCCTCGAACGTGTTCGTGCTGGTAGCACCCGATGGCGCGCAGACCCGATACCGCAAGATCCACCCGTTCTCCCACGCCGACGAAGAGCGGTACGTCCGTGCCGGTACCGACTTCGTCACCGTCGACATCGACGGGCTGCGGTGCGCGTTGTTCGTCTGCTACGACCTTCGATTCGCCGACGAGTTCTGGGCGCTGGCAACCGACGTCGACGCATACTTCGTGGTCGCCAACTGGCCCGCGAAGCGACGCTTGCACTGGTCGACGCTGCTTCGCGCACGGGCGATCGAGAACCAGGCGTACGTGGTCGGGGTCAACCGGGTCGGTTCCGGTGGGGGCCTCGACTATTCCGGTGACAGTGCGATCATCGATCCGCTCGGCGAAATCCTCGCCACCGGTGCCGGTGTCGAGACGGTGCTCCTCGCCGACCTGGACCCCGCCCTCGTCGAGTCGACCCGCACCCACTTCCGCTTCCTTCAAGACCGCCGCTGATTGTCTCCGACGGGGCGCATCTGCATCGACACACGGATGCCGTACGGCGTGTCCTGCTGGCCGACCTCGACGAACCCGCGTCGGGCGTGGAAGGCGAGCGACGGCTCGTTCGGCGGGTCGACGTTGACCTCGAGCGCCAGGTGGTTGGCGCCGAGTTCGCGCATCAGTCGATCGACCTCGGCATACAGCAGGGTGCCGAGCCCGCGACCCTGCGCGCTTGCGTCGAAGGCGACACGGTCGAGATACATGAAGTCGTCGTAGCGCTCGGTGAACCACCGGAAGTTGACCGAGTCGTACACGCTGTCCGATCGCAGCACCAGGCAGAAACCGACGCTCGTGCTGTCGGCCTCGACCACCAGCGCGATGGGACTTTCGGCGAGCAGGAACGTCATCCGATCGGCGTCGACCGAGCCGACCTCGGGCACGTTGGCCTGGTTGATCTGCAGGATCCTGGGCAGATCGGACGACTCGATCGGACGGATCGTTGCATCAAGCTGGGCGGTCACTCGCGGCACGGTAACCGCATCGGCCGTGAGTCACCGACTGCGCATTGGACGAAGCGTGGCCCAGGATCGAGTCGTAGGCTGGAGCATGCTTTTCCGCAAGAATGCCTCCATGGTCACCGCCGAGGATGCGCTGCCGGGCCGGACCGACCAGACGATGCCAGTTCAAGGTGCCCACTTCGTCAACGGCCATCCGTTGACCGGGCCGTGGCCCGAGGGCATGCAGACCGCAGCGTTCGCGATGGGTTGTTTCTGGGGCGTCGAGCGCAAGTTCTGGCAACTCGACGGCGTCTATTCCACGTTCGTCGGCTACGCCGGCGGCTACACACCCAACGCCACCTACGAAGAGGTCTGCTCCGGCCGCACGGGCCACACCGAAGCCGTCGTGGTGGTCTACGACCCCGAAGTCATCAGCTACGAACAGCTCGTGCAGACGTTCTGGGAAGAGCACGATCCCACCCAGGGAATGCGCCAGGGCAACGACGTCGGCAGCCAGTACCGCTCGGCGATCTTCATCACCGATCCGTCGCAGCAGGGCGTCATCGAGTCGTCGAAGGCGATGTTCCAGGAACGTCTGAGTGCCGCGGGCTTCGGCGAGATCACCTCCGACATCGAACCGCTCGATCTCGCCGCCGGGTTCTTCTACGCCGAGCCGTACCACCAGCAGTACCTCGCCAAGAACCCCAACGGTTACTGCGGAGTCGGCGGCACCGGCGTGAGCTGTCCCATCGGCCTCGCCACCTGACACCTCCCCCAACACAACCTCGAAATTGCACCGGATCGTGACGGTCACCGTCACGATCGGGGACAATTTGGGAGGGGATCGAAGGTCAGGTCCAACCGGAGCGGCGGATCTGTTCGCCGTCGGCATCGAGGGTGCGGCCGGGCCACTCCAATCTGCCGGGTGTGGCCGACAGCCGTGCGATCAGGCCCTGCATCGGGGTGCCGTCGACGTCGGCGATTGCGCTGCGCGCCGCGTAATGCGGATCGGCGGCGATGTCTGCCATGTCGTACACCGGACCGATCGCCGCTTCGGCTGCGGTGAATGCGTCGATCACGTCGGACTGTGTGCGCACGAGGCACCAGTCGGTCATGATCTGCTCGAGTTCGTCGCGATGCTCGGTGCGGCCGTCGAACGTCACGAATCGAGCGTCGTCGCCCACGCCCAGGAGCGTCATCACCCGTGCGGCGACCGAATCGCTGCTCGTCGACACCGCCACCCAGCGATCATCGCTGCACCGGTAGGTGCCCCTCGGCACCGTGTAGGGAAGCCCGGACCCGAGGCGAGGCTGTTGCTCGCCGCGCACGGCGAACACCGATGCGAGCGGCCCCATCATCTGGAACATCGTCTCGAGCAGGTTGGCGTCGACGACCTGGCCGACGCCCGAGTGGAGCGCGACCATCGTTGCGAAGGCGGCGGCGAGGCCGGTGACCTCGTCGGTGAGTGCGATCGGCGGGAGCAGCGGCTGCCCGCCGGGTTCGCCGTTGAGCGCGGCGAGGCCCGACATCGCTTCGGCGATGGTCGCGAAGCCGGGCCGTGACGCGTAGGGCCCGTCCTGGCCGAACCCGCTCACCCGGGTCATCACCAGCGCCGGGTTGCGTTCCAACAGCACGTCAGGCCCGAGGCCGAGTCGTTCCATCGTGCCGGGACGAGAGTTCTCGATGAGCACGTGGGCGGTGTCCACCAGCGACAGCAGCACGCCACGGTCGGCGGCGTCCTTCACGTCGAGCATCACGGTGCGTTTGTTGCGGTTGACGAGCTTCCACCACAGTCCTTCGCCGTCGCGTGGGTCGCGCCACGCCATGTTGCGCAGGCTGTCGCCGCCGGGGCGTTCGACCTTGATGACGTCCGCGCCGAAGTCGGCGAGATAGCGGGCGCAGTTCGGGCCGGCGAGCACCGTCGACATGTCGATCACTCGCAACCCGTCGAGCGCATACGTCACGGTGTCCACCCCGCCAGCAGTTCGCACGCCTCGACCATGTCGGCGCCGTCGCCGGCATAGGAGAACCGGACGTACTCGTGGCCACGAGCCAGATCGAAGTCGATCCCCGACGTTGCGGCGACGCCCAGGTCCTGCAGCCAGCGTGAGGTGAGTTGCAGCGAGTCGAGACCGAGGCCGGTCGTGAGATGTGGCACGTGGGCGTACACGTAGAACGCGCCGTCGGCGGGTGCGATGTCGGTGATCCCGGCCGCGGCGAGCCCGTCGATCACGGCGTTGCGGTTCTGCCGGTAGCGGGCGACGTGGGCGTCGAGTTCGTCGGTTGCATCGAGTGCCGCGAGCGCCGCCACCTGTGACACGTGAGGCGCACAGATGTACAGGTTCTGTTGGAGCCGTTCGACGGTGTCGACCAACGAGTCGGGTACCACGACCCATCCGACCCGCCATCCGGTCATCGACCAGTACTTCGAGAAGCTGTTGACCACGAACGCGTCCGGGTGATGGTCGAGCACGCGAGCTGCCGGGGGGCCGTCGACGATTCCGTGGTAGATCTCGTCGGCGATCACGGCGATCCCACGCTGCCTGCAGGCGGCGGTGATCTCGGCGAGCGCGCCGGCGTCGAGCACGGTGCCTGTCGGGTTCGACGGTGAGGCGATCACGAGCCCACGGAGGTCACCCGCCGCGTCGAGGTGGGCCGGGGTGGGCGCCCAGCGGCTCTCGGGCCCCACCGGGATCGCGACGGGTTCGATGCCGAGTGCCAGGAGCGTGTTGCGGTAGCACGGGTATCCAGGTTCGAGGACGCCGACGCGATCGCCGGGTCCGAACAGGGTGAGGAAGGCGAGGGTGAAGCCCGCTGATGCTCCGGCGACCGCGAGGACCCGCTCGGGTTCGACGCCGTCGTAGCGGGCAGCGAGCCGTCGTCGCAGCGAGTGCAGGCCGGCTGCGTTGGTGTAACCGAGTGGCTCGTCGAGGTGGGCCCGTACGGCCGCACGGGCGATCTCCGGCAGCGGCGTCGACGGTTGCCCGACCTCCAGATGCAAAATGCGCCGACCAGCCGCCTCGAGCGTCGCTGCTTCGCGTGCCATCTCCATCGCATGGAACGGTGGTACTGCGGCAGCTCGAACGGCGGCCTCGATCACCCGTCGATTGTTGCATTCCGGCGACCTCGCACCGCAATCTCGGGGTTGCCGTGATGACATGACTTTGCCGTTTCTGGACACGAACCAGGATCAGCGCTCACAGTGGCCTCTCTACCGTGTTGCGTGGTCGGAGCATGTGGCTTCGATCGTTGCGCTCAAGCTGAACGGAAGAGGTGCCGATGGCCCGATGTATGAGATTTCGACTGAAGCGCACGAGTCCCGCCGTGACGCCCCCATCTCAAGCAATCGATGCCGGGATGGTAGAGGGCATGCCACGCCGACGCGACGACGGTGTCAGCCTGATCGAGATCATCGTCGGGATCACGCTCATGGCGACCGTGGTCGTCGCGGTGCTCTCGTCACTCGCAGTAACGGTCAAGGCGACCGCCTATCAACGTGACCATGCGAAAGCCCAGCAGTGGCTGCAGGCTGCCATCGGCGTGATCGAAGCGGTCGACTTCCAGAGTTGTGATCCAGCCACCATCAGCGGCAGCACTGTCCAGGCGGCGTACCAGGAGGCGGTCGACGTGGGGCGCGTCGACACCAACGGCGACGGCGTCGTCAATGGAGACGATGGTGCCCGACGGCCGTGGGAGTACGACGGGGCGCTCGATGTAGAGGTGCCCCAGGTCTGGGACGGCACGAGCTTCGTGGCGTTCGACTCGCAAAGTGTCTGCTACGACCAGTCGCGGCTACGCCAACAGCTCGTTCGACTGGTTGTCACTCACCCGAATGGCATCGACGAATCCGTGGAGATGATCAAAGTTGACCGCTGACCGCAATACCCCCTCGGATGCACCGGTCAGGGACGCTGGCTTCACGCTGACCGAACTCGTGATCGTCGTGTTCATCATGGGCTTGCTCGTGCCGGTACTCGCTCTTTCGTTTTCAGTGGTGGTCCGCACCACCCCGACGGCGGAGGATCGCGCCGACGACTCGCGCTCGTTGGTCAACCTCACGACGTGGCTCAGCCAGGACGTGTCGTCGACGAGTGAAAACGGATTCTTCGTGGGCGCCAGTTCGCCGACCGGCGGCTGTCTGGCTACATCGTTGCCGACGTCTTCGGTCAACCTGCTCGAACTGCATTGGCGAGAGAGCGCCAAACAGTACGTCACCAACTACCGGTGGTTGACGACCGGCCCGGGCGTTGGGAGGGTCCTCCGCTACTCGTGCAAGAAGGGTGAGGCCGCCAATGCACTTCGCATGACTGCGGAACTGAACGAGGTGACGAGTGGAGTGTTCGCTCCAGCGCCAGTCGAGATCACCGATTCACCGACCACCCTTGCTGATGGAACTGCAGGTATCAAGGGTGTGCAGTTCGTCGTGCTGATCTACGACGACAGCGGAATACAACGCGAGTTGCTGAGCCTCGACGCCACGACCACCAACGTCCTGACGACGGTGCCCAGCGGTGCCGGCGGTGGGAGCGCGAACAACACGCCACCGATCGCCAGCGACCTGTCGATGACGATCACCCCACCGGCGACGCAGGTCGAGACCCTGCAGGGCCTGGCGACGGATCCGGACGGCGACACGCTGTTCACGACTTTCCCGAACGGTCTGCCGGGCACCTGGAACATCGTGGCCGACGAGGTGACCCTCGAAATCACGCCCGACCCAGCTGCGGCGCCCGGCGATTACATCATCAACTACCGGGTCACCGATCCAGCGGGCGCCACTGCGGACGCACGACTGTTGGTGACGATTGCGGCGCCGACACTCAATCAGCCACCGACCGCCAACGCGGCGACCATCGTGGCGTCCAAGGGCGTTTCATCCGTGGCCACGCTCGTGTACTCAGACCCCGAAGGCGATCCGCTCACCCCGGTCCTCAACGCCGCCGACATCCCAGCGGGCTGGTCGGCGTCGGTGGCCGGCAACCAGGTCACGGTCCAACCGTCAGCCACCGCCTCGGGAACCACGGTGATCGGCTACTCGGTGACAGACAGCGCTGGTGCCACGGCCACTTCGCAGATCACGGTCAATGTGTGCACGGTCAGCCTGGTGTCCATCTCACCTGCATCAGCCACCGTCGCAGTGAGGAACAACGGGGACTTGTCCGGCGCCGTGACCATCGAAATCGCATCGAACGGGGCCTGTAGCGCCCTCGTACTCGGGTTCCTGCCGAACCAGTCGCTCGTCGAGTCGACGGTGAGCTTCAACGCCTCCAACGTCGCCACGATCCCGCGAAACAGCGCATTCGCCTGGACCCGCCCCGCTGCTGGCAACACCCGGGTCGTTGCGCTCAACGTCCGACAGGGCGCGAATGGGCCTGTCGAGCTGACCCGCAACCTCACCACTACTCGATAAGGGATGACTATGCCTCACACACTCAACGTGGTCAGCCGGCCCCGTGACGAAGGCTCGATCCTTCCGATCGTCCTCGTCTTCTCCACGGTCTTCGCCCTGGTGGTGGTGGCCTTGGCGTCGTACGCCATGGCCAGCCTGCAGCTCGGTCAAGTGGCAGAGCGTTCCTCGGACCGTCTGGCGGCTGCCAACGGCGCCATGGACAGCGCACTGGAAGATCTCGAACGGGGTGTCGGGCCGTGCCTGCTGTTCGGGCAGGACTATCAGGCGTCCGACCCCATCAACGACATCAAGTCGGACATCGACTGCACCTGGGTCGGCGGCCGGTTCAACGTCGGCGACCTCTTCGCCATCGTCATGACCGGGGCCGGCCAGGGGCGTACAGGCCCGTTGCTCAACGTCACCAACGGTGGTAACTCGGCCAACGCCCAGAAGGTCTTCGAAGGACCGGTCTACATGGCCGACACGCCGACCGATTCCGGCGCCGACCCGACACTCAATTTCAGCGCGACGCTCGCCATCAAGAATTCCGACCTCCTCTACTCCGCTGACGACTGCGCGACGGCCGCGCCGACGCTCCCGAGCGAACTGACCATCACCCCGGTCGGCTACGGGACCCAGTGCTACGAGGATTCTTGGGATGATTCGGAGATGTTCGGTTCGTTCGTCCCGACGGAGCCAGGCATCAATCCAGCGTCGTTCCCGCCCCGTCTCAGCACGCTACCTGCGGCCGACGGGCTCGGCTGTCGAATCTGGTCACCGGGCACGTACGTGACAGCCCCCCAGCTGGGCAATCAGAGCTACAACTACTTCCAGTCCGGTGACTACTACTTCAACAACATCGGCAACTGGAACATCGGGAGCGCGTTCACCCTGTTCGGGTATCCGGGAGATTCGGGACCGAGCATCGACGGCTTCAAGCCGCAGGACACGTTCGCCAACAATCCCTGCCGCAACGCCTGGACGAACGATCCGAACAAGTACGGGTCGACCGTCTACTTCGGGGGGAACACGCAGCTGACGCTCGGTGCGAATTCGACGGTCGAGTTCTCCGGCCGGAGGCGAAGTGGGCAGAACATCGCGGTCCAGGCCTTGGCAACGTCGGGCAACCCGAGCACGATTCGTGGTGACCAGCGGATCATCACCACCGGCCCCGGAAGCAACAAGCAACTCTCGATCGAGGGACTGCTGTGGGCACCGTACGCGGCGCTCGAGTTCGACCTCATCTCGAACGACGCGGTTGCTGCGCTGACAGGCGGGGCGGTCGTGAGCGAGCTGAGCGCTGGCGCTTCGGCAAATGCGAACAACTTCCTGATCCGGGTGGCGACGAAACCCGGCAACAAGATCCTCAACCTCACTACGACGGCGAACAGCGAGAACAACAAGGGCTCGACGTCGGTCCGCGCGGTGGTGACGGTGCAGCGCAATCAGGGAGCGACATCGCTCGGGCTCAACAGTCGACGCGTGGTCGGTCTCACTCCGGAATAGTCACCGCCACGGCGACGTCGCACCGGCGTCGTGGAGTGATGCTTCGAGTCAGCCCGGGAGCAGGAGTTCGCCCGCGTTGAGCTGGTGGGCGTAGCGGCCGTTCGCGGCGAGGAGCTCGTCGTGGGTCCCGATCTCGGCGATGCGGCCGCCTTCGACGAACGCAATGCGGTCGGCGCTACGGATCGTCGACAACCGGTGGGCGATCACGAGCGCCGTGCGGTTCTCCATGGCGTGGTCGAGCGCGGCTTGGATCAACGCCTCGTTCTCGTTGTCGAGATGGCTGGTGGCTTCGTCGAGCACCATGATCGCCGGGTTCTTCAACAGCAGCCGGGCGATGGCGAGTCGCTGCTTCTCGCCGCCGCTGAGGCGGTACCCGCGTTCGCCGACGATCGTGTCGTAACCGTCGGGCAACGCTGCGATCGTGTCGTGGATTCGCGCCGCCTTCGCCGCGACGACCAGGTCCGCGTCGGTGGCGTCGGGGTCGGCGTAACGAAGGTTGTCGCCGATCGTCTCGTGGAACAGGTGAGGGTCCTGTGAAACGACACCGATCGCGGAGCGCAGCGAGCCGAGTGTGAGGTCGCGAACGTCGTGGCCGTCGATTCGCACCGCGCCGGACGTGACGTCGTACAGGCGGGGCAGCAGCGAGATCGTGGTCGACTTCCCGGCGCCGGACGCGCCCACGAGCGCCACGGTCTCACCGGGAGCGATCGAGAGCGACAGGCCGCGCAGCACGTCGACGTCGGGGTCGGTGTCGCCGCCGAGACCTGCGTTCTGCTCCATCGACGCGATCGCCGAGTCGGCAGCCGGGGGATACCGGAACACGACCTCGTCGAACTCGACGCCGCCCTGCGCGTCGACGAGATCGATCGCCCCCGGACGTTCCTGGATCGATTCGGGCGCATCGAGCACTTCGAACACCCGCTCGAAGCTGACCATCGAGGTCATCAGGTCGACGCGGGCGTTCGTGAGCCCCGTGAGGGGTTGATACACGCGAGTCACCAGCGCGGCGAGCGCAACGAGCGTACCGATCTCGATCGAACCGTCGACCACCATGAACGCGCCGATGCCGTAGATCGCAGCGGTGCCGAGCGCTCCGACGAGACCGAGCGCCACGAAGAACACCCGCCCGAGCATCGCCGACTGGATGCCGGTGTCTCGGACCCCTCGCGCCCGCTGTTCGAATGCGTGCTGCTCGCGCGTTCCGGACCCGAAGAGTTTCACGAGGCTCGCTCCGGCCACATTGAACCGCTCGGTCATCTGTGTGTTCATCGCCGCGTTGTAGCCCATCTGCTCGCGCGAGATCCCCTGCAATCGCAGGCCCACACGGCGGGCAGGCACGATGAAGAGCGGCAGCACCACCAGCGTCAGCAACGTGAGGCGCCATTCGAGCGTGAGCATGGCGGCGAGTGTGGTGACGAGCACGATGACGTTGCTCACCACGCTGCCGAGCGTGCTGGTGACCGCAGTCTGCGCGCCGATGACGTCGTTGTTGAGTCGAGAGGTGATCGAGCCGGTCGGCGTTCGGGTGAAGAATGCGATCGGCATCCGCTGGATCTTGGCGAACAGCGCACCCCGGAGGTCGTAGATCAGACCTTCACCCACGCGGGCGCTCGACCACCGTTGCACGATGGCGAGCGCGGCGTCGCCGACTGCTGCAGCGACCGCAATCGACGCAAGGATCACGATCTGGCGTTTGTCGGCGTCGGGGATGGCGTTGTCGATGATCGCCCGGATCACGAACACGGGTACCAGGGCGAGCAGCGCGGCGGCGAGGATCGCAAGCAGGAAGATGGTGATCGTGCCCCGATAGGGCCGAGCGAAGGTCCAGACACGTCGCAGCGTGCCCTCCTGCAACTCGACACCCTTGAGCGAATCCTTGTCGCCGGGCATCATCGAGTGGGGAGGCATCCGCATGAGCGATCACGCTACGTGCCGAACTCCGGAATTCGTTCTGCATGCCGTGGGTGCCCGATCGCCCATACGCTGCAGCAGATGCGACGCACCGCACTGACCGTCATCGTCACGGTCGCACTGGTCGCATGTTCGGGTGGCTCCGACGTTTCGACCGTGGCGTCGCGCGATGTCAGCCAAGTGACGAATCCGGTCACCGATCCGACCACCGACACGAACCCCGACGTCAGCGCGGACACGACGGCGCGGCCAGTCGAGCCGCTCGACTACGCGATCGAGTGGACGCAGCTGTCCGATCGCGTCGACGAGGGCACGATCACGGTGCCGCTCGACTATGCCGACCCGCAAGGCCCCACGATCGATCTCTACGTGGCGCGACATCGCGCCACGGCGGTTCCGACGGCAGGGCCGTTGCTCGCAAACCGCGGCGGTCCCGGCGCTGACGGCGCAACGCTGGCACTCGAAGCAACCGGTTGGTTCGGTGCCGAGATCACCGACAACTTCGACGTGATCGGTTGGGATCCGCGTGGTACCGGTCGAAGCGACGGTGCTGTCGACTGCATCGACGATGCGGACTACGACGTCTACTTCTCTGCACCCGACATCACGCCCGACGACGCCGCCGAGCGAGCTGCGCTCGTCGACTTGGCCGAGCAGTACACCGAGGCGTGTATCGAACGAGTCGACACGTTGCAGTTCGTCGGCACGAACAACTCGGCCCGCGACATGGACGCCATCCGCCAGGCGCTCGACGTCGACCAGGTGTCGTACTTCGGTTTCAGCTACGGCAGCGAACTCGGCGCAGTCTGGGCCACGCTCTTCCCGACGACCGTTCGCGCCGCTGTGTTCGACGGAGCCACCGACCCCAACTCGGGACCGCTCGAA
Organism: Actinomycetes bacterium; assembly: GCA_031426215.1. Taxonomy (GTDB): domain Bacteria; phylum Actinomycetota; class Acidimicrobiia; order Acidimicrobiales; family Ilumatobacteraceae; genus Sva-07. The sequence continues at coordinate 45,108 of JANPKU010000030.1, forward strand.
TCGACCTTGCAGCAAGGTGCCGGATTCGAGGCGTCGCTCACCACGTTCCTCGCGCAGTGCAGCGCCGATGCTCAGTGTCCGTTCCACAACGGTGGTGACGCAGAAAGTGCCTTCGATCAGCTGATGGTCAGCCTCGACGACTCGCCCTTGGCGAGCGCCGGCGACCGGGTTGCCGTGAATCGCAGCGTTGCG
>JANPKU010000031.1:0-51559 GCA_031426215.1 Actinomycetes bacterium
CCCGGTCGCCCTTGGCGATGCGCCCGTTGACCATTTCCATCAGATCGTCGATCTGACCCTTGGTGGGCCTGATGATCGCTTCGGGGTCGACCAGGCCGGTGGGTCGCACGATCTGTTCGACGATGTTGGTCGACACTCGCAGCTCGTAGGCGCTCGGGGTGGCCGACAGGAACACACACTGGTTGACCCTCTCGAGCACTTCTTCGAACGTGAGTGGCCGGTTGTCGCGCGCTGACGGCAGGCGGAAGCCGTGCTCGACGAGCATGTCCTTGCGGCTGCGGTCGCCGGCGAACTGGCCGTGGAGCTGCGGCACCGCCACGTGACTTTCGTCGATCACGAGCAGGTAGTCGTCGGGGAAGTAGTCGAGCAGGGTGAAGGGCGGTTCGCCGGGCACGCGACCGTCCATGTGCATCGAGTAGTTCTCGATGCCGTTGCAGTAGCCGACCTCGCTCATCATCTCGAGGTCGTACTGGGTGCGCATCCGCAACCGCTGCGCTTCGAGCAACTTGTCGTTCTCGTCGAACCATTTCAGGCGTTCCTGCAATTCGACTTCGATGCCGGCCATCGCAGTGCGGAGCCGTTCCGGGCCGGTGACGTAGTGGGTGGCGGGGAAGACGTGGGCTCGCTGCAGTTCGCTGAGCTGCTCGCCCGTGAGCGGGTCGATGGTGGTGATGCGGTCGATGGTGTCGCCGAACATCTCGATGCGCAGCACGCTTTCTTCGTACGCCGGGTGCACCTCGATCGTGTCGCCGCGCACCCGGAAATTGCCTCGCCCGAGCGTCATGTCGTTGCGGCCGTACTGCATGTCGACGAGTCGGCGCAGGATGTTGCGCATGTCGTAGTCGACGCCGACCGACAAGTCGAGCAGGTTGCCCCGGTACTCCTCGGGATTCCCCATGCCGTAGATGCACGACACCGACGCGACGACGATCACGTCACGGCGGGTGAGCAGCGCGGCGGTCGCCGAGTGGCGGAGCCGGTCGATTTCGTCGTTGATCGAGCTGTCCTTCTCGATGTAGGTGTCGCTGCTGGGGATGTACGCCTCGGGCTGGTAGTAGTCGTAGTAGCTGACGAAGTACTCGACCCGGTTGTCGGGGAAGAACTCGCGCATCTCCTGTGCGAGCTGCGCGGCGAGCGACTTGTTGGGGGCAAGGATCAGCGTCGGGCGCTGCGTCTGCTCGATGGTCCATGCGATGGTGGCCGACTTGCCCGATCCGGTGATTCCGAGCAGCGTCTGGAACCGTTCACCCTCGTCGATCGCCTTGGTCAGCGCGGCGATCGCCTGCGGTTGGTCGCCCGCAGGCTGGAAATCGGACACCACCCGGAACTTTGCGTCGCCGAGCGCTGCGTAGTTGCTGGCCGGCGCAGCGTGCAGCAACGCCTCCTCGGGTGCAACGACCTCGGGCGGAGTCGTGATTCCGGGCGTCAGCGTCTCGGACATCCGCTCATCCTAGCTCGGGAACACCTGTTCGGTCACGTGTCCGTGCATTGCAGCGATGAGCGAAACGCCGGTATCAGGGCGGTTCGCTCATCGTCCTCAGATTGTCGGCGCAAGCGATGAGCGACGCGCCCGAATACCGGCTTTTCGCTCATCGCTCGGGGTGGGTGGCCATCTCGTACAGTGCTGCGATGGAGCCGGATGCGCTGATCGCCGATCTGGATGCGGACCAGCGCGCCGCCGTCATGACCGAATCGCAACTCGTGGCGGTGATTGCCGGTGCCGGATCGGGCAAGACCCGGGTGCTGACCCGGCGCATCGCCCACCGGATCGCCATCGAAACCGCTGACCCCCGCCACACGCTTGCGCTCACGTTCACTCGCGAGGCCGCCGGCGAGATGCGCAAGCGGCTCCATCGGCTCGGAATCCGAGAACATGTCGAGGCGGGCACGTTCCACTCGGTGATGCTCGGCGTGCTCAAACAACGATGGACCGACACCGAGCGACGCCCGCTCAACGTGGTCAACGACCGGCGACGACTCATCAGCGACACCATCGATGCCGGCGACCGACGCAGCCTCGCCGCCTACCTCGCCGAGGTCGACTGGGCGTCGGCGCGAGGTATCGATGCCGACCACTACGCAGCAGCTGCACGCCGCGATCAACGCCATCCCGCTCCCGGCATCGACCGCTGCGCCATGGTGTACGCCGACTACCAGACCATCAAGAAGCGGCGCGGCGTGATCGACTTCGATGACGTCCTCGCCCACACGATCCGCGACATGCGCCGCGATGACGACTTCGCCGACTCGGTGCGTTGGCGTTTCCGTCATCTGCTGGTCGACGAAGCGCAGGACCTCAATCCGCTCCAGCACGCCGTGGTCGATCTTCTTCGGCAGGGGCGCAACGACCTGTTCCTGGTGGGCGATCCGTCGCAGGCCGTCTACGGCTTCAACGGCGCCGATCCCAGCCTGCTCGTCGACGTCGCGACCCGATTCCCCGGCATCGAGGTCATCCGGCTCCCCGTGAACCACCGATGCACACCCCAGATCGTTGCCGCCGGGGTCCACGTCCTCACCGCGACCGATCAAGCAAGTCCGCTCGTGTCGAATCGAGGGGACGGTCCGATGGTGGAACGTGTCGTGGCCGACGACGAGGCCGACGAGGCTCGCCGCATCGCGCAGTTCATCATGCGGTGCGATCCGAACCTCGTCCGCACCGGCGAAGTCGCGGTACTTGCACGCACCAATGCGCAGCTCGCGCCGATCTCCGACGCGCTCGAGAAAGCCGGGCTTCCCGTGCGCCGCCACGCCACGGCCAGCGGCAGTCCACTGCAAGCCACTGTTCGTCACGCCGCTGCGCTCGGCTCGGCGTCACGCCTGCGTGGATGGGCCCACGACATCCTCGATGCGCCACCCATTCCGCAGTCGTTACGGCACCGCACGCCTGAGTCCCGTCGGGGAGTCGACGTCCGATCGAGCACCGACAACGACGGCGACGACAACCTTGGCGACGACGGCGACGCCGAACGTCGGGTGGCTGCCGCTGTGCTCGATTTTCTCCGTGAGCAGACGTTCGGCGACGGTGCCACGTTTCGGGCGTGGATCGCAACGACCAACCCGTTCGACGACACGACGACAGCGGGCATCGACCTCCTGACGTTCCACGCCGCCAAAGGACGCGAGTGGCACACCGTGGTGGTCACCGGAGTGGAGAGCAGCCTCGTCCCGCACAAATCAGCGAGTACCACGGCGGCGAAGGCCGAGGAAGGCAGGCTCCTCTACGTTGCGTTCACACGGGCCACCGATCGTCTGCTGGTCACCTCCGCCGCCCGGCGCGGCGGCTACGGCCGAACTCCGAGCCCGTTCGTCACGGGACTCGACCTGGACGAGCGTCCTCCCGCTCCCCCACCGCGCCGGGTGAGGGCTCGCGTCGATCCACTGCTCGGGGCTTTACGCGAGTGGCGCAGCGAGTCGGCACGGCGCGCCGACATCCTCCCGCCTCAGCTGTGCAGCGACCGTGACCTTGCGGCCATCGCACGGGAACGCCCGACCACCGCCGAGCAGTTGGCGGCCATCACGTCGTTCGGACAGATCACCGCCGAACGCCTCGCGCCTCAGATCCTCGATGTCGTGCGTTCCAACGTCGACGACGACCCGAGCGCCGCAACCGGTCAGTCGGCCAGGTCGACGATGACGGGGGCGTGATCGCTCGGCTGTTTGCCCTTGCGGGCGTTGCGGTCGACGATGCACCACTCGGCACGATCTGCGACCGACGCCGAACACATGAGCAGGTCGATGCGCATTCCTCGGCCCTGGTGAAAGTCGCCGGCGCGGTAATCCCACCACGAGTACATGCGATCCTCGGCGTGCTGTCGACGAAAGACGTCGACCAAACCCCACGCTTCGAGCGCTGCGAGTCGATCGCGTTCGGGCTCACTGACGTGTGTGGCGCCGACGAGCTTGGCCGGATCGTGCACGTCTCGGTCGTCGGGTGCGATGTTGTAGTCGCCTCCGATGATGACGTCGTGTGACGGATCGGTGTCTGCATCGAGGTGGGCGACGAGCCGATCCAGCCACGACAACTTGTACGAGTAGTGATCGTCGTCCAGCGAGCGGCCGTTGGGAACGTACACACTGCTGACGCGCACCCCACCACACGTTGCGGTGATGATTCTGGCGTCGGGATCCGGCTGGATGCCATCGGCGAAATTGGAGACGACGTCGTCGAGACCGACCTTCGAGAGGATGGCGACACCGTTCCACTGACCCTGCCCGTAGTGGGCTGTGTCGTAGCCGAGCGCACTGAAGGCGAGCGCAGGAAAGGCGTCGTCGGCGAGCTTGGTCTCCTGGAGGAGCAGGACATCGGGTTGGACTTCGCTGAGCCATTCCTCGACGCGTTCCTGGCGAGCGCGCAGCGAGTTGATGTTCCAAGTGACGACCCTCACGTCACTCCCCCGGGTCCGACGGCGATGCCTTCTTCGCGACGCGCTTGGCGGCGGGCACTTTCTTGGCAGGTGCGGTGTTCGCCGCAGACTTCTTCGCCGCCGCCTTGGTGGCAGGGGCCTTCGGGGCTGGCGCCCGCTTGGCCGGCACCTTGTTGGCGGGCGCCTTCTTCGCCGCCGTCTTCTTCGCCGGCACCCTGGTGGCGGGGGCTTTCTCCGCTGAGGGCGTGCTCGGCGCAGCCTGCTTCGCTGCCACCCTGGTTGCCGCGGCCTTGCGCACCGGCGCCTGCTCTGCGGGCGCCTGTTTTGCCGGCGCCTTCTTCGCTGCGGCCTTCTTCGCAGGGGCCTTTTCTGCTGCAGCCTTCTTCGCAGGTGCCTTGTCTCCTGCAGCCTTCTTCGCCGCAGTCTTCTTCGCTGGCGGCTTCTTGGCTGCAGTCTTCTTCGCCGGCGCCTGTTTCGTTTCGACGCTCTCGCTGTTGCGGTGGGCGGCCGCCTCTGCCAACTGCTCGGCCCGCGCCTCGGCGATCGCTGCGTCGGCCATGTCCGGCATGGCGCAGTCGATGCTGCGTCTCAGCGGAGCGAAGCTGACGACCACGAGTGTCACCGACTCGCCGATCTGCATCACCTTGCGCGCGCTGGTCGGAGCCGGCTTCGCCATCAACCGAAGTGGCACGTAGCCCCGCACGTTGCTCTCGGCGATCGAGATGTAGGCACCGTGTGACGAGTACGACTCGACGGTGCCGTTCACGCTCGTGCCGACGGGATGGTGCTCGACGAACTCGAGGAACGGCATCAACTCGTTGACCACTTCACCGGCAGTCGGGGTGCGCTCTCGTCGTCCACTGCTCGCTTCGCGCTGCGCCGGCGGCGAGTGGTCGCTGCTCGGCTGGCTCACCTTGCGTCCGGGAGGAGGCGACTTGGGGACCGGCATCGGCTCCATCGCGGCAGCGCTCGCCTTGCGCCCACTTCGCGCGTTGTCGGTGTCGCTGTCGCGCTTCGAGCCGCGCTTCGATCCACCACGCGACGACCCGGTTGCCTTTCGACTGACGGGGCCGCGCACGGGAAGGCGATCGACGAACACCCAGCCGACGTGTGGCACGGGCTTGCCACCGATCAGGCGCCCTTCGTCGAAGAGCCACTCGTAGTCGCCGTGGAACTCCTGGAACGAGTCGTTGGACAAGATGGACGCGTTCGCCTTCTGGGCGATGCTCAACACGAACGCATCGCCGCGTCCGACGGCACCGGCCGGCGGCGCCACGAGTTCGTTGTTGGAGATGCCTTCCTCGAACTCCCTGGCTTCCTTCTTGTCGATGCGATGGCCGAACGTGGCGTCGACCACGACGGTGATCGACGTGTCCGGATGCTCCTCCATGAACGCCATCACGGCGTCGCTCAGCTGGGCCAGACTGGGCAGCGAACGGCCTTCGGTGGCGATGTTGGACCCGTCGACCACGACGTGGCTGGGCCCCTTTGATGATGTCATTTCTTCTCTTCCTCAGTCGTCGAGGGCACGCCGGGCGAGATGACCGCAAGTACGTCGTGAGACGAACTCGGGTCGATCACGTCGGCTGCCGCGTCGCCATCGTAGGCTCGCCGACCATGATCCGAGCGGTACTCTGGGATTTCGGTGGCGTGATCCTGTCCAGCCCCTTCGAGGCGTTCAACCGGTACGAGGCCGCCAGTGGTCTCCCGATCGACTTCATCCGTAGCGTGAACGCCACGAATCCCGACTCGAACGCGTGGGCCCTGCTCGAACGCAACGACGTGATGCCCGACGAGTTCGATGCGCTCTTTGCGAACGAGTCCGAGGCGCTCGGACATCGGATCCCCGGTGCTGACGTGCTGGGGCTGCTGTCGGGGGAGATCCGCCCGGAGATGGTCACGGCCCTCGATCGGGTGATCCGCGCCGGTTACCGCACGGCGTGTCTGACCAACAACGTGAGCGGTGGGGAGCAACGCCTGGACGTCGGCGATGTGATGGTGATGTTCGACCACGTCGTCGAGTCGAGCAAGGTCGGTTGCCGCAAACCCGAACCACGTTTCTACGAGATCGCGTGCGAACTTCTCGGCGTGGCACCGAGCGAGTGTGTGTTCCTCGACGACCTCGGCATCAACCTCAAGCCGGCCAAGGCAATGGGCATGACCACGATCAAGGTCGGTGCCGCCGAGCCTGCGATCGTCGAACTCGAACGCATCCTCGGCATCGCCCTGCGTTGACGTTCGAGATGTGCTCGGGACCGGCTACGCCGAGTCCCCTGGCACATCTCGAACGGTCAGAGGTCGTGGAAGGTGCGCGCCATGAGATCGGCGAGCTCTTGGTCGTGGATCGCCTTCGAGCCGGTCGCGGGACTACCGGACTCGACGCGGGCGACATGGCGCAGGTCGTAACCCTGGTCCTTGATGCGCCACGTGTTGTGCTCGATGAAGTTCCAGGCGCCCATGTTCTCGGGCTCCTCCTGGAGCCAACGGAGTTCGCGGGCGTTCGAGTACTTCGCCAGCACGGCGAGCATTTGGTCGGTCGGGAGCGGGTAGAGCTGCTCGATGCGCACGACCGCAACGGGGGCGCCGAGACGATCACGCTCGTCGACGGCGTCCCACGCGACCTTGCCCGAGCAGAACACGATGCGTCTGACCGAGGCGGGATCGATGTCGCTCGGATCGTCGAGCACCTCCTGGAACGAGCCCTGCGTGAGCGCCTCGACAGGGGAACGCGTCTGCTTCATGCGCAGTCCCTGTTTGGGGCTGAACACGATCAGCGGGGTCCGCCGCTCGCTGTGCACCTGACGACGCAGGAGATGGAAGTAGTTCGCCGCTGTCGTGGTGTTGACGATCTGCATATTGTCCTCGGCGGCGAGGGTCATGAACCGCTCGATGCGCGCCGAGCTGTGCTCGGGTCCCTGGCCTTCGTAGCCGTGCGGCAGCAGCAACACGACCCCGTTCTGCTGGCCCCATTTGTCCTCGGCCGCCACGATGTACTGATCGATCACGATCTGCGCGCCGTTGATGAAGTCGCCGAACTGGGCCTCCCACATCACGAGCGCCTCACGGTTGGCGTGGGCATAGCCGTACTCGAAGCCCAGGGCTGCGTACTCGGACAGCAACGAGTCGAACACCCAGAAGTGGTCGTCGGTGTCGAGGTCGTCGAGCGGAATCCATGCCTCGCCGGTCTCGAAGTCGATCAGCGCAGCGTGGCGCTGGCTGAACGTGCCACGCCGCGAGTCCTGGCCGGCCAAGCGAACGGGATGCCCTTCGAGTACGAGTGAGCCCAGCGCCAACGCTTCGGCGGTCGCCCAGTCGACCTCGCCGTCGGCGTACAGCGCCGCTCGAGCATCGAACTGCCGACCGAGCTTCGGATGGATCGTGAAGCCCTCCGGGTACTCGGTGAGCTTCGAGAAGATCCGGTCGAGTACCGGCCGTTCGACTCCGGTCGGGATGTGGGGCAGCACACCCAGCGGGCGGGGTGGCTTGGGCACCGGGAACGTCGCCGGCGCCTGCGAACGGGTCTCGTCGAGCGCCACCTGGAGCTTGGCGTGGAAGTCGCTCAACGCCTCCTCGGCCTCGTCGACGGTGATGTCGCCGCGCCGCACGAGCGACTCGACGTAGAGCTTGCGAACGCTGCGACGCTCGGAGATCGCCTTGTACATGAGCGGCTGCGTGTAACTCGGGTCGTCGCCCTCGTTGTGTCCGTGGCGGCGGTAACACACCATGTCGATCACGACGTCCTTGTGGAACCGCTGGCGATAGTCCCAGGCGAGTTCGGCAACGCGCACGCACGCTTCGGGGTCGTCACCGTTCACGTGGAAGATCGGCGCCTGGATGGTCTTCGCCACATCGGAGCAGTACAACGACGAGCGGGCGTAGAGCGGCGCGGTGGTGAACCCGATCTGGTTGTTGATGATCAGGTGGATGGTGCCGCCGATGCGGTAGCCGCCGATGTCGCTCATGGCGAGCGATTCGGCCACGATGCCCTGGCCGGCGAACGCTGCGTCGCCGTGGATCAACACCGGCAGCACGCTGAACGCTCCGGCCGGCTCGATCTGGTCCTGCAGGGAGCGGGCGATCCCCATCACGATGGGCCCGACGGTTTCGAGATGGCTCGGGTTCGCAGCGAGTTCGATGGCCACGTCGGCGCCGGACGGGCTGACGTACTTGCCCTTCATCCCGAGGTGGTACTTGACGTCGCCGGAGCCCTGCACCGACGACGGGTCGACGTGACCCTCGAACTCGGAGAAGATTGCTTCGTAGCTCTTGCCCATGATGTTCGACAGCACGTTGAGCCGACCGCGGTGGGCCATGCCCAACACGGCGGCGTCGAACTCGGCGTCGGCGGCCTTGGACAGCACGGCGTCGAGGATCGGAATCGCCGACTCGGCCCCTTCGATCCCGAACCGTTTGGTGCCGACGTACTTGGTGGCGAGGAACTTCTCGAAGCTCTCCGCCGCGTTGAGCCGCTCGAGGATCCGGTGCTTTCGTTCCTTGGAGACCTCGGCCTGCTTGCCTTCGAACTGATCCTGGATCCACTGCTGCTCGTCGGTGTTCTGGATGTGCATGTACTCCACGCCGATGGTGCGCGAGTAGGCGTCACGCAGCACGCCCAGCAGGTCGCCGAGGCGCATCTTGTCGACGCCACCCACGCCGTCGGTGAGGAACTCGCGGTCGAGGTCCCAGATCGTCAGCCCGTACGTGGCAGGGTCGAGTTCCCCGGGGGTGAGCGGTTCCTTCCAGCGCAGCGGGTCGAGATCCGCGATCAGGTGGCCTCGGACGCGATGTACCCGGATCAGCTTGGCGACCGCCATTTGCTTGGCGAGCATCGCTTCTTCGCGATCGATCGAGAACGAGTCGGGCCGCCACTTGACCGCCTCGTAGGGCATGTCGAGCGCATGGAACACGCCCTCGTAGAAGTCGTGTTCGCCGAGCAGCAGCTCGTGCACCCGCTTGAGGAACAACCCTGACTCGGCGCCTTGGATGATGCGGTGGTCGTAGGTGCTGGTGACCGTGACCACCTTGCTGACACCGATCGAGCTGAGATTGCGTCGATCGGAACCTTCGAACTCGGCCGGGTAGTCGATGCTGCCGACGCCGACGATCACTGCCTGGCCGGGCATCAGGCGGGGCACCGACTGCACGGTGCCGATTCCTCCGGGGTTGGTGAGGCTGATGTTGGCGCCCTGGAAATCGTCGACGGTGAGCTTGTTCGAGTTGACCTTGCGAATGACTTCTTCGTAGGCGGCGAGGAATCCGTTGAAATCGAGCGTGTCGCAGTTGCGGATGACCGGGACGAGCAGTGTGCGGCTGCCGTCGGGCTTGACCTTGTCGACCGCCAGGCTCATGTTGACGTGTGGATTCTCGATGAGGCGGGGCTTGCCATCCGCGCCCACGCTGTAGGTGTTCTTCATCGCCGGGACCTCGTCGGCGATTGCTCGGACGATCGCCCACCCGATCAGATGGGTGAAGCTGATCTTCGTCTGACCCGAGCGGGCCCGGAACCCGTTGATCACCTTGCGGTTGACCTCGAGCAGCTTCGCCGGCACGTTGCGGAAGCTGGTGGCGGTGGGGACCGTGAGGCTGGCCTCCATGTTGCGAGCAATGGCAGCGCCGGCGCCGCGGATGGGCGTGCCGGGCTCGTCGGCCGGTACGGCGTCGTCAGCGGGTGGCGCCAGCGGTGCGGGTGGTGGAGCCGGAGCGAGCGCAGGCTCGGCGGGCGCGGGCTGAGCGACTGCAGCGGCCGCCGGCACATCACCGTTGCCGTTGCTCGCGACATCGTCGGTCAGCGCCCGATGCGCTTGCGCCACGGCCTGGACGGCGGGAGACGTCGCCGCGGCGGCTGCGACTCCTGGCGCCTGCGAGCGGTAGTCGGCGAAGAACTCCTGCCAGCTCTCGCTGACCGACGCCGGGTCACCGACGAACTGCTCGTACATCTCTTCGACGAGCCACGAGTTCGCCCCGAACCCCGGTCCCTGACCATCTGGTGCTGCCACGCGGGCCATGGTACCGGTCGGGCACCGCGCGGGACCGGCCCGTTCGCCACGTCGACGAGGGCGCCGGATCTTGACCAAGCCTTGACCGCTACACCGTGGTCACCCACCGTGTTGTACGGCTACGTTCGGTGACCAGTTGTTACAGCAGGGGTCAGACCCGAGATGTAACTCATCGACACATCACAACCGAAGGGGATTCTCATGGAGATGACACGACTCAGCACCGGCGAGATGTTGTCGGGAAGCGACATCGACGCGAATGCGAACCGCGAGCGCACGCGCCAGAAGCGGCTCACGAAATGGCTGGTGATCCTCGGTGTCGTGTTCGGCTACCTCATGTGGCGACTGGTCAACGACAACCCGATCCGCCTCGGCATCCCCGGCTGGCTGATGGGAAACCCCGAGATCATCATCGCCCTCGGTCTGATCCTGATCCTCGGCACGGTGATCTTCATCCCGTTCCTCACCGCCGGGAAGTCGCCGCACACACTGCTGCGGTCATCCGACTCGAACATCCGTCTCGACGACGTGGTCGGAGCGGACCAGACCAAGCGCGAAGCGATCGATTCGATGAACCTCTTCCTCGCGTCGGAGACGTTCCAGCGTGAGATGGGTGGAAATGCACGACGCGGTGTGCTGTTCGAAGGTCCTCCCGGTACCGGCAAGACGTATCTCGCGAAGGCGATGGCCGCCGAAGCCGGTGTCCCGTTCCTGTTCGTGTCCGCGAGCGAATTCCAGTCGATGTACTACGGCCAGACCAACAAGAAGATCCGGTCGTTCTTCAAGGCGCTGCGCAAGGCAGCACGCGACGAGGGTGGAGCAATCGGCTACATCGAAGAGTTCGATGCCATCGGTGGCGCCCGCAGCGGCATGAACAGCGGATCGATGCGCGAAGGCATCGTCGGCGTCGTCAACGAACTGCTCGTGCAGATGCAGAGCTTCGACCTGCCGACCGGCCGTCAGAAGTTCAAGGCGAGCGTCATCGACTGGTTCAACGGCTTCCTTCCCGCCGACCGACGTCGCCCGCGTCCGAAGCGCACCGAGGCCAACATCCTCATCGTCGCATCGACGAACCGCGCCGCCGACCTCGACCCAGCACTGCTGCGGCCCGGCCGCTTCGATCGTGTGATCGGGTTCAATCTGCCCCCGAGGGCCGACCGTCTCGCGATCGCCGAGTACTACCTCGCGAAGAAGAACCACGAAGAGCCGGTCACGGCAGCGTTGATCGCCGATCTGTCGGCCGGCTACACCCCGGTGAAGATCGAGAAACTGCTCGACGAGGCGCTGATCATCGCGCTGCGTTACAGCCGTACGTCGATGACCGTGTCGGATGTGCTCCAGGCGCAGCTCGTCACCGAGGTCGGCGTGGCGCACGAGATGGGTTACCACCCCGACGAGCGTCGGCGCATCGCGATCCACGAGGCCGGCCATGCTCTCACTGCCATTCTGACGCGCCGCGACGTGAAAATGGCGTCGATCCTGCGTCGCTCGTCTGCGCTCGGTCTCGTCGCCCACGGCGATGTCGAGGAGCGATTCCTCAAGACGCCGAGTGACGCTCGTGACCTGATCTGCGTTGCGCTTGCCGGCCGCGCCGCCGAACTGCAGGAGTACGGCGAAGCGTCGAGCGGGATCTCGTCCGACCTCGCAGCGGCAACCAACATCGCGTCACAGTTGATCGGTCAGCTCGGCAACGGGCCCGGCTTGCTCAGCCTTGATGCCGCAGCGATCCCCATGGCCGCCAACCTGGTCGCCAAGGTGTTGTCTGACGACTCGAGTCGCGAGGCCGCCGAAGCCCTCCTCGCCGAGGGTGCCGAACGTGCCGCGCTCATGACCTCGAAGTACCGCGACGCGCTGCTGCGAATCGCCGACGGACTGTGCGAGAGCGACGAACTCGAAGGTGACCAGATCAAGGCGATCGTCGCCGAGTACGCCGACGTCACCGAGCGCCGCGGCCCGGTCCGTATCGCCCCGATCCACGCCGCTTGAGACATCACCGGTGAGTTTCGGCGCGACCCGTGCGCGCTGAAACTCACCGCAGGGCTCAGATCCGTTCGAGGACCTCGCCGTCGAAGAGCGGGGTGATGCCGTGCTCGACGATGTCGGCACGCATCTCGTCCGTGCTCGGTGCCGACAGATCGCCACTGGCCGCATCGACGATGGGTGCCAACAACCGTGCGTCGCTGGAGCTGTTGAGGAACATCTGAGGGTGCGCGAGCACGAACCGCACGGCACGTCCGATCGCTGCCGGATCGATGAGCGGGTCGTACCAGCTGAAGTGAGGAATCGACTCGTCGCTCCAGCGCCCGCGGGCGATCGACTTGATCGTCTGGACCGCCACCTCACGTTCGGCACACAGCGCAAGTAGTTCCTCGACGTCGGCGCGGTAGGCCGGGTTGTCGATCAGGACGAAGTTCACCGGGAACAGGACCGACGCGAACTCGAAGCGCTCGAGGCTGCGAAGGTGCATGCCGGGAATCCTCAGACCGTGGCCGGTCACACCGATGTGCGAGACGAGGCCTTCGTCGCGTGCGGCGCTGAGTGCCTCGACGGCTCCTCCGGGAGCGAAGACCGTGTCGAACTCGTCGTCCTCCACCAGGTTGTGCAGTTGGATGAGGTCGATGTGATCGACATCCATTCGCTCCAGCGACCGTTCGAGTTCCGCCCGCGCAGCGTCGCCGACCCGCTCGCCGGTCTTGGTCGCGAGGAACACGTCACGGCGGTGTTCGCCCAGCCAACCCCGGAGCCGATCCTCTGCTGCGCCATACGACGCAGCCGTGTCGATGTGGTTGATGCCCCAATCGTGGACGTTGGCGAGCGTGGTGTCGGCACGCTCCTGGCTCATCCCGCCGAGGGCGGCTGCACCGAAGATGACCCGCGTGGAGTGGTGACCGGTGGATCCGAATGGTGCGAGAGGGAGTGCTGACATGCATCGACGGTACCCCAGCCCGCGGAACGTCAGGGCAGCGTGGCTTGCTGGCTGTAGTCGGCGACGAAGATCGCGACCGCCCCAGCCACGCACGCGCCGGAGATCAGCCAGAACCGGATGATGACCGTCGTCTCGGGCCATCCCTTCAGCTCGAAGTGGTGGTGGATCGGCGAGAGCCGGAACAGTCGTCGGCGGCGTCCGGACGCCCGGAACACCACCATCTGGAGCCCCACCGATCCCGCCTCGATGACGTTGATCCCACAGATCAGAATCAGGAGCAGCTGTGTGTTGGTCGTCAGCGCAAGCAATGCGAGCGCCGAGCCGAGCGCGAGGGCCCCGACGTCACCCATGAAGATCCGCGCCGGAGCGCCGTTCCACCACAGGAAGCCTGCACACGCACCGGCGAACGCGGCGGCGAGCACGGCGAGGTCGTACGGGTTGACGACGGCACCGTAGATCGAGGGGTTGCGCAACGCCCAGAAAGCGATGCCCGTGAAGGCGATGAAGCCGAACAGTGCAGAGCCTCCCGCCAGTCCGTCGAGCCCGTCGGTGACGTTGACGGCATTCGTCGTGGCGAAGATGATCGTTCCGGCCCACAGGACCCACACGATCGGCCCGAGATCCCAGCCCGGAAAGTCGGCACGGGTGAGGGAAATGCGTGTGTCGATGTCGGTGGACGCCACGAGCACGGTGGCGATGGCGATCGCCATCAGGTACGACACGACGCCCTTGACCTTCCAGTACACACCCCGGTTCTGATGGGCACGCACCTTCATGACGTCGTCGACCAGACCGAGTGCGGCCATCGCGATCACTCCACCGATCACGACCAGCGTCTGGTCGGAGAACACCACCCCGGCGCGCACATGACTGACGAGGTAACCGAGCAGCGCCGCCGCGACCACCACCAGCCCACCCATCGTCGGGGTGCCCGCCTTGTGCTCGTGTGGCGGGACGATTGCGTTCGCAGCGTTCTGCTGCAGGATCGGCTGACTCGCACCGCGTCCGGCGAGCACGGCAATCAGGCTGCGAGTTCCGAAGAGCGAGACGAACGCCGCGAGCGAGGTCGCCAAGACCAGTGCGATCATGGCGAACGCCGGAGCACAGGTGTCGACCTCGGCTCGTCCATCAGCTCGACCATCACCTCGTTCGCCGAGGCGACGTCGACACGCATGGTCACATGGTGATCGACTCAGCCGGTTGCCGCCAGAGCACAACGTCCCCGCACCGATGCGCACACGACCCGAGCGGTCGCCAGCGTTCGAGCCGGTGGATCCGACGTTCGGGTGCAAGGCTGCCACGATGGACGACGACGCGATCCACCGTTTCGGCGTCGATGGTGTCGTGGTGTTGCGCAACGCGCTCGAGCCTCATTGGATCGACCTGCTCGCCGAAGGTGTCGACCACAACCGCACCCATCCGAGCGCATGGTCGCATTGGTACACCGACGAAAGCGCAGCCGTCGGCTTCTGGAGCGACTACGTCACGTGGCCGCACGTCGAGCAGTACCGGCGGGTCGCATTCGACAGCGGGCTGGCCACGATCGCACGCGACCTGATGCAGTCGCAGACGGTTCGCTTCTTCCACGAGCACGTGCTGGTGAAGGAGCCCGGCGCCATCGAGCCGACGCCGTGGCACCACGACGACCCGTACTACGGCATCGACGGCATGCAGAACGTCAGCATGTGGATCGCGCTCGATCCGGTGCCGGCATCGTCCGGGCTGCAGTTCATCGTCGGCTCGCATCTGTGGGGACGCCGATTCGTGCCGCGCCAGTTCATCGACCAGACCCCGTACGGCCACCCTGACGCTCGTTTCGAGTTGCTGCCCGAGGGTGACGACGTGGCACGGGGCCGCGAGGTGCACAGCTGGGACGTCGAACCGGGCGACGTGCTCGCCTTTCACTACCGGACGTTGCACGGCGCTCCGGGGAATTCGCTCTCGACTCGTCGTCGGGCGGTGAGCCTGCGGTGGTTGGGCGACGACGCCCGATTCGGTGAACGGCCATGGGTCACGTCGCCGCCCTACGAGCCCAACGGCCTGGTCGTGGGTGGTCGACTCGACGACGATCCGCGATTCCCCCTCGTCGTCGGCTGACTGTTCGAGATGTGCCAGGCACACCTCGACCAGCCAAGATGTCGCCATGACTTCGTCGCTTCCGACTGCATTCGACAACCGTGTGAGCCGGGACCTCGGCGTCGACATCCCCATCGTGCAGGCACCGATGGGTTGGATTGCGAGATCGCAACTGGCGTCCGCAGTGTCCCGGGCTGGGGCGTGCGGGATCATCGAGACCTCATCGGGCGAGCTCGACGCGGTCAAGGACGAAATCCGCAAGATGCGCGATCTCACCGACCGCCCGTTCGGGGTGAACATTGCCCAAGCATTCGTGCGCGATCCGGCAATCGCCGAGTTCGTGATCGAGCAGGGCATCAAGTTCGTCACCACCTCGGCCGGCTCGCCGACCAAGTACACCGGCGTGCTCAAAGCTGCTGGTCTCACCGTGTACCACGTGGTGCCAACGCTCGCCGCTGCACTCAAGGCGGTCGACGCGGGCGTCGACGGGCTGGTCGTCGAGGGAGGTGAGGGTGGCGGGTTCAAGAGCCCGACACCGGTGTCGACGATGGTGCTGCTGCCCCTCGTGCGCTCGAAGGTCGACGTACCGATCATCGCGGCGGGCGGGATCACCGACGGTGCCACGATGGCGGCGGCGTTCGCGCTCGGCGCCGAAGGCGTACAGATGGGCACGCGGATGGTGTCGGCGGCCGAGTCGCCGGTGCACCACAACTGGAAACAGGCGATCATCGACGCTGCGGAGACCGACACGCTGTTCCTCAATCAGCGTCACTCCCCTGCCCTGCGGGCGCTGCGAACCGATCGCACCGAGGCGCTGGTGAACGCCGAGCACAACGTGTTCAGCGAGTTCGGCGACGCGCAGGCGCTCTACTTCGGTGGCGACATGAACGCCGCCATCGCGCTGTCGGGCCAGGTCGCCGGCCGTATCGAATCGGTAGAAACGGTCGCGAAGATCATCGACGACACCGTCGCCGAATTCGCGGCAACGGTCGCCCGCCTCGCCGGCTGAGCCGGGGGGATCGGATCAGCGACCCGTGACCGCCGCGACGATCTCCCGGGTGACCTCGGCGCACTCGACGAGGATGTCGCGCGTCACGAACCCTCCGGTGGTGGCGCGTCTCTCGACCGCTCGGTGGAACAGCGCCTCGTGGCCGGGGATCCGCTCTGCCGCCCATCGACCGGCTGCTGACTTCGAGACCACGTCGCCGGTCTCGTACGTGAGGAGCATCCGAGCAACCCCCAACGCGACCCATTCCAAGAGCTCGCCGCCCCACTCCTCCTCGGAGGTGGCGCCGAGCCCTTCTTCCAGCGACCTGCCCACTCCCCGCCAGTAGGTGTCGAGATTCGTGACGATCCACCTGCGCCGATCCTCCAGGTGGACATGCACATCCAGACGGTCCGGGCGGTCTCCACGCAACGCGATGCCGTAGGTGGCGAGCGTGTACCAGGTGACGGGATTGATCTCGAAGCACTCAGCGTCGACGCGGTAGCGCCCGTCGAGCACCCAGGGCCGATGCACCGCCATCGGCGGGACGACCAGGTCGCCCCAGGCGACATACGGGCCATCGATGGCGATGGACGCCCTCTCGCTGACGAGGACTTGTGCAGCGGCGAGCTGGTCGACGAGATCGGGGTCGGATGGATCAGCGACGACCCGATGATGTCGATGTCGCTGTGCGGCGTCCAGTCGCCGAGCGCGGCAGAGCCGACCAGGTAGAGCCCTTCGACCGTGCCAGGGGCTTTGCGTTCGTGAGCGTCGGTCCAGATGGCGATCGCTTCGGCGACCGGCTTCGGGAGCAGCACGGGTTCCATGGTCCGAACCTAGCGACGGCTCCTACCCTGGACGCATGGCTCCCGACGACGAACTGATCAATCGGATCACCTGGAAGATCCCCAACGCGCTTGCACTGGTGGGCTCGGCGCACGACGGCCACCGCAACGCAATGACGACCAGCTGGGTCACGCAGCTCTCGATGGAGCCCGTCCTGATCGGCATCGGCGTCGACGAGTCGGCCGTCACGCATCGACTGATCACGGCGAGCAGGGCGTTCACCGTCAACCTGTGGGACAGCGAGAGCACCCGTGCGTTCGTGAAGTTCTCGAAGCCTGCGGTCGACGACGGCGACACCTTGAACGGCTGGGCGGTGCACACGGCAACCACCGGTGCTCCGGTGTTCGACGACGCCATTGCCTGGATGGACTGCGAGGTGCGCCACACGATCGATCTCGGCACGCACACCCTGTTCATCGGCGAGTTGGTCGACGGGGCGATCATCAACGACGACGCACGCGCCGCCGCGATGAGCGACACTCGAATGAAGTACGGCGGCGTCAAGCGCCACTGACTTCGGCGACGACGGTTCAGCGCTGAGGGAGTGGCGCGAGTCGAGGCTCGGGGAACGGATCGGCCACGGGCGTCGGACGTAGACCTGCGATCGACGCAGCCCGTTCAGTGAGCCAGCTCCGCAGGTCGGCCAGCGGCATCGGACGAGCGATGCCGAACCCCTGGGCGAAGTCGCAGCCGAGTGCCGCGAGCGCGTTCCAGGTGTCACGAGTCTCGAGACCTTCGGCGACCACGTCGAAACCCAGACGATGGGCGAGGTCGACGACACTCTCGACGATCACCCGGTCGGCCGGGTTCGACAGCAGTCCTCCGACGAACACCGCGTCGATCTTGATGCGGTCGACAGGGAGTTGGCGCAGCGTCTCGAACGACGAGTATCCGGTACCGAAGTCATCGATGGCGATCGACACGCCCGCCTCGCGAAGCCGATCGACCGTGACCCACGAGTGTTCCGGATTGGCCCCCAACGCCCGCTCCGTCACCTCGACTTCGAGGCGCGAGGGCGGGAACCCGACGTCGGCGAGCACGCCGAGGACGAGCGCGGCGAAGTTCCGATCCTGCAGGCTTCGACGCGACACGTTGACCGCCAGCTTCACGTCTTCGATGCCGGACATCCGAAGGCCTTGCGTCGACGTCCGCAGCATCATCTCGGTGATGCGCCCGATGAGCTCGGTCTGTTCGACGAGCGCGATGAAGTCGTTCGGTTCGATCCTGCCGTACACCGGGTGATCCCAACGGATGAGCGCTTCGACCGTGTCGGCAGCGCCAGTGTCCATGCGCACTTGCGGCTGGAAGTACGCACTGAACTGACGCTCCGCCAAGGCCTCATCGATATCGCTCAACAATTCGATGCGGCCTCGCCGCTGGACGCGAACGCAGTCGTCGTACCGCTCGACGCTCGTGGCCAGTCGCTTCGCTCGGTACATCGCGATGTCGGCGGCGCGCAGCAGATCCGACGCCGACCGGCCATGACGCGGAGCGAAGGCAACACCGACGCTTGCGTCGACCCGGATCGGGAACCCGCGGACCCAGAGCGGCTGAGCGAGCTCGACCTTCAACGCGCTCACCATGCGTTCGACCTCGTCACTGCCTTCGGCGCTGGTTCGCAGTGGTTGGAGTACGGCGAACTCGTCTCCGGCCAGCCGGGCGACGACGGCCGTACGCGGCACGCTGTCCGCAAGTCGCCGACCGAACGTCGAGAGCACTGCGTCGCCGACGTCGTGTCCCAATTCGTCGTTGACCTCCTTGAAGCGGTCGAGGTCGATCAGCATCACCATCGCCGATGTCGATCCGCCCGCACCACCGACGACCATGTCCACGCGCTCGGAAAAGGCCCGACGGTTCGCCAGACCCGTCAACGCATCGTGACGGGCCTCGTAGGCACGTTCGTAGGCCTGTCTCGTCGACTGGAACACGAGCACCGTCGTGATCGCGAGCAGCGGTGCGAGCGCTCGGCTGAACTCGACGCCGACGATCCAGATCGGAGCGAGCGACATCAACGCACCCTCGGCGGTCACCCACGCACGAACGCCGTGCGCCAGGCCGGTCGCCAGCGCAACCCGCGAGCGCGCGGCCTCCTCGATCGCTGTGACGACGCCGTCCACCACGAGCAACGTCGCTCCGATCATCATCGCGCCAACCACCCAGCGCCACGAGACGCCGGTGACGCTGTCCATCGACCACGTCGCATCGAGCCAGATCGAAACTGCTGACGCCGATCCGACGGTGAGCGCGACCTTCGACAACCGCATGAGCGTCGTCACCGGGTCGGCACGCACGACGAGTGCATGGGCGACCGTGCCGAGCATCGACGCCCACAGCGCACCCGTCGACGAGCCGACGAGCAACAGGCCGAAAGCAAAGAGATAGATCGGGGTGACGTACGTGTTCGGGCCGGAGCGAATCCAACACCGGCGGATCGTCTCGCCGACGAGCAGCCCGAGTGTGAGCGCAGCGAATGCCGGCACCGCCGAGTTGGCGTTCGAGTAAGCGCTGTTCAGCTCGGCTCGGATGACGCTGACGACGACGGTGACCGCAACGAAGGACGTGCCGAGTACGGCGACCGGCAGCGAGAGACGATCCGGGACGTGCCACGCCGCAGCGTGCGAGGCACGCTGACGCAGTCCGATCCGAACCCCCTCGAGTTCGTGTGCCGTTGATGCCACGCTGCTCCGTCCGGTCGCCGACCGACTTCCTGTCGACCCGCTGTCGACAATGGAGACATCGGGATCTCGGGCGCACTTCTTGAGCGGGGGATGTGTGCCAGGCCTGCTCGCCGGGGACGGTGGCTAACCTCGATCCACCATGGCGCACGAATTCATCTACCAGGCCTACAAGCTCGCTCGGCACTATCCGCCCGACAAGACGGTGCTGGAGAACATCTCCCTGTCGTTCTATCCGGGCGCCAAGATCGGCGTGCTGGGCTCGAACGGCGCCGGCAAGTCGTCGCTCCTGAAGATCATGGCCGGCCTCGACGACGGGTACTCCGGCGAGGCCCGTCTGACCGCAGGCTTCAGCGTCGGCTATCTCGCTCAGGAGCCCCAACTCGATCCTGCCAAGGACGTGAAGGGCAACGTGATGGACGGCGTCGCCGAGGTGCAGAGCCTGATCGATCGTTACAACGACGTGATGACGAAATGGGCCGACCCGGACGCCGACTACGACAAGATCGGTAAGGAACAGGCTCAGCTCGAAGACAAGATCGCAGCAACGGACGCGTGGAGCCTCGAACGCAACGTCGAGATCGCCATGGACGCACTGCGCTGTCCCCCCGACGACGCCGACGTCAACGTGCTCTCCGGCGGCGAGCGCCGACGTGTCGCACTGTGCCGCCTCCTGCTGTCGAGGCCCGATCTGCTGCTGCTCGACGAGCCGACCAACCACCTCGACGCCGAATCCGTCGACTGGTTGGAGCGCTTCCTCGCCGACTACGCCGGCACCGTCGTGGCGATCACCCACGACCGCTACTTCCTCGACAACGTCGCCAAGTGGATCCTCGAACTGCACGCCGGAAAGGGCCTGCCGTTCGAAGGAAACTACTCGAGCTGGCTGGAACAGAAGCAGGACCGCCTCGAACGCGAGGAACGCAGCAACGAGGCGCGCAAACGCACGCTCGCCCGTGAGCTCGAATGGGTGCGAATGGGCCAGAAGGCCCGCCAGGCCAAGGGCAAGGCGCGCCTCGCCGCCTACGAGAAGCTGTACAACGAGAACAAGGCCACCGAGCCGGGCCAGTCGGCGTTGGAGATCGCCATCCCGTCTGGTCGCCGTCTCGGCGATCAGGTGATCGAGGTCGAGCACCTCAGCAAGGGCTTCGGAGACCGCCTGCTGATCGAGGACCTGTCGTTCACGCTTCCGCCTGCCGGCATCGTGGGCATCATCGGTCCGAACGGTGCCGGCAAGTCGACCCTGTTCAAAATGCTGGCGGGGCGAGAACAGCCCGACTCCGGATCGATCAAGATCGGCGACACCGTCGATTTGTCCTATGTCGACCAGGACCGCGACGATCTCGATCCCGACGCCACCGTCTTCGAAGAGATCACCGGTGGTGCCGAGGTGCTCGAGGTCGGCGGGCGGGAGATCCACGGCCGCGCCTACGTGTCGAGTTTCAACTTCAAGGGCACCGACCATGGAAAGCGCGTCGGCGACCTGTCGGGCGGTGAACGCAACCGAGTACATCTGGCGAAGCTGCTCAAGTCGGGCGGCAACGTGCTGCTGCTCGACGAGCCGACCAACGACCTCGACATGGACACGCTGCGAGCGTTGGAAGCCGGCCTCGAGTCGTTCCCGGGTTGTGCGGTGATCATTTCGCACGACCGCTGGTTCCTCGACCGTGTCGCCACCCACGTGCTTGCGTTCGAGGGCGACAGCCAGGTGCGCTGGTTCGAGGGCAACTTCTCCGAGTACGAGGAGCGCCGCAAAAAGGAACTCGGCGCCAGCGCCGACCAGCCCCACCGCATCAAATACAAGAAACTCGCCGGGTAGCGAATCTCGATTGGGGTCTGACCCCGATCGAGACGATGCGGCAGACCCGTGTTGTCCCATTGCTGGCAGACTGACCCGATGCCCTCGACGGAGACTGATGGACAGCTCGCCACGCGGTTGGCGACGCAGGCCGGGCACCTGCTGTTGGAGCTGCGGGCCAAGCTGTTCGCCGAGGGGGCGTCCACCTGGGACGTCAAGGATGCCGGCGACGCAGTTGCGCAGCAGTTCCTCGCCGCCGAGTTCGCCACTCACCGACCCGACGACGCAGTGCTGTCGGAAGAAGGGCGTGAGGACCCCCGCCGATTCGACGCCGACCGGGTCTGGATCGTCGATCCGCTCGACGGGACCCGTGAATTCAGCGAGCAGGGCCGCATCGACTGGGCGGTGCACATCGCACTGTGGACCGGCGATCGGTTCGGAGCAGCAGCCGTCAGCCTGCCCGCACTCGATCGCACCTTCAGCACCGATGACCCGACCCCGATGCCACCGTTCGAACGCGAACGCCCGATTCTGGTGACGTCGCGCAACCGCGCGCCGTACGCCGCCGTCCTCGTCGCCGAAGGTCTCGACTGCGACGCCGTTCGTCTCGGTTCGGCCGGTGCGAAAGCGATGTCGGTCGTGATGGGCGAGACCGACATCTACGTCCACGACGGCGGGATGTACCAGTGGGACTCCGCCGCTCCGGCCGGTGTGGCGCTCGCCTCGGGATTCCACGTGAGCCGCCTCGACGGTTCGCCGATCATCTACAACGATCGCGACCCGTGGCTGCCCGACTTCATCGTCTGCCGGCCCGAACTCGCCGACGCCGTACTGAAGGCGATGTGGGGTTGAGCGACAGCGGGGGTGTACGGAGCGGCGAGCTCACCGCCATCCGCTGGTCGCTCGACGATCGGGTCGCCACCGTCTGGCTGCACCGGCCCCACCGCCACAATGCCTGGACCGGCACGATGCACGCCGAGTATCGCGAGGTGATGGCTGATCTCGAACATCGCAACGATGTGCGTGCCGTCGTCGTCACGGGCACGCCCCCGGCGTTCTGTGTCGGCGGCGATTCGAAGGCCCTGCAAGGTCACGGCGAACGTGGCGGATACGACAGCGGGCTTCCTCCCGAACCGGCCTCACCAGGTGGCGGCGATCGCCTCGACGCCGACTTCGTCTGGCAGCTCGGGTACCACCTTCCGATCATCGCCGCAGTGAACGGGGCCTGCGCCGGCGTCGGCCTCGCACTCGTGCTGTGGTGCGACCTGCGCTTCGTCGCCGCCGATGCCAAGCTCACCACCGCCGCCGCCAAGCTCGGACTCCCCGCCGAGTACGCAATGAGCTGGATCCTTCCCCGCCTCGTGGGTGCTACACGGGCGAACGACCTGCTGCTGTCGAGCCGGGTGGTCACCGGCGCCGAGACCGCCGAGTGGGGTCTGTGGAACGGTGTCGAACCCGACGGCGCAACCACACTTGCGGCGGCGCAGGCCTATGCCCGCCTTCTCGGTTCGACGACCGGGCCGACCGCGGTCACTACCACCAAGCGCCAGCTCACCGCCGACCTCCTCCGCCATGACCCGGCCGCTTCGATCTCCGACTCGCTGCGCCTGCTCGATCAAGCGATGGGCACCGCCGAATACCGCGAAGGCGTCGCCGCTCTCAACGAAAAGCGCCCACCCACCTTCTGAGCGATGAGCCAACCGCCCGGATCCCGGCTTTTCGCTCATCACCACCAGCACGACCCGGGCAGCGATGAGCCAACCGCCCCAATACCGGCTCTTCGCTCATCGCTCGGAGGTGATCCCGGTCAGGGGATGAAGCTGGCGGCATCGTGGTCGAGCGCGGCAGCGAACGAGCGCGAGGCCATCAACGTGACGAGTTCCTTGCCACGCTCGTTTGCGGGATCCATTCCGCCACCACTGACGACGCCGTAGACAGTCATGTTGCCGAGCGTCCACCGGTACCCGTTCCACGCATCGTCGAGCGAGAACCCGTCGGGTGCAGTGCCGAGCGCCGAACAGAGGCTGTCGTACCACGCGTTGACGATGTCACGTTCGCAAGCACGACGCACCTCGATGTCCATCGACTGCGTGAGGAAATATGAGATGTCGCCGATGCCGCCCGCTCGGTACGAGATCTGCCAGTCGAGGATGCCGACGTGCTCGCGCCCTGAGGCAGTGTCATCGAACATCAGGTTGTCGGCTCTGAAGTCGCCATGGCACAACGTGGTCGGCATCCCCTCGTACGCACCGGTCTGCACGGCCTCCCACGATTCTCCGATCCGTTCACCGAGCGCCACGCTTCCGATCGGTAGGTCGTCACCGAACAGCTCGACGAAATTCGCCCACACTCGTCGGTACTCGGCGCCAGCGGAGATGATGCCCGGGTCGATTGCCCGAGGCATCCAGGTGAGCCCGGCAAGCGACGGCGAGAGCCACCACTCGGCGTGTACCAACGCCAACGCTTTCACCGCCTCGGTGGCCCGCTCGGCGTCGATTCCGGCCACCTGGCTCACCATGGTGCGTCCGCCGAAGTCCTCGATCAGCAGGGCGAACTCGTTCGCCTCGGTGTCGATGTGGTTGTAGTAGCAGTGCGGCGTGCGCACCGGCAGCGACTCGCTGATCTGGTCGTAGAAGCGGCCCTCGCGCTCGTAGAAGCCGAAGTGATCACCGACACCTCGGTTCTCGGGCAGGTTCGACGGCACCTTGAGAATCACACTCGACGGTGCGCCGTGCGCTGCACCCTTATAACGCAGCGTGAGGCGGGCCAGGTTGCACATCAGGCCGACACCCTCGCCGATGCGGTCGTGTTCGATCTCGGCCACGCTCGTGTCAGCGTCGATCACCCCCGTCGACTGCAACGCTCGGGTCACGAAGTCAGCCGAGGCATCCTCGGTGACCACCGGCACGCTCCCCATACGACCCCCCGATCGTCGTCCCGGTTTGCTCGATGCCCCGCACCGCCGAGTTCGGACAACAGTAGAGACACGACCGAATGGGGTCAACGAGAAATGTGCTTACCCGTCACGGCTCACCTCAGGTCGTGGAGTTCGTCGAGGAGTTCGGCGGTGTGCTCGCCGAGTTTCGGCACCGGGCCGGCACGCATCGAGTACCCGTCGAAGTCGACCGGCGAGGCAACGGCTCGGAATGGCTCGGCGCCATCACGGGGAGCCATCTCGACGAACCCGGGCTGCGCTTGCGGGTCGGCGATCACGTCGACGATCGACTGCACAGGCGCCCACCACACGTCGTGTTCGTCGAAGCGCTCGGCCCACTCCGCCAACGGTCTCGTCGCAAAGGCAGCGTCGAACTCGGCGATCAACGCCCCCGAGTTCTCGAGTCGGGCCGCGGCGTCAACGAAACGAGCATCGTCGGCCAGGTCGGGGCGATCGAGTGCGGCCAACACCTTCGGCCAGTGACGGTCGGCCTCGAGACAGATCAGCCAGAAGACCCGATCGTCACCGGCGCGGTAACTGTTGACCAGCGGAGCCCGGCTGCGATCACGAGCCTTGGTCGACTCGCGTCGGTCGAAGCGCAGCTGGATCCCGAAATCCCAGGCGATCGAGTACATGCCCGTGCGCAGCAGACTGGTGGAAACAAGTCCTCCTCGACCCGTGCGTTCACGTTCGAACAGCTTGGCCATCACTCCTGCCACCAGCGACATACCTGTCTGGTGATCGCCCATGCCGGAACGCAACCCCGGCGGCATCTCGCCGGGTGGCACCATCGTGTGTGCCAGCCCCGAGCGTGCCCAGAACGCTCCGATGTCGTATCCCGCACGGTCACGGTCCCCACCATCGAGGCCGTACCCGGAGATGGCCCCGTAGACGAGGCGCGGGTGTCGGGCGCAGATCCGGTCGGGGCCGAGTTCGAGTCGCTCGAGCGCCCCGGGTCGCATGTTGGTGACCAACACGTCCGCGGTCGACAACAGCCGATCGAAGACCGCGTGATCGTCGAAGTCGCGCAGATCGAGGACGACCGAACGCTTGCCCCGGTTGTCGACCTCGAACGGCGGCACCGGCATCGATCCGTCGAGGCCGACCGAGCCGAACACGGCGCGCTGTGGGTCGCCGGCGGCAGATTCGACCTTGACCACATCGGCACCCCAGTCGGCCATGATTCCCCCGGCGGCGGGACCGGCCACCCAGACACCGAGTTCGACGACACGCACCCCGGCCAGCGGGCCGGCACCGCGCGCGGCGGGAGCACCCAGCGAGCCAGCCGACGAGCTCGACGACTCGTCCATCAGCTCAACGCTGCGATCACATCGGGCGGCGCCTGCACCAGTTCGATCAGCACGCCCTCACCACTGCGGGGGGTGTCGTCGTTGCCCTTGGGGTGGATGAAGCACACGTCGTGGCCGGCCGCACCCTTTCGAATGCCGCCTGGCGTGAAGCGAACCCCTTGCTCGGCGAGCCAGTCGACGCAGGCGGCGAGGTCGTCGATCCACAGCCCGATGTGATTGAGGGTCGGCACGTGCACTTTCGGCGAACGCTCGGGGTCGAGCGGCTGCATGAGGTCGATCTCCACGGCGTGCACACCGTCACCGAGGCGCAGGATGTCCTCGTCGACGTTCTCGGACTCGCTGACGTAGTCGTTCACCTTCTCCACACCGAGGAGCCCGGTCCACAGACCGGTGAGTGCCCCTTTGTCGAGGCCGCCGATGGCGATCTGTTGGAGCCCGAGGACACGGAACGGTCGTGCAGTCATGACGCGATGTTGCCTCGCGGCGACGAATCATCGAGAATCCGGCATCATGTCAGGGTGACTGCC
Organism: Actinomycetes bacterium; assembly: GCA_031426215.1. GTDB lineage: Bacteria > Actinomycetota > Acidimicrobiia > Acidimicrobiales > Ilumatobacteraceae > Sva-07. The sequence goes on from JANPKU010000031.1 coordinate 26,439, forward strand.
GTGCCCACCGAGACCCATCGTCCATCGGACCTCGCGTGGGGATCCTTCACCGACGAAGCCCCTTGGGAACTCGACCGCGATGACATCCGCTGGTCGCACCTCGCCGCACGGCTACGTCGCCAGGCCCAGGCGGAGGTTCCCGGGCTGACCAAGCCATCGAGGCTGCCGCCCGGATCCCGGGTGCTCACCGTCACCGGCCACCTCGGCGGTGCGATCGCTCCGTGGATCTTGAAGAAGCGCCGCAAGAAGTTCGGTACCCCCGAAGCCAGCCGTGCCGACGTCTCGCGCCGCCTGCGCCTCGCAGCGGAGGCGCTCGGGCCGACGTACATCAAGCTCGGCCAGATCATCTCGTCGGGCGAAGGGCTCTTCCCGGCGGAACTCGTCAGCGAGTTCAAGAAGTGCCGCGATCAGGTGCCCGCCGAATCCTTCGACGCCGTGCGCCTCACGGTCGAGCAGGATCTCGGCGCCCGCTTGGAGGATGTGTTCTTGTCGTTCGACGAGAAGCCGCTCGCGGCCGCCTCGATCGCACAGGTGCATGCAGCGACGCTGCTCACCGGCGAGAACGTCGTGGTGAAGGTGCAGCGCACCACGGTGGCTCGTCTGGTCCGCAAGGACCTGCGGGTGATGGCGTGGCTGGCGCCCTACCTGGTGGGCCGCATCCCGGTGGCTGCGCTCGCCAACCCGCCGGCGCTGGTGGAGTTGTTCGCCGAGACGATCGTGGAAGAGCTCGACTTCCGGATGGAGGCGGCCAACATGCTCGACGTCGCCACCATGCTCCACGACCTCGACCAGCACCAGTACATCGTCCCGCGACCACACCCCCGACTGGTCACCAAGCGAGTCCTGGTGATGGAGCGGGTGTACGGCTTCAACTTCGATGACGTGGTCGGCATGCAGGACGCCGGCATCGACACCGAAGAGGTCGTGCGTACGGCGATGGTCGCGTTCATGGAAGGTGCCATCGTCGAGGGCATCTTCCACGGCGACCTCCACGGCGGCAACCTGTTCGTGCTCGCCGATGGCCGCACTGCGCTGCTCGACTACGGCATCGTCGGCCGCCTCAACGGGGCACGGCGCAACGCGTTCCTGCGCCTCATGCTCGGCGCCACCACCAACGACGTGCGCACGCAGATGGCCGCGCTGCGCGACCTCGGCGCGTTGCCGATGGACACCGACCTCGAAGCGGTCATCAAGGATCTGCGTCTCGAAGACGAGGTGATCGACCCGACGACGCTGACCGGTGAAGAGATGGTCCAAGAGGTCCAGCGTGTGGTCAAGGCGCTGCTCGGCTACGGCGCGAAGCTCCCCAAGGAGCTGATGCTGTACGTGAAGAACATGGTGTTCCTCGACGGTGCGATCGCCCGACTCGCTCCGGATCTCGATCTGCTCGCCGAGGTCGCCAATATCTCGATGATGTTCGCCCAGAAGCATGGTGAGCGCCTCGGGCGTGAACTCGGCGTCGACCCGAACGCCGTCGAGTTCGACATGGACGGCGTTCGCGCCAGTATCGGGCTCGACTCGTCGGTGAACTCGCTCACCTACCGTGAGCTGCAAGAGCGGCGAGAACTGATCCAGAAGCGGATGCGCGAGCACGTCGAATCAGAGCGCCCGAAGCTCAGCAAGTAGCGTCGCCGTCCGTGCGTTTGGTCATCGCCCGCTGCTCCGTCGATTACTCGGGTCGGCTCGACGCTCATCTTCCCGAGGCCACCCGACTGATCATGGTGAAGGCCGACGGTTGCGTCGCGATCCACGCCGATGGCGGCGCCTACAAGCCACTCAACTGGATGAACGCTCCGAACACGCTGGTCGACAACGGCGACCATTGGGTGGTCACCAATCCGAAGCAGGAGATGCTGACGATCACCTTGCACGAGATGTTCAGCGACGTGTCGGCCGAGCTCGGAGACGATCCGGGCTTGCAGAAGGACGGCGTCGAGGCCCACTTGCAGGAACTGCTCGCAGCGAGCCCGCACGCGATCGAGGAGGGGCTCACGCTCGTGCGGCGCGAGTACCCAACGGCGATCGGGCCGATCGATCTGGTCTGCCGCGACGCATCGAACGCGGTGGTGGCGGTGGAGGTGAAGCGACGCGGTGACATCGACGGGGTCGAACAGCTGGCGAGATATATCGAGCGACTGCACCTCGATTCGTCGCTCGGCGCGGTCCGCGGTGTCTTCGTCGCCCAGGTCGTCAAGCCGCAAGCCAAGGTGCTCGCCGAGGCCCGTGGATTCCGCTGGGTCGAGGTCGACTACGACGCGCTCCGAGGCATGCGTAGCGACGACCTCCGCCTCTTCTGATCAGGCGCAGTCGCTGCCGGGCAGGATCGGCTTGGCGAGGACCTGATAGGTGACGTCGGCGTCGGTGAAGAAGGTCAATTGGTTCGCTGCGCCGAACACCCCGGCCACTTCGCTGGCGGGCACCACAGTGCACGTCGACGCATCGACGAGACGAACGCTCACGTCGGCCGGCCAGTCGACGAGGGTCGGCTCGATCCCGTCGCTGCCGTAGACCGACAGATCGTCGACGACAATCGCCTCGATACCGAACTCGGCCGGATCGAAGAGCGTCTGTTCGCCGAGCTGATCGGCTCCGACGAGAACCGTCAGATCGTTGAGTTGCGCTACGAAGTCGGCCAACGCCTGCCGCTCCGGAGTTGTCTCCTCGCCGCCGTCACCTGCACCAGCCAGCCCGAGGGCGTACGCCTCGTGCACGTAGGTTGCGCCGTTGACATTGATGGTGACGCGAGCCGTCGACGCATCAGCGATGTTGGTCGGTTGCTCGTAGTCGACCTGCTGGAAAAGGCCCGCCTCGTCGGCGGCAGCCAGGATCGCCTGAATGCCTTGCTCGGTGATCGGCTGCACTTGCACTGCCGGCAGCAGCGGACCTGGATAGATCGCGATCTGAGCACCAGGACCGAAAACTCGGCCGTCTCCCGACATGAGCACATTCGGGGTCTGCTGGAATGCGAACTCACGGGGGACGAACCCGCCGACCTCGGCGTACTCGATGACCACGTCATCCGCACCGGTTGGGTGCTGGTATCCATCGGCGACAGGTGGCAACGAGTCGTCGGCGGCGGGCGAGTCCGAGTCGCCACCGCACGCAGCGACACCCAGGGCCGTCACGAGCAACACGGGGATGATGAGCTTGTTCATGGTGATTCGACGCTCCTCGATCAGCTTTGGTTCCACACTCGATTGTCGACTGTTGCCCTTGGTGTCCGACACCACGAGGAACAGCGCTACGTTCGCAGACATGAGTCAGGAAGTACGAGGCATCATCGCCCGCGCCAAGGGTGAACCCGTCACGATGGAAACCATCGTCATCCCCGATCCCGGACCGGGCGAAGCGGTGGTGGTGATCCAAGCCTGCGGCGTGTGCCACACCGATCTGCACTATCGCGAAGGCGGCATCAACGACGAGTTCCCGTTCCTGCTCGGACACGAGGCTGCTGGCATCGTCGAGTCGGTCGGTGAAGGCGTCACCGACGTCGCTCCCGGCGACTACGTGATCCTCAACTGGCGTGCCGTGTGCGGCGATTGTCGGGCGTGCCGACGTGGCGAGCCGCAGTACTGCTTCAACACGCACAACGCCGTGCAGAAGATGACGATCACCGATGGCACCGAACTGTCGCCGGCGCTCGGCATCGGGGCCTTCTGCGACAAGACACTTGTCGCCGCCGGTCAGTGCACCAAGGTCGACCCCGCGGCATCACCAGCGGCGGCGGGCCTTCTCGGCTGCGGTGTGATGGCGGGCCTCGGCGCCGTGTTGAACACCGCCGGCGTCACCCGCGGCCAGACGGTCGCCGTGTTCGGGTGCGGCGGCGTCGGCGATGCTGCGATCGCCGGAGCACGGCTCGCCGGTGCGTCGACGATCATCGGAGTCGACATCGACAACCGCAAACTCGAGTGGGCCAAGGGATTCGGCGCCACTCACGTCTGCAACTCGAAGCAGACCGATCCGGTGGAGTTCATCCGCTCGGTCACCGGCGGGTTCGGTGCAGATGTGTGCATCGAAGCGATCGGCCACCCGCAGGTGTACAAGCAGGCCTTCGAGGCTCGTGACCTCGCCGGCACGGTGGTGCTCGTCGGCGTCCCCAATCCGGAGATGATGCTGGAGTTGCCGTTGATCGACGTCTTCGGCCGGGGCGGCTCGCTCAAGTCGTCGTGGTACGGCGACTGCCTGCCGTCGCGCGACTTCCCGATGCTGATCGACCTGTACCTGCAGGGTCGCCTCGATCTCGACGGATTCGTGTCGGAAACGATCGGTCTCGACGGCGTCGAAGATGCGTTCCACAAGATGGAGCGCGGCGAAGTCCTCCGCAGCGTTGTGGTGTTCTGAGGTCTGCACCATGAGCATCGAACTGGTGACGACCGACGGGATTTTCGCACTCGACGGCGGCGAGTGGGAGGTCACCAACAACATCTGGATCGTCGGCGACGACCGTGAAGTGATCGTCTTCGACGCCGCCCACGATCATCAGCGCATCGTCGACGCGATTGCGGGCAGACGCGTGGTCAGCATCGTGCTGACCCACGGCCACAACGACCACATCAACGCCGCGGTGCCGCTGCGTGACGCCGTCGACGCTCCCATCGTTCTCCACGATGCCGATCGAATGCTGTGGGACGTGGTGTGGCCTGGTGAGTCACCCGACCGGTCGCTCACGCCGGGTGAGCGGTTGTTGGTCGCGGGCCACGAACTCACGGTGCTGCACACCCCCGGACACTCCCCCGGCTGTTGCAGCTTCCACGACAGCAACGCCGACACCGTGTTCAGCGGCGACACGCTGTTCTGCGGTGGGCCCGGCGCCACGGGACGAAGCCACAGCGACGAGCCGACCATCCTGCGATCGATTCGCGACACGCTGCTCGCCCTTCCCGACCACACCATCGTGCACACCGGCCACGGCGACTCGACCACCATCGGCGAAGAGCGCGACGCAGTGCTCGCTCGCGCTGCCGAACTCGGCGTCTGAAGGGTTCGGACACCTTGAGCTTCGATCCGACCCCGGTCGTCGGTGTCGTCCAGCACTACGCGTGGGGCGATCCGAGGTTCATTCCCGAGTTGCTCCGCGTCGCCGCCGACGGTGAACCATGGGCCGAACTCTGGCTCGGCACTCACCCGAGCGGCCCGACGACGTTCACCGACGGCACGGCCCTGTCGGATCGCACCGGCGAGCTGCCTTACCTGCTCAAGGTGCTCGCGGCTGCGCAGCCGCTGTCGCTGCAGGTTCATCCCGACGCCAGGCAGGCCCGTGACGGGTTCGCTCGCGGGATCTATCCCGACGATCGGGCCAAGCCGGAACTTCTCGTGGCGCTCACCGAATTCGACGCCCTCTGCGGGGTGCGCCCGATCGATGCGAGCCTGGAACTGCTCGGTGCGATCGGTGCAGAGTCATTGGCCGGAGCGCTGGGCGACGACGGAATAGCGGCAACGATCGAGGGGCTGTACCGAGGTCGCATCGACCCGGAGCCGACGATCGTGGCGTGCGGACGCAGTGATCGGTCCGAAGCTCGGCTCGTCACGGCGCTGGCCGAGCAGTATCCGAACGATCCGAGTGTGGTGGTGACGTTGCTGCTCAACCGGGTGACGTTGAGGCCCGGCGAGGCGTTGCACCTCACCGCTGGAAACCTCCACGCGTATCTGTCGGGTGCCGGCATCGAGCTGATGGGTGCGAGCGACAACGTGGTTCGCGGGGGGATGACCGTGAAACACGTCGACGTCGACGAGTTGCTCCGCATCCTCGACCCGACCCCTCTGGCCCAGCCGGTGATGGTCGGCGCCAACGGTCGCTTTGCGCTACCGGAAGCCGGCTGCACTCTCGTGCGCGTCGATCCGGGATCCACCCACACCTCGACCGGACACGAACTCGCGATCGGCCTCGACGGATCGACGCTCTACCTTTCCCCCACCTCGACCCTCACCCCGGCCGCCCCCACCTACGTCGTCACCACCCCCTGAGCAGTTCTCCGCCGAGCCGATGAGCCAACGGACCGGATAGCGGCGCTTCGCTCATCACTCCAGCAACCCAACCACAGCCGATGAGCCAACCGCCCGAATACCGGCGCTTCGCTCATCACTCCAGCACGCCCAATCCGAGCGATGAGCCAACCGCCCGGATAGCGGCACTTCGCTCATCACTAGAGCACGCCCACTCCAAGCGATGAGCCAACGGACCGGATAGCGGCGCTTCGCTCATCGCTGGGATGGTGGGGGTGGCGTCAGGAGCGGGTGGTCTTGCGGATCTCGACGAGCTTCTCGCCGACGTTGTTCGCGTCGTCGCCCTGATCGGACAGCAGCCGGGCCCGATCCTTCTCGGCCTCCCGGGCAGCCTTGACGAGATCGACACGGGCCAGCGCCGCCTCGACGCCGTGCTCGTTGATGAACTCGGCCCACTCGACGAGCTGATCGACCATCTCGTCCTCGGGAACCACGGCCACGTTCTGGCCCTTGACGAACAGGTGCCCCCGCTTGTTGCCCGCCGCGATACCGAGATCCGCGTCACGGGCTTCACCGGGACCGTTCACGACGCAGCCCATCACGGCGATCTGCAGCGGGATCTCTCGATCAGCGAACGCTTCCATTGCCCGGTTCGCGACGGCGATCACGTCGACTTCGGCACGCCCGCACGACGGGCAAGCGATCAGGTCGACGTTCTTGCGCTCACGCAAACCGAGAGCCTCGAGCAGCTGGCGCCCGGCCTTCGCCTCCTCGACCGGGTCGGCGGTGAGCGAGTACCGAATGGTGTCCCCGATGCCTTCCATCAACAACGTGGCGATGCCGGCGGTTGCCTTGATTAAGCCGGGGGGAGGCGGGCCGGCCTCGGTGACACCGAGATGCAACGGATGATCGGTGACCTCCGACAGCTGTCGATACGCCGCGACCATCAATGGCACGCTCGAGGCCTTGACCGAGATCTTGATGTCGGTGAAGCCGACCTCGTCGAAGTAGGCGATCTCCTGCAGGGCGGACTCGACCATCGCTTCGGGCGTGGCGCCGCCGTACTTCTCGTAGAGCGACGGGTCGAGCGAGCCGGCGTTGACGCCGATGCGGATCGGGAGGCCACGATCGCGAGCCTCGGACGCAACGGCCTTGATGTGTTCGGGCTTGCGGATGTTGCCCGGGTTCAAGCGGAGCCCGTGCACCCCGGCCTCCATCGCGGCGAGCGCCATCTTGTACTGGTGATGGATGTCGGCGATGATCGGCACCGGCGAGCGGGGCACGATCTGGGCGAGACCCTCGGCCGCCTCGGTCTCGTTGCAGGTACACCGCACGATGTCGGCGCCGGCGGCGGCGAGGGCATAGATCTGCGCCAGGGTGCCGTCGACGTCGGCGGTCTTGGTGATCGTCATCGACTGCACGGTGATCGGCGCGTCGCCCCCGACCTTGACGTTGCCGACGGAGATCTGGCGAGTTGGTTTGCGAGCGACGAGTGCGCTGGAGACGTCCACGAGAAGAGTGCTAGCCGATCGGTTGGGTGATGTCGAGGTACAAGCCGGTGAACATCAACATCGCCAACACGACGATGACGCCCATCGCAAACGGCATCAGCCGCTCGACATCGGCGAAGTAGCGGCCGGTCATCCGGCGCCGCTTCTCCTGGATGCGTTCGTAGGCGGCGATCGCCGCGTGGCCGCCGTCGAGTGGCAGCAGCGGCATCATGTTGAACACACCGACGAACACGTTGAGGATCGCCAGCATGTAGAGGACCCCGGCCAGTCCACCGGCTTCACCGACGTCGTCGGACACGGTGGTGATGCCGTAGATCGTGGTCGGTCGCCCGGTCGGGTCGGCGTTCTCGGTGTCGGTGAGCTGCTCGACCAGGTTCACCGGGTTCAGCACCTTGACGATGCCCTTCGTCGACTCCCACGACACCGGGAAGATGTCGGTGACGGCGTTGGTGGCCGAACCGACGATGCCGTGCTGCTCGTACAGCGGGGGGCTGAACGAGCGGACACCGAGCAGTGCGGTTCCGAACAGCGGATCATCCTCGGGCACCGCGGTGTTTGCGCCGAGACCGACGGGAATCGTGAGGGTGTCGCCACCGCGGATCACCACGAGGTCGATGACATCGCCCGGTTCGAAGGTACGCACGGTTTCGCCCAACTCGACCGAGGTGGTCACGGGGGTGCCGCCGACGGAGACGATCTCGTCGTTGTCGCGGATGCCGCCAGCCCATGCGGGCAACTCCTGAGCGGCGGCCCCGACGATCACACGGGGTTCGTCCTGGGCGGTGATCTCACCTTGGGTCGAGTACACGCCGAACAGCAGCACGATGGCGATCAGGATGTGCATGATCGAGCCGGCCGAGATGACGAGCAGACGCTTCGGGAAACTCTGCTGGCGGTAGCTGCGTGCTTCGTCGCCAGCTTCGACGTCGTCCATCCGGTTCATGCCGATGATGCGAACGAACGCACCGAGCGGCAACGCCCGCACGCCGTACTCGGTCTCGCCACGCCGGAAGCTCCACAGACGCGGCCCGAAGAACAAGAAGAACTGGGTGACCTTCATGCCGGTCCACTTGGCGGTGAGGTAGTGGCCGAGTTCGTGGAGGAAGATCGAGATCACGAGACCGACGACGAACACGAACATCCAGATGTTGACGAACGCAAGCCACACGAACAGCGCAACGATCCCCGCCATCGACAGCAGACCCTTCCAGCCGCCGGCGAGTTCGTCCTCTCCACGTTCGACCACCGCGCCACCGGCCATGATCTCGCTCTTCATGCGGTCAGAACGAGTCAGGTTGGGCGGCGGGAGCTGCGCACCGTCTCGTTCGTCGTGTGGGGTGAGTTGGTCGGTCATGTCGATCGTTTCGAGAGGAGGTGACGAGCGATCCGCCGGGCCTGGGCATCGGCATCGATCACGTCGTCGACAGTGTGGGGGGTTGCACCATCATGCATCGCAAGTACACCAACACAGACGTCAGGGATCTCATTCCATCGCAAGTTCCCTGACAAGAATGCGTCAACTGCCACCTCGTTGGCGGCGCTGAGCCAGGCGGGGGCCGTACCGCCGAGCCGACCGGCGTCGTACGCGAGGTCGAGGCAGAGGAAGGTCGCCCGGTCCGGCGCCTCGAAATCGAGCCGCGACAATCTCGTCCAGTCGATGCGGCCGAACGGGCTGCCGATCCGGTCCGGATAACCGAGGGCGTACCCGATCGGCAAGCGCATGTCGGGCAAGCTGAGCTGCGCGATCGTGGAGCCGTCGGTGAACTCGACCATCGAGTGCACGATCGACTGCGGGTGCACGACCACGTCGATGTCGTCGTAGGGCGTGCCGTACAGCTCGTGGGCTTCGATCACTTCGAGGCCCTTGTTCATCAGCGTGCTCGAATCGACCGTGATCTTCGGCCCCATGCTCCACGTCGGGTGGGCAAGGGCGGCCTCGACGGTGATCTCGGCCAGCTCATGGCCTGTTCGGCCCCGGAACGGTCCGCCGCTCGCCGTGAGGAGCAGGCGGGCAACCTCACGGTCGCCAGCCACCGACGACCGCAGACACTGGTGCAACGCACAATGTTCGCTGTCGACCGGCACCAATTCGGCACCTGGCACCGACCGCAGCGGCTGCACCACCGGGCCGGCGGCGATCAGGCTCTCCTTGTTGGCCAGTGCGAGCCGTTTGCCGGCACGCAGCGTCTCGATCGTCACCGACAGCCCGGCGAATCCGACCACACCGTTCACCACGACGTCGGCCGGCTCGACCACATCGACGAGCGTCGCGACGACCTCGACGCCGGGCAGCGCCTCGGCCACCTCTCGGCGAGCCGCCTCGTCGGCAACTGCCACCAACCGCGGTGAGCATCGCCGCGCCTGCTCGATCACGCCGGCAGCAGAACTCCCGACCGCCAACGCCACGACCTCGTACGAACCGGGGACCCGGCGGTTCTCGGCCTCGATGACGTCGAGCGTCTGGGTGCCGATCGAGCCGGTCGACCCGGCGATCGCCACGCGGGTCGGCGACATCAGATCCTCAGAGCGCAGTCCAGGGTTCGACGACGAGCATCAAGTAGTACACCGCCGGCAGCACGAACAAGAACGCGTCGAAGCGATCGAGCACGCCACCGTGGCCCCGGATGATCGCACCGAAGTCCTTCACGTCGAGATTGCGCTTGAACATGCTCTCGGTGAGGTCACCGAGCGGCGCCAATGCGGAGATCACGATGCCGAGCATCAGCAGGTGACTGGTGCTCGACCACGTGGTGCTGAGGTCCTGCATGCCGATGAGCAACATCACGAGCAGCGTGAGGATCGTGCCGCCGAGCAGTCCTTCGAGCGATTTGTTCGGGCTGATCCACGGGCGCAGCGGCGTGCGGCCGAACGCAGTGCCGACGACGTACGCGCCGACGTCGTTCGCCACGACACCGATGGCGACCAGCACGAGCGTGTCGGTGCCCCACGCGGTGCCCTCGCCGAAGTTCGAATAGGCCAGGATCAGCGCAGCGAACGAGCCCAACACGCCGATCCAGACGACACCGAGCATCGTGATCGCCATGTTCGGCATCGGCCCGGCTTCGACCGAGTCGGCGGCGATGAAGCTGATCGCTCCAGCAAAGAATGCGAACGCCAGCACCATCGGGATGGCATCGACGCCCACCCAGTAGGCGGCGAGCGGTGCGGCCACACACGCCACGACGCCGACGGCGATAACGGGGCGGTAGCCCTTGTCAGCAACCCGCCCGAAGTACTCCACCGCTGCCAACCCGAGCGCTGCGGTGACGAATGCCATCGCACCGGCCGGCCGCCACATGGTGAGCGCGAGGAACACGGCGGCCAGTGCGAGGCCCGACGCAACCGCGATCGGCAGATTTCGGCTGTCGGCGGCAGGGGCTCCGCCGCCGGCGCTCGGTGGACGCTGCGGCGCATTGCCGCGCCGCTTGGGGTCGGGGCGCCGTGGCATGCCCGACGGATCGGTGCCGATGGTGATGCGGGCGGGTTCGCGACGAGCGGGCTCGGCGGCGTCGGTGACCGGCACCGCGCCCGACGGCCGTCTGACATCGGCCACGCCGACCTCGTCGACGGTGGGGTCGTCGTGCCAGCTGAGTTCACCGGTCGGATCCTTCGGAGCCTGGGCCGCATCGTCGGCATCCGACGGCGAAGCGCCGGAGAACGACGACCACACATCGACGTCGTCGGTGGGATCGGGCGACGTCTCTGCTGCAGCGATGCGGGGAATCTCACCGGTCGGCGGGTCGGTCCAGTGCGGCAGCGCGCCCGAGTCGTCGGCGCCGAAGCTGATCGACTCGCGCCTGACCTCGTCGTCGAACGACGTCACCGGTTGCTCGGTCGTCGCTCCGAAGAGCGGTCCCCCGAATTCCTCGTCGTCGAACGAATCCATCTCGCTCTCGAACGGTCCTGGCTTTCGACGTGATGCAGCCTTGTCGTCGTCGTTCCACTCACTCATGACGGTGTCCTTCCCCCGGGAGAACTGCTCATACTTCGAGCAGTTCTTGCTCTTTGCGGCCCACCGCAGCGTCGATGTTCTCGACGTGGTCGTGGGTGACCTTCTCGAGATCCTTCTCGGCCCGCTCGAGTTCGTCGGCGGAGATCTCACCGTCTTTCTCGGCGGACTCCATCGCCTTTCGGGCATCTCGACGTGCAGCGCGAACCGCGATGCGGCCGTCTTCCGCCATGTGCTTGACCACCTTGACGTACTCGCGTCGACGATCTTCGGTGAGCAAGGGCAACGAGAGTCGGATCGAGATGCCGTCGTTGTTCGGCGACACACCGAGGTCGCTGTCGCGGATCGCTTTCTCGATCGGCTCCAGTGTGTTGCGATCGTGCGGCTTGATCAGCAACTGGCGAGCTTCTGGCACGGAGATCGAGGCCAACTGTTGGAGCGGTACCTGGGCGCCGTAGTACTCGATGGTGATCCGCTCGACCAGCGACGGCGTCGCCCGGCCGGTACGCACCGTGGAGAATTGTGACTGGGTGTGTTCCACCGCCTTGCCCATCTTCTCCATTGCTTCCAACATGGTCTCATCGATCACGGCGCCAGCGTACCCAGAGCGACCCCGCTGAGCAGACCATCGGGGCGCACGAACCCTCTGTCGTCCAACGGCACCAGCGCTGGTCAGACCTCGTGGACGAGGGTTCCTTCGTGGCCGCCCTGCACGATGCTGCGCAACGAACCGGGCTTCGACATGTCGAACACGACGATCGGAATGCCGTTGTCACGACAGAACGCAATGGCGGTGGCATCCATCACCTTGAGGTTCTTGGTCATCACCTCGAGGTAGCCGACCTCGTCGTACTTGGTGGCGGTGGCGTCGTGGCGGGGATCAGCCGAGTACACCCCGTCGACACCGGAGTGCGTTCCCTTGATCACCACATCGGCTTCGATCTCGGCCGCTCGCAGGGCTGCTGCGGTGTCGGTGGTGAAGAACGGGTTGCCGGTGCCGGCGGCGAAGATGACGACGCGGCCCTTCTCGAGGTGGCGAACGGCTCTACGACGGATGTAGGCCTCGGCGATGCGGGGCATCTCGATCGCCGACTGCACTCGGGTGTCTTGGCCCAGTCGTTCGAGGGCATCCTGGAGCGCCAGGGCGTTCATCACGGTGGCGAGCATCCCGATGTGATCGGACTGCGTGGGGTCCATTCCGGTCAGCGAACCGGTGCGGCCTCGCCAGAAGTTGCCGCCTCCGACCACCACGGCGACATCGACGCCGAGGTTCTGACGCAGGTCGACGATGTCGCGTGCGGTCGCTTCGAGTGTCGCTCCGTCGAGACCCGTGCCGGATTCTCCCGCCAGCGCCTCACCCGACGGCTTGAACACGATCCGCTTCCAGCTCGGGCGGGGACCGCCGCGGGGATGGATCGGCTCGTCAGTCATCGAGACCCGACAGTACCGCGATGTCACCACCCCACCGAAAATCCCGCCATACGAAATTGCCCCGGATCGTGACGCTCACCGTCACAATTCCGGGCAATTTCGGATGGGACGAGGGGTGGGGTCAGCCGATTTCGACTTGGACGAAGCTGACGATGCTGGCGGCGCCGATGAACTGGCTCACCGACTGCTTGTCGTCCTTCGCGTACGGCTGATCGAGCAGCGCGACGTCCTTGAAGAAGCCGTTGATGCGCCCTTCGACGATCTTGGGCAGCGCCGCTTCGGGCTTGCCTTCGTTGCGGCTGATCGTCTCGAGCGTGGCCCGTTCTGCGGCGATGACATCCTCGGGGACGTCGTCACGGCTCAGGTACGCGGGACGGGCGAACGCGATGTGCACGGCCACGTCGTGGGCGAGTTCAGGCGTACCGCCGGCGATCTCGACGAGAACGCCGTTGACCCCACGGCCACCCTGGATGTGCTGGTAGCTGCCGATGACGTTGCCGTCGGCAGCCTCGATGCGCTTGACCTCGCCAAGGCCGATGTTCTCCTTCAGCGTCACCTTGAGTTCTTCGAGCTCGGTGGCGCGCTCGCTGACGGCGTCGACACCCTTGGCGACGACGAGCGCAACGAGTGCGTCGGCTTCGGCCTTGAACTGCTCGGAACCGGCGACGAAGTCGGTCTCGCTCTTGAGTTCGACGATCGCGCCGACGTTGCCCTCGATCAGGAGGCTGACGACACCCTGTGATGCGTCACGATCCTCGCGCTTCGCGCTGGCCGCAAGACCCTTCTCGCGCAGCCAGGTCTTGGCTGCTTCGAGGTCGCCGTCGTTCTCCTCCAACGCCTTCTTGCAGTCCATCATCCCGGCGCCCGACGACTCGCGCAGGGCTTTGACGTCTTGTGCGGTGAATGCCATCGCGTCAGCCCTTCTCGTCGGTGTCGGCATCGGTGGCGGCGGCGTCGGCGGCGTCGGCAACAACCGGGGCCTCAGCCTCGACTTCTGCGGCGGGCTCGACTTCGGAAACGGCGGGCTCGACTTCGGCAACGGCGGGCTCGACTTCTGCGGCGGGCTCGACTTCAGCAGCGGCGGGTTCGGCTTCTGCGGCGGGCTCGACTTCGGCATCTGCTGCGGCGACGGGGGCGACTGCGGCCTCGACCGGAGCGTCCTTCGCGGCAGCGAGGCGGGCGTCGCGGTCGGCCTGGGCCTGGGCGGCGGCGTCGCGAGCGGCCGACTGGGCGGCAGCGAACTCGGCTTCTTCCTCCGGGCTGCGTTCGGCGACGGGCGCCGGCGCCGGGTTGCGCTTGTTGGCGATGAACCGACCCTCTTCGACGGCGTCGGCGATCACGCGGGCGAACAGGCTGTTCGAGCGGATGGCGTCGTCGTTGCCCGGGATCGGGTACTGGACCACTTCGGGATCGACGTTGGTGTCGACCACGGCCACCACGGGGATGCCGAGCTTGTTCGCTTCGGTCACCGCGATGTGCTCCTTCTTGGTGTCGAGCACGAAGATCGCGTCGGGCGCCTTCTTCATGCCGCGGAGGCCACCGAGGTTGCGCTGCAACTTGGTGAGCTCACGGTCGAGCAGGAGGGCTTCTTTCTTGATCATGGCGTCGAACTCGCCGGACGCCTGCATGCGCTCGTACTCGAGCATCTTGTTGACGCGCTTGCCGATCGTTTCGAAGTTGGTGAGCATGCCGCCGAGCCAACGCTCGTTCACGTACGGCATGCCGCACTTGTCGGCGTAGCTCTTGACGGGGTCCTGCGCCTGCTTCTTGGTGCCGACGAAGAGGATCGTGCCGCCACCGGCGACGAGGTCACGGACGTAGCCGTACGCGGTTTCCACCCGACCGAGCGTCTGCTCGAGGTCGATGATGTAGATGCCGTTGCGCTCACCGAAGATGAATCGCTTCATCTTCGGGTTCCAACGACGGGTCTGGTGCCCGAAGTGGGCTCCTGCTTCGATCATTTGCCGCATGGTGATGACAGCCATGATGATTTCTCCTTGTTGCGGTTGATCCCGCCGGTCGGCGCTCTCGTCGAGAACGACCGCATGTGGACCGATGGGACAGTGTGACGTCGCTGCGAACAGCGGCCGATCCAGGTGAATCAGCCCATGGGATGCTATCGGGCGGTTTCGGGCGCACGACACGTCAGTCGTGGCGGTGGTGCTGGACGTGCTGCGGTTCCGTCGGCCGGGATCAGGCGCGGCCGGCCTCGCAGGGCGCCGATGAACGGTGCCGGATCGGCGTAGTCGTCACCGATTCTCACGCCGAAGAAGAAGGTTGCCGAAGCGCGCCCGACGACGGCGCCGGTGAGTACCGCGTCGCCCAACCCCAGCGAGGTGGATGTCAGCTGGCCGTAGGTGTGGCGCCACCCGCTCGCGAGCCGGACAACGACGTAGCCGACGTCGGCGACCCGCCCGACGAACTCCACGCGCCCGCTGGCTGCGGTGCTAACGACCACTCGGTCACCGACAGAGAACTCGATTCCGCGGTTGCCCGCACACCATGGGCACGGAGGTTCACGGAACGGATCGGTCACGGTTCCGTCGACCGGCGGGAACCAACATGGTGCCGCTTTCACGGTCGCGGCGACGAGGCCACCGACAGTGGCCAGCAGCGAGATGACGACACCCAACAGGAAACGCCGGAGGCGTGTGGGACGTGTACGAGCAGACATCGGCGACCCTTCGAGACTCCTCGGCCATGCCGAGGTCGGACATCGGGGGCGCGTAGCGCCGACGGGCCACGCTCAGCGATGGCGATGTGGGCTCAGCCGACGCCGGCGGACGTCAGCCGTGAGCGAAGGTGCAGCACCGACTTGGTGTGGATCTGGGACACGCGGCTCTCGGTGACCCCGAGCACCTGTCCGATCTCGGCGAGCGTCAGACCCTCGTCGTAGTACAGCGACAGCACGAGCTTCTCGCGATCGGGCAACTTCTTGATCTCGCTGCGCATGATCTGGCCGAGCTCGTTGTCTTCGACGACCGCCGACGGTGACCCCGATCCGGGACCGTCGAATGCCGCGGGCTCGGCACCGGCCGCGATCGCCCGGTCGAGCGGGCCGACCGTGGTGCTCGCAATCGCTGCCAACCATCGGGTCAACTCGTCGGTGGAGATGTGGAGGTGGGCTGCGAGTTCCTCGTCGGTCGGTGCACGACCCTCTTTGTGTTCGATCTCGGAGATCGCCTTCTCAACGCTGCGGGCGCGACTGCGGATCGACCGTGGCACCCAGTCGAGCTTGCGCAACCCGTCGTACACCGCACCTCGGATCCGCGGGACGGCGAACGTCTCGAACTTGACCCCGCGTTCGGGATCGAACCGTTCGATGGCGTCGATCAGACCGAACACGCCGGAGCTGACGAGATCGCCAGGATCGACGCTCGACGGCAAACCTGCGCCGACACGACCGGCGACGAACTTGACCAACGGCGAGTAGTGCACGATCAGGTGGTCGCGCGCAGCCATGTTCCGGCGGTTCAACCACCGCGTCCACTGCATCTGGAGGTCGGCGTCTTCGGGAACGATGCTCATGCTCTGGGGTGGGCCTCGCGGTAAGCAGCCGACAAACGCTCGCGGCTGACGTGGGTATAGCGCTGCGTGGTTGCCACATCGGTGTGGCCGAGCAACTCTTGCACGGCTCTGAGGTCGGCACCACCATCGAGCAGGTGCGTGGCGAACGTGTGACGAAGCGCGTGCGGGTGCGTCGGGCTCGGAGATCGACGGTCGACGATCCGGCGAACGTCGCGTGGCGTCAGTGGACGGCCGCGTTCGTTGCCGAACATCACGTCGCCCGCTTCCGCGGGAAGCACGTCGTGTCGGATCGCCAACCAGCGACGCACTGCGACCGCTGCCGGCTCGCTGATCGGCACGCGCCGCTCCTTGGAACCCTTGCCCCACACGTGAGCGGCCCCGGCGTCGACGGACACCGACGACACCTGCAGGCCACAGAGTTCGCCGACACGCAACCCGGATCCGTACAGCAACTCGAGCACCGCGTCGTCTCGGCGGCGACGCCAATCGGGTTCGTCGTCGTCGATCGGCGAATCGAGCAGGCCACTGAGTTCTCGTTGATCGAGCACGCGCGGCAACCGCCCGCCACCAGCGGGAACCGAGACGCCACTGGTCGGGTCGACCTCGACGAATCCACTCGACACGAGCCAGCGGTAGTACCGACGGATCGCAGCGGTCTTGCGGGCGATCGACCGGCGGGCGAACTGACGGGTGGTGAGATGAGCCAGGTACCGGCGCACGGTGGCCCGTTTCACGGCACCCGGTTCGAGCAACTCGCTGCGTGCGCACCACTCGGCGAACGACCGCACGTCGGAGGTGTAGGCGGCCACCGTGTTGTCGGACAGCGACGTGAGCACGTGCGCGAACTCGTCGATGCGCCAGCGGTCCACGCCGGTCATGGTATTGCCCGAGGGGCGGCCGCGACGTGGATGGGACGTCGCTCACGCGAGATCGGCCCAGTCGTCGATGGCTTCGAACCAGCCGGCGGTCTCACGCAGCCAGCCCGAGTGTTCGAGCCGTGCCACGGCCATCGCGGTGTCGACGAGTGAGTCACCGCAGTGCAACGACAACGATTCGAGCGTGCGCGGTTCCCGTCGACACGCGTCGATCAGGCGGCGATCGTCGGTGCTCGGCAACGACCGCGGGTCGTGACGGCTTCGTCCGGCGCGTCGACGATCGAGGCCCAACGCCATGAGGATGTCGGCGGTCTCGGTCGCTGGCGCAGCACCGTCACAGAGCAGCTTGTTCGTCCCCGACGCGGCCCTGCTCTGGAGCGCCCCGGGTACGGCGAACACCTCGACGCCGCGTTCCGCTGCCTCACGCGCCGTGATCAGGCTGCCCCCTCGTTCACGGCTCTCGATGACCACCAACACCTCGACGAGCGCAGCGAGGATCCGATTGCGCAGCGGGAACCGGAACGCATCGGGTGCTGTTCCCGGCGGCCATTCGGAGATCAGCGCCCCGCGAGACGCCACCTGTTCCCAGAGTTGCGCGTGCTGCGCCGGGTACGCCCGGTCGGGCCCGGTGCCGACCACCGCCACCGGGTGAGCACCCTCGACGGCGAGGGCGCCGCGATGCGCTGCGCCGTCGATTCCCTTGGCCAGGCCCGACACGACCACCACACCCTCCTCGGCCAACTCGTAGCCGAATCGGGCGGCGGTCTCCCGCCCGCGTTGGGTGGCGTTGCGCGTGCCGACGATGCCGACGCGGCGCGCATCGAGCACGCCGAGGTCGCCGCGCACGAACAGCGCGGCGGGCCGCCGAGGGTCGTCGAGCAGCGCAGCCGGGTAGGCGTCGTCGCCTGCCACGACCACCTCGACCCCTGCGGCGATGCACTGCTGCCACACCGTTTCAGGCACACGGCGATCGGCGCAGCGTCGCCATGCGGCTGCGAGATCGGGCTCGCGCCCGAACAGCGTGGCGAACGGTTCGGGCGGCGGGCACGATCCGGTGGCGACGGCAAAGGCCTGTTGGGGCGATCGGTGAGCGAGCAACCCCGACAGCCGATTGGTGGTCATCCGATCGAATCCGGCGAGCGCGGCGACGAACGCCTTGCCCGGGATCATGCCGCCCTCCCGGTCGGCATCGACCGAGCGAACGTCGCACGAAACCGCAGCGCCAACGCCACGTCCCGCTCGTCGACGCCCGATTCGAGGTGCCCACGAAGATCGGCGATGGTGCGGGCGACCCGTCGTATCCGGTGGTACCCGCGGCCACTGAGTCGATCGTGTTCGAGTTCGTGACGCAACAGCGCAGTCGAGCCGAGGTCGAGTCGTGCGACGTCGTCGAGCCGTGCGACGGCCAACGCACTGTTGAGCACGCCTTGTCGCTCGACGGCGAGTTGTCGTGCTGCGAGCACGCGTGCCGCCACGACCATCGAGCTCTCGCCGGGTTCGTTGGTCAGGAGGTCGTCGACGGCAGGACGGTGCACGGGCACCCGCAGGTCGAACCGATCGAGGAGCGGTCCCGACACACGACGCGCATAGCGGTGCAGGATTGCGTCGCCGCACACGCACGCGCCCGGCGCTCCACCCCCGCACGGACATGGGTTCATCGCGGCGACCAGCAGGAAGTCGGCCGGCAGGAGTGCGCGTATTCCTGCCCGGTTCACCTGGACCATGCGTGACTCCAGCGGCTGGCGCAGACCGTCGAGCACGGACGGTGCGAATTCGGCGAGTTCGTCCATGAACAGCACTCCCCCGTGAGCGATCGACACCTCGCCCGGTCGAATGACCTGGGTTCCACCACCGACCAGCGAGATCTGCGACGACGTGTGATGCGGCGCTCGGAACGGCGCGTCGCAGACCAGACCGCCCGGGGGAAGCGGGATGCCCGACGCCGAGTGCACCATGGTGACCTCGAGCGCCCGCTCACGTTCGAGCGGCGGCAGCAGGCCCGGCAATCGGGAGGCGAGCATCGTCTTGCCGGCGCCGGGCGGTCCGATGAACAGCGTGTGGTGGCCACCGGCGGCCGCGATCTCGAGGGCGTGGCGAGCGATCGGCTGTCCTTGGACATCGGCCAGATCTGGTGGCGGGCGCCGGACGGCGTCGGGCCGCACGACGACGTCGTGGTCTGGCCACGGCGCGTCGCCGCTGAGCGCATCGACCAGTTCGCCGAGATTCGCGACCAGACGAACCTTGCCGAGTGCCACGACGTGAGCCTCGGTGGCGCTGGCGATCGGAACCACCACATCTCGTTCGCCGATCGCGCCCACCATTGGTGCGACACCGTTGACCGGTCGCAGCGATCCGTCGAGGCCGAGTTCGCCGATGAACGCAAGTCCCTCGATCGCCTCGGGCGAGATGACGCCGCTGGCAGCGAGCACTCCGACGGCGATGGCGAGGTCGAGGCCGGAGCCCGCTTTGCGGTCGCCCGACGGAGCCAGGTTGACGGTGATCTTGTGCTTCGGCCAGGGAAGGCCGCTGCTGACGACGGCGGCGCGGGCACGATCGCGCGATTCGCGAATCGACATGTCGGGCAGGCCGACGAGGCTGAAGCCGGGCAGGCCTGCGGACACCTGCACCTCGACGTGGATCAGATGCCCTTCTGCACAGAAGAGCACCGCTGACGGAACGGATGCGTACATGCGAACCTCCTCGGGACGACGCGGCGAACCGCGGGGACATCGAGGAGGGGCGGCAGGGCCCCACGACCCCGACCGAGCGCGGAGCCCAGTCGTTGTTCGTACTGTACCGAAGGGGTGTCGCACTCGGACTCGACCGATCAAGACGAAGCGCAAGCTGGGCGCCACGAGATCATCGCACCGGCATGCGACAATGCTCCCCCGTGGTCGCCCTCCGCCCCGCTCCTTCGCACCGATCGCCGGTGCGCGCCGCTGCGGCTGCGGCGATCCTCTCGGCAGCCCTCGGCGCAAGCTTGGTCGCCTGTGGCGTCGACGAGGCGCCGAGCGCCGAGCGCTTCTGCGGCGAGGTGGCGGCCAACGCCGAGGCGCTCACCAATCCGCAGCTCGTCTACGCCGACGACGTCGATCCGTTGCTGGAGTTGTATCGCGACATCGGCACGCTCGCACCGCTCGGCGTGCAGCCCGACTGGGATCAGATCGTGTCGGCGTACGAGACGGCGAGCACCGTGGTGGTCGGCGATGAGGAATCCGAGCAGGCCGCGCTGACGGCCATCTACTCCAGCGAGAAGTCGGCTGCGGCGGTGCAGACCTGGCTGATGGCCAACTGCGCCGTCGACATCGGACCGGTGTTCACCATCGTGCCGCAGGGCCCGGCGACGATCACCGTGCCACCGAACGACAGCATTCCACCGGATGGCAGCCTGCCGCCGAGCGACACCACGACGCCAGCGGTTCCCTGACGGAACGGATCAGGCGATGTCGCCGCGGCGGAGGATGACCTTGTCGACCAGGCCGTAGTCGCGGCCCTCTTCGGCGGTGAACCAACGGTCGCGCTCGGAGTCGGCCTGGATCTGCTCGAGGGTCTGACCCGAGTGTTCGGCGATCAGGGTGGCCATGCGCAGCTTGGTGTAGCGGAGCTGCTCGGCCTGGATGGCGATGTCGGAGGCCTGCCCGCGCAAGCCGGCGAGGGGCTGGTGCATCATGATGCGGGCGTTCGGGAGCGTGTAGCGCTTGCCGGCGGCGCCGGCGGTGAGCAGGAACTGACCCATGGAGGCGGCGAGGCCGAGACACACCGTGGCCACGTCGCAACCGACGAACTGCATCGTGTCGTAGATGGCCATGCCGGCGGTGACCGAACCGCCGGGGCTGTTGATGTAGAGCCAGATGTCGTGGCCGGGATCTTCACCTTCGAGGTACAGCAACTGCGCGCAGATCTGGTTGGCGATCTCGTCGTTGACATCGGAGCCCAGCATGACCACACGGTTCTTGAGGAGACGGTCGAAGACGGCCGAACGAGGATCGAATCCACCCTCGAGTGCAACTGGTGACATGAGTTCCGACATGGTCTGAAGGCTATCGGTGATGACGGCGGGGGAATCGTTGGAGCGTCGTTCCACTACGTTCTCGGCATGGCCGTCACTGCGAAGTTCATTCCCGAGCAGATCGAGCTGTTGCCCAACACGCCCGCGACGTTGATGCTGCGCCTTTACAACGACGACGAGGAGGCCCGCACCGTCACGCTCGCCGCCTCGGGGGACTTGAGCAGTTTCGTCCGGATCGACGTTGCGACGGTCATCGTCGGAACGAATCAGATCGTCGATGTCCCCGTGGCCGTGTTCGTGCCGTCGACGGTCGAGCCCGGCACGTACACGATCTCTGCTGACGTCTCGATCGCGCCCGAACCGGTGGATGGTGAAGCCGTGGCGAGTGACGCAACGAGCGTCCACCCGAGCATCGAGACCGCTACGGCCATCGCCGTCGTCGAAGCCCACATCGACTACACGATTGCCTTGCAACCGGCCCGTTCGAGGGGGGCGACTGCCGGTCGTCACATCGTCCGGCTGGCGAACACGGGCAATGTGATGGTCACGGTCGAGTTGGTCGGGGGTGTCGCAACCGACGACGTGACGCTCCGGTTGGGCCAACCATCGATGAGCGTGGCACCCGGGTTGACCGGTCTGGTGCCAGTGCGCATCGAGCCGCCGACCACCTATTGGAGCGGCCCGTTCCACGACCACGACTTCACGCTCGTGGCAACGTCGGCCGAGGGTCGCTCCGACGAGTTCATCGGCACGTACCAGCAGGGGCCTCGTGTGCCCAATTGGGTGGGGCCGGCGGCCGCCGGTGCGGGCATCGCCCTCCTGCTCGGCACGATTGCCTGGTTCGCGCTGCTGCGGCCGTGGGTGCAGGACACCGCCGACGAGGCTGCCGCCGACGCGATCGAACAGGACCGAGCCGCACTGCGCGAGCGCATCGCCGATCTCGAAGCAGCAGCGGCCGAGGCCGAAGAGCTTCCGCTCGGCACCCCGATCGACGTCCGACTCGACGTCGCCCCCACCGGCGGCAACTCCGAGCAGGACGCCATCGAGTTCGAGACCGGAACGATGATCTCGATCACCGACGTGGTCTGGCAGAACCCCACCGGAGCGGTGGGGACGGCGTCGTTGCGGCGCGGGGACGAGATCCTGCTGCAATCCGAGTTGGCGAACTTCCGCGACTACGACCTGCATTTCGTCGCACCGTTCCAGTTCGACGAGAACGACGAACTGGTGCTCGACGTCGAGTGCCGCACGCCCGGGGCCGGTGCGAGTGACTGCCCGATCGGGTTGTCGCTCGTCGGTTTCGTCGACGAAGCCGACTGATCGTCAGCGTCCGAGTGGGCTGCTGGGTCCGCTTCGGACCGCGATGTCACCAGTGGCTGCGCCGCCGGTCGACACCAGCAACTCGACGGTGACGGCGTCGTACGCGTCGGGCTGACCGGGCACGGCGAGCTCGGTCGGCCCGGGCGGCGTGTTGGTCAGCACCACGACGACGTGGGCGAACGTGCCATCGGCGTCGACGACGATCGGTACCGGGGCTGCGGCGCCCGGCTGCGAGAGTCCGATCGTCGAGCCCGGCGGGAATCCGGCTCCGAACACGGTCACGGTCTGCCCGGCGCCCGCAACGGCAGGGACCAGACCAAGTGTGGGTCCGGCAACTCCGTCACCAACGAGCGATGCGGTGACGATCGAGCCGTCGGAGAATTGGAACACCAACGAGCCGTTCGCAGGGCCCACTGCGATCGGGGCGAACTGCACCTCGACGACACACGAAGCACCCGGACCGATGGACGCACCGCTACAGCCGTCGGAGACGATGGTGAACGCCTCCGGCACGTCGATCGAGGCCACACTGACCTGCGACGCGCTCGTACCCGAGTTGAGCAACGTGACGGGTTGCGTGCGGCGCCCTGCCCCGACCACCGTCGGGCCGAACGAGACCGGCGAGGCCGATGCGCTCGTGACTCCACCGAAGCTCGTTCCGGCGCTCGGCCTGAACGTGTTCGAGTTCGACGTCGACGACGACGATGTCGAGGATCGGCGAGGCGGCGCCGTGAACGGGACGCTGGGGAACCCGGTCGGATACCGGGCCACGATCACACCGATCGGCAGCGTGGTCCCCGGCGCGCTGGCGACGTCCGGCGAGGTCGTCGCTGGAACGTCGGGCGGCGGCGTCCCCGGCGGTTGGGTCACTGGCGGTGAGGTCGGCGGTGGTTGCGTCGGGGTTGTCGGAGTCGTGGTGGTGGTGGTGGTCGTGTCGACGGTGCCGCCATTGGACGAGCTGCGGTCGGCAGCCCAGACGACCGTGGTGCCCGCCGGCCGAGCCGGATCGACGAGATCCGGCGCCAGTGCTTCCGCACTGGCGAACACGAGCCAGCGCCCGAACTGCGAGATCGCCGCCGGGCCGGTCGGACGAGCGCCGGCGAGTTCATCGATGGTGACATCGACCGGCGAGGTCGCGTCGGACGACAGCACGCGGAGTGCGTCGCCTCGTTGGTACACGATGTGGTTCCCGTCGGCGGAGATTGCTGGACGAGTCGCGTCGTCGAGCAGGATCTGCGACGTTCGCGTCGTCCGGTCGGCACCGATCACGAATGGGCCGGTCACCGGCGTCGCACCGACGACGGCGAGGTCGAGAGCAGTCGACTCGAAGACCACGAACGTGCCGTCGGCGGAGATCGTCGGCGAGGCCGAATCGCCTGCTGCAGGGTCGCCGGACATCGTCGTGGAGAGCAGTTCCGGCTCAGGTGGGCTGTCGAGCTGCGACGCCGGAGCGGTCCACACGTAGACGTTGGCAGGGCTCGGTGCGTACGGGTCGGTGCCGGGCCCGGCCACGAACACGACGTTGCGTCCGTCAGCCGACACATCGACACGGGCGCCGGTAACGACGTCGGCGGCCCCGCCCGCGACCACATCGAACGTGACGGGCGGTTCGGTGAACCCGCCGGTGGTCGAGCGGACGTAGCGCCGGACCTCCTGTCCGGTCGACCACACGACGACGGAACCGTCGAACGACAGCGCCGGTGCAGCGACGCCGGGGCCGCCCGCCCCAGGCACGTCGGAGCGAGTCACCGTGTCGAGCACGGAGCCGATCGGCAATGCTTGATCGCTTGGCGTGGCACACCGATCGAGGACGGTGAGCTCGATGACGTCGGCACCGATCACCGAGTAGGCGACGACGCACCCGTTGCCGCTGACGCCGGGCGCCGTGCTGCCCAGTTCGGCGACGGCGCGGGTGGTCTCACCGTCGCGGTCACGAATCGTCACGCGCCGGTCGTCGAGCGAGTCGGCCGGATTGCCGGTGTTCGGCGATGCACCCGGAGTCGGCGGGGCCGTCTCGTAGGCCACGATGGCAGCGGTGTCGGAGATCGCGGGGACGACGTCGACAGGAAGGTCTTGCACCACCCCGGCCGCGTCGACGGAGACGACCTCCAGTCGGATCGGTTCGCTCGTCGTCTGCGCTCCGATCGTGGATGCATACGCGCTGACGAGACCGACGGTGACGACGGATGCTGCACCGAGAGCCAGCCTGCGGCCCCGGCTCGACGTGGACAGAGCTGACGTGCCCGCCAGGGTACCCGCTGGACGCACGTGACGTCAGCGGGCGACGCCGCTCATCACGACGGCGATCCGCTCGGTCGGTTGGATCGCGTCGATGACCGCCAGCACACCGGCGAGGCCGGCGCTCCCGGTGGGGCTGACGTCGAAGCCGGCGGATCGAGCCAGCTGATGAGCGGCGATGATGTCCGGCTCGGACGCCACGACCGGCGGATCACCCCAGCCGCCGCGGATTGCGTCGATCACGCCGAGCCAGTCGTAGGTCTCGTCGTCGAGGATCCCGTCGGCCGCCGAGTGCGGATCCTTCCACGGCGTCATCA
>JANPKU010000032.1:0-5394 GCA_031426215.1 Actinomycetes bacterium
TGACCGCACCGGGCGCTGCGGCGATATGGTAGGCGCGTTCCTCTCGGGGAACCGCTCTTCGGGGACGTAGCTCAGTTGGCTAGAGCACCTGCTTTGCAAGCAGGGGGTCGTGGGTTCGATTCCCATCGTCTCCACCACGAAGTCCCAGGTAGATGGCCTCCTCTGGAGATCGGCCAGGTCGAGTCGTGCCATTAACGTGCCATTGTTGACCTTTGCTACTGGCACGGAAGGGACCGGACTGGGGAACTCGGCGGCGCAGTCGAGCTCGTTTCCTCAGGCCCGGCCCAGTGTCCCGTTGGACGACCACCTGCGGTTTCGGCAGGAGTCGACGTGGTTTCAGATCGGCCAGCCGATGATTGACGGCCTGGACGCGTGCCGCTGAACCCTCAGCATCTGTCGGTTCTGCCCACTGGCGGCTGGCGAACATTATGCGGTGGGCTGATCGGGCTCCGAGGTCCAACACTTCGCCGGTTCTGTGGCGGCCGACCGATCGCTCCGACCTGTAGTTATCGCTCGGTCACTGGCCCGGGTGGACCGTGGTCGTGCGGGCGGCGATGTCTCACGGTTTTCGATCCAGAGCCCGGTGTCGGTCCTGCTCGGTCGGGAGTTGTACGGAACGGGCAACCGGCTCTTGGCGGGCTGCCTATTGTGCACCTCAGTGGATCCTGACTACGTCGAGACGCAACCCACGACGACGCCGTACTTTGACAGCGCCGAACCGCATCCGTCGTCGCCTGCCGGGCAAGTACGGATGTGGGGCACTCTGGCGAGACGAGTCGGGGCCGCGAAGCTGCGAGCCGCAATCATCGCCGGCTTCTTCGTCGTGCTGATCCTGCTGCTGATCGAGACGACCCGTTAGGTGCGCGCTGACGACGGTACGGCGGTGTGCTCGATGCGGTGGGTTGGATTGGTGCTCGCTGTGGCAGCACTCGCCACCGTCGCTCTCACCGGGTTCGTGACGTTCTGGGACGATGACGCCGGCGAAGACGTGTTCGTGCTCGACATCGATCGTTCCGCCATGGTGATCTTCGTACTCCTCGGAGTTCTCGTGCTGACCATCGTCATGTCGTCTTGGCGATCGTCGCCGCCGATCATCGCCGTTGTTGTCGCGTTTGCAGCGGCAACCATGATCCTGGTGATCCGGCGGACAACGTTGTCCGGTTCCGATGAGGTGAACGACTACCTTGCCGTGGAAGGCGGGTCCGGCGGCCTCGACAGCCCGATGACACGAGCGAGATCAGGCAATCTGACCTCCGTCGATGCCGACATCATCGATGTGGGCTGGATCATTGGAGCCGGATTGACGCTGGCATCGGCGGCCGCCATGGGTCTTCTGATCTGGATCGCTCGAACCCGGGGCGCAACTAATGCGCGCCACAGGTAGTCGGCGGTGTCGTGCCGCACGCAATCTCGAAGTCGCGCCGGCCGGAGCGCACGTGAGTGCGGGCCCATACGTGACACGAGATAGTCGCGGGCGGTGTCCAGTCCCGAACCCACCAGGTTCACGTTCGGTGACTGGTGGATTAGTCGGCCGAGTTGTCACGGCGGGTCCGATGGCTGTCCGGACGTCTCGATGGAGGGGAACCAGATTTCGGCGATCTCGGTTCGCCACTCGATCGGCGCCTCGCCGGAACGTTGGAGGTGTGCTTTGCCGTCGGTGATCCAGGCTGCGGTCGTCCCGTCGGCGTTCAGGCGGACAAAGTCACTCGTCGCAGGGACCTCGAAGGGCAGGACAGCGTCAGTGACTGTCCAGTCGGTGAGGTCGACGGCGACCAGTTGTAGGCCGTCAGGCCTGTACGCGGCGACAAAGATCGACTCATCGTTGGTTCCCACGATCTGGATGGGGACCGGCGTCTGCGGGTCGACGCCGAGGTCGAGTCCGGCTCGGCGGATTTCGACGGTGACATCGTCGGCGTCGCGTTCGGTGAGGATCACGCCGTTGGTATCGGAGCGTCCGAGCAGCACGATCGCGCCGCTTGGGGTCCACGTTGCGTCATCGACAGTGAACGGCGGCCCCGGTGTGTTCAGTTCGGGATCACCGAATGAGCCTGTTGTGGAGACGAACTGCTGGTCGCCGGTGACAAGGTCGACGACGTTCACGAAGTCCCAGTTGTGCATGAGCACGTGCGTGCCACCAGGTTCCAGGTGTGGATTGGTGCCGACACCCCAAAGCTGGAACCGATCGCTGAGACCGGTCGGCAAGGACCTGTCGACTTCGGCGCCTGGTTCACCGATCGCGAACACGTTTCCCGACACGGGTTCGCAGCAGTCGCTGTAGACGAGCGAACCGTCGAACGTCCCTGCGACCTCGTCGACGATGTTCGGTCCCTCGCCCTCCGCTGGAGTGATGCGCGGATCCGGGCGGTCGATCAACAGCACTGGTTCGCCCGGTTGGTCGGTGAGCGCAGCGGGATACCACCAGATGTCGCCATCGGTTGTTCGAGCGATGAGGTCAGATGGGCCGAGTCGAATGGTGCCCGGCATGGGGAGCAACGGGGCGACCGACTCACCGATCGTGGTCGACGGCGCGACCGTCGTGGTTGACGAGACAATCGTGGTGGCGGGCGGCACCGTGCCCGCCGCCTCGGGTTCGATCGTCGTCGTCGCCGCCACCGGTTCGGTCACGGGTGGCACCGCTGTACGGACGCTGCTCTCGCCGTCAACGTCGGTGAGCCACAACCCTGCGACGCCGACCGCGGCAGCCGCAGCCCACGCCGCAGCCTGGCGACGACGCCTACTCAACTCTGGGACGCTGGCCGTTCCGGCCGGGTCGCGTGTGAGCGTGTCGGCAAGTTCACGGTCAAGGTCGAGTCCGTACTCGACCTCGCCGCGAGCCCGGTGTGCAAGTGCTCGGATCCGGTCATCCATTGGTGTCTCCTTCCGGGCGCTCGCTCGCTAGCAGCCGGGACCTGAGCGTTCGCCGAGCCTTGAACAACATCGCCTTGACGCTGGCACGTGACGTGTTGAGCAGTTTGGCGATCTGGCTGACCGACAGATCGTCTGCGTAGTAAAGGGTGACGGTGAGGCGCTGCCGGTCCGGTAGGGCTCGAACGAGATCGTTCCACCGCTCGAGCGACGAAGTGGAGCCGCTGTCGAGCGGTCGACGCTCCCCGTCTGCGGTCTGGCGACCGAGCCGATCGACAGCGGCTTGCTCCGACGCCACCGATCGCGAGTGATCAACGAGAAGGTTCGTCATCACCACGCGGCACCACATCGCGGGAGCGTCGTAGCCAGCCAACTCGTCCCACCGATCATGAGCACGCAACATGGTCTCCTGTGCCAGATCGCGAGCAATCTCGAACTGACCGGTCTTGAGGACACCGAGGGAGACGAGACGGGGATACACCTCGCGAAACGTCGCCTCGAAGTCATGTCCGTCCGTCACCGTCACATCCTCGTACACGAATCAGACGACCGAACGGTTCCTCGAGATTCTCGGGACACGCATCGAGGTAGCCGGCACAGAGCACGGTCGATCGAGTTCGCCCCAGGCAACTCAGTAGTCCGGCGAGGCCCGATCCCTCAGCACCCGGAGAAGAAACATCGACTCGACAATCCGGCGATGGCGCGAAACCTCAGCCCAGGGGCAGACCGCACAGAATGCGCGCTCGATAACCCGACGTGCAGCAATGAGATGCAACTCGGGTACGGCCCAAGCGTGGCGCCGCAGTATCACGGGCGCAATCCCCCTCAGCCCGGAGCCCGTGCGTAGCGCTCAGTGTTCATCGGACGGAAAAGCGCCGTCGGTTCCACATGCCGAGTAGCGCTAGCGCAAGCAGGGTCAACGTTGTGAACGCAAGACCGTAGGCGGTGTAGCTCGGCACCTCGCAGCTTCCTCCGAATGTTGGATACGACGGTGTGAAGCGACCGCAAACGAGGGAGTCGGGCAATCCGGCCTCCTTCGTGGTCGTCCACTTCGTCCATCCCTGGCTGTACAACCCGACCGTCGCCAAGAGTAGCCAGGCGACAGCAGTGACGTAGACGGTGAGCTCAATCGCAGGTTGCCTCGTCACCTGCGAAGTTTCTCCTCGTTCCGCCGGTGGGCGCAAGACGCAGTCACGTCGATTCTGCCGCACATACCGGTGCAGGTAACGACAGTGTCCGGACCGCAGGAAGCACCACAGGGCGGCCTGGCACAACCCCGAGTCGACGCCCGAGAGCTACCGTCCAGCATGGATGAGCAGCGTGATCGCAAACCTCAAGAACAAAGTGGTCGAATCGACGACGGCCTTGTTCTCCCACGGTCCCAGGGCGTTGGAACACACACTCGATCACCTCGGCGACCCGGGGCTCCTCGGACCCGATTCGGTGTCGTGGCGGGTGATCGGTGATACCGCTGCGTTTGTCGGCGGGATCCGAGCACTTGTGGTGCAGACCGCTCACCCCGAAGTTGTCGCCGGCGTCGAGGACCACTCGCGCTACCGTGACGATCCCTTCGGGCGGCTCAACCGCACCTCGGTGTACGTCACCGAGACGACCTACGGGTCGATCGCCGAGGCCGAAGCCGCCGTCGCTGCCGTCCGTACCGCACACCGGCCTGTCCGGGGACGTTCCGAACGGGACCGTCCGTACAGCGCCGGGCACCCCGAGATGGCGGCTTGGGTGCACAATGTCTTGACCGATTCGTTCCTTGCCGCGTATCAGACCTACGGCCCACGACGCCTCACCACGGCCGAGGCCGACCGGTTCGTGTGCGAACAGGCCATGATCGGCGCTCTGCTCGACGCATCACCGCTCCCAGAGACCGCCGCCGAGCTTTCGCAATGGATTGCGCAGAACCCGGCTCTGGCAGGCTCGCCAGCGCAGGCCAACGCCTTGAGGTTCCTCCAGGACCCGCCGCTGCCGATCGGCGTGAAGCTCGGATACCGGCTGCTGTTCAACGCCGCGGTCCCCACGATCCAGCCCTCGGTCCGTGCCCTGATCGACCTCCAGCCCGCGCGAGGGAGCGAACAGGTAGGGCGGGCGACCGTCCGGGCACTTCGTTGGGCGCTCGGCTCGTCACCGTCATGGAACCTGGCACTTGTCAGGTCGGGGGCGCCCGTGCCGTCCGGGCTGTTCCGACAACCGCTGCCCGCTCCTGCACCCGGCGAATCGGCCGCTGGACAGGCGAGCTCGAACAATTAGTGCTAAATTGCACTCATGATTCAACTCTTCAGAAAAGTCGGCCTGTCGCAAGACCTCATGTACGTGCTCGGACTCGCGTCGGTGGGAGCGAGCATCGCCATCTGGAATGCCCAGAAGGGCGACGACCATGCGCATGCGGAGCGCTTCGGGATCTTCGTCGGGTTGTGGGCCCCCACCTTCTTCGCGATCGGCAACGGTCTTGCCCAGGAGCGCGCCGACGCGTCGACCTGAGCGTGATGCCGTGAACCAGACTGTGCTGTCGCCGGGGCC
>JANPKU010000033.1:0-158318 GCA_031426215.1 Actinomycetes bacterium
CCTCCATCAGGGCAATCTGCTCGGGTGCGCCGTAGGTCAGGTCTCGCGTCGTTCGCCCGGGCGCTGATCGTCTGCGGTCTGGCCGTCGCTGGTTGTTCGAGCGACGGCGAGTTCAACGCCGCCACGACGATGATCCCACCGTATGAACCGTTGATCGGTGTGCGCGACGGCGACACTCACGAGGTCTTCATCGGTCTCTTCTGCGGAGCCGACTACTTGGATTATGCGGTTAACGACGCGACGTGGCGAGCCGAGGAGTTAGTCGGCGACGACCAGGGTTGGATTCCACCCGAGTGGAGCGTCGTGGCGGAGACAATTGACGGGACATCGGACATGCTGATGGTGCAGATCCTGATGGAGTCCAACGAAAGCCGCTTGATCGCAACCGCCAACGGAAGGTCCGTGGCATATCGACCGATCGCGTCGGGCGACCCCTGCGAACGAGTGCTCGTAGGCGGAATTCGTCACGATGGCCCGCTCAGGTCTTCCGCTCAGTGTTGGCGGCACGCCGCCCGGAAAGTCAGGAAGGCAGACTGTCCGACTTGAACCCGTCGCCCGGCGCGGAGGTGCAGTGCACACCCTGCGGCAACGTTTGACCGCGGACGATGGAGTCACAGCGTTCGCGGATCACGCCATCCCCTCCGAGCGTGTCGCGGGTGTGGTCCGTGGTGATCGTCACCTTGTCGCCGTTGAACTCATATCGGATCGGAATCGGATCGCCTTCAGGAGTCCACGAATCACGTCCCAGACCACCGGACTTCCTCCGCGCACCTCAGAGATGAAACAGTCCGCACCGGTGTCGAAGGCGGTCTCGTCGTAACTGCTCTCCACTGCCGGACACGGGCCGGGTTGGTCGCCGAATACCTTGGACCCATCGCCTCCGCATCCGGCGAGCATCGCCGCCGCTTACACGGCGCTGACCACAATCCCGCCGCGATGCGGCTCCATCCGTGAAATCTAACCCGAGCAGATCTGCGGCTCGGTGCGGTCGATCGGCTCACCTACCTATTGCGGCGAACGGCCTTCCGCCAGCCCCAGGCCACCGCTCGGTACAACAGGTGTGCAAACCAGCGAAGTCCGTCTGCCAGGACGAGAACGAAGCCATACGGGCTTTGTGCCTGGCTCGGATATCGCTCGCGCCCGACAGCGTGCATCAGCGCTAGGTCGTCATCGTCAGGCTGCTTCGCCGATCCCACTCGCAGCATCATCACAGGTGCGAGACACCTTTCGATTCCATTAGCGACCGCGGGACACGTCCGGGAGCCGAACTGCCGATCTGTGTGGGTGTCCCCGATGTGCCGGTATGTGACAGGGCAAACGTTGCCAGACGCCGCGCTAGGTTCGCGCGATGGGAACGATCAGAGAACTCGCCGAAGAGCACTGGCAGGGACGCGGCGAACTGGTGCACACCCATCACCCGGTTCAGCCGATCCACGTGCATCACGACGACGGCACGCACACCACGGCGAGCGAGGAGATCGGCGAGGGTCTGCTGACGCTGAAATCGATCGCGTCGGTCAACGCGCTCGACACCGGAGACGGCCTCGTGATGCTCGACACCGGCGGTGCGTTCGACCGCCAGACCGTCTACGACGCCGTACGCAGCTGGCGCCCCGATGCGCCGGTGCGGGCAGCGGTCTATTCGCACCACCACGTCGACCACGTGCTCGGTACGGCGCTGTTCGACGCCGAAGCAGCGGACAACGGCTGGGAGCGTCCGGTCGTGTACGCGCACGAAGCGCTGCCCGCCCACTTCCGCCGCTACGAACAGACAGGCGGCTGGAACACCGCCATCAACCGCCGCCAGTTCGCCATCGACGTCCCCCAGTTCTCGTGGCCGAGCGAGTACCGCGACCCCGATGTCACGTATGCCAAGCACCTCACGTTCACCCGTGGTGATCTCACCTTCGAGTTGCACCATGCCCGCGGCGAGACCGACGATGCCACCTGGACCTGGGTGCCCGAACGCAAGGTGGTGCACCCGGGCGACTTGTTCATCTGGGCGTTGCCGAACGCCGGAAATCCGCAGAAGGTGCAGCGCTACCTGTCCGACTGGGGCGCGGCGCTGCGCCAGATGGCGGCGCTGCGACCGGAGATCCTGCTCGCAGGCCACGGCCTGCCGATCTTCGGCGCTGATCGCATCGTGGCCGCGCTCACCGACACCGCCGAGTTGCTCGAATCGGTCGAGAGCCAGACGCTGGCAATCATGAACCAGGGCAAGAACCTCGACACGTGCCTCCACGAGGTGACCGTGCCGGCCCATCTCGCCGACAAGCCGTATCTGCAGGCGGTGTACGACCACCCGCAGTTCCTGATCCGCAACGTGTGGCGCCGCTACGGAGGCTGGTGGGACGGCGAGCCCGACAACCTGTTGCCGTCACCACGTGCGCAGCAGGCCGCCGAGTGGGTCGAACTCGCCGGTGGCGTCGACAAGGTGCTCGCCCGCACGCAGGAGGTGCTCGCCGGAGGCGATGCTCGTCTGGCCTGTCACCTCGTGGAGTTCGCCGCGCTGGCGGCTCCGGGGAACGCCGAGGTCTGGAGCCTGCGTGCCGAGGTCTACGCCGCCCATTCGGCCCAACACACCTCGTCGATGGCGCGCAATCTGCTTCGCCACGCCGCCATCGCCAGCGAACAGCGCAAGCGCGACCTCGCCGGCGACTACTGACACTCGTGAAACCCCTGTTTGCGTTGCAGTCCGGGTGGCCCGCCCCACCGGGACTGCAACGCAAACGGGGGGTTTTTTACCAGTTGGTGGCGATGTACTGGGTCTCGCAGAACTCGTAGATTCCCTCGCTCGCACCTTCGCGACCGAGGCCCGACTGCTTCATGCCACCGAACGGGGCTGCCGGATCGGACACCGCTCCACGGTTGAGCCCGACCATGCCGGCCTGGATGCGTTCGCTGACGGCGAGACCGCGGCGCAGGTCCTGGGTGTAGACGTACGCACTCAGTCCCATCTCCGTGTCGTTCGCAACGGCGATCATCTCGTCGGTGTCGTCGAACGTCATCACCGGCGCCACCGGTCCGAAGATCTCGTGCCGGGTGATTTCATCGCCGGGGCGGACGTTGCCCAACACGGTCGGCGGGTAGAAGTGACCGGGGCCATCGACGGCACCGCCGCCGGTGGCGATCGTGGCGCCGTGATCGGCAGCAGCGGTGACCAGCTCGTTGATCGACGCGACGGCCTTGGCGTTGATCATCGGCCCACACGTCACGCCGTCGTCGAACCCGCTGCCGATTCGCACGTCGGCCATCGCCGCGGCGAACATCCGGGTGAACTCGTCGGCCACCTTGGCGTGCACGAGGAAGCGGTTCGCCGCGGTGCAGGTCTCGGCCGAGTGACGCATCTTGGCCACCATTGCCCCTGCGACGGCAGCATCGAGATCGGCGTCGTCGAAAACGATGAACGGTGCGTTCCCTCCGAGCTCCATGACCGTCTTGAGCACCCGATCCGCTGCCCGCTTGAGCAGCACGACGCCGACCTCGGTCGACCCGGTGAACGACACCATCCGCGTCGCTGGATGATCGACCGCAGCGTCGAACCATGCGCCTGACGACAGCGTCGGCACGATGTTGACCACGCCGGAGGGGAGGCCCGCCTCGTGGAGGAGTTCGCCGATCCGCAACGCCGTCAGCGGGGTCTCGCGTGGCGGCTTGATCACCACGGCGTTGCCGGCCGCCAGGGCGGGCGCCAGCTTGCGGGTGATCATGGCAGCCG
This sequence comes from Actinomycetes bacterium, assembly GCA_031426215.1. GTDB lineage: Bacteria > Actinomycetota > Acidimicrobiia > Acidimicrobiales > Ilumatobacteraceae > Sva-07. Next base: position 3,719 of record JANPKU010000033.1, read on the forward strand.
GGAAGTTCCATGGGGTGACGATCACGACCACACCCATGGGGGGATGGTGCACCACGATCCGGTTCGTTCCCGCCGGAGCCATACCGAGGGACCCATGGATGCGCACCGCCTCCTCGGAGTTCCATCGGAAGAACTCTGCGGCGTAGGCGATCTCGCCACGAGCGTCGGCGAGCGGCTTGCCGTGTTCGAGCGTGATCAGGCGCGCCAGTTCCTCGGTGTGATCGGTCATCAGCTGCCACGTGCGGCGCAGGATCTCGCCACGCTCGCGAGGTGGTGTCGCGGCCCACGCACCCTGCGCCTGCGCTGCCGCCTCGCATGCGGCGGTCGCATCGGCGACGGTCCCTGCGGCCACCGAGGCGACCACCTCCTCGTTGGCCGGGTTCTCGACATCGAAACGCTCGGAGTCTGCACCGTCTCGCCACTCGCCATCGATCAACAACTGCGTCTGCATACCCACATCATGCACCGTCGCGACGCCTTCGACCCACGACGTCGGTCGTCAAGCGACGTCGTAGCCGGCGTCGTCGATCGCAGCACGGATGGCAGCGTCGTCGCCGCCCGTGACGGTGACCTCCTTCGCTTCGATGTCGACGTCGACCGACGCGACATCGGCAACCGCAGACACCTCGCCTTCGATGGCACGCTTGCAGTGGTCACAGCTGATGCTCGGAACCGAATAGGTCCGGGTGATCTGATCGATGGTCATGCAACGAGTTCCTGTTCTCTCAATGGGTTGGACGAGGCGGAGCGGGCAGCTGATGCGGAGCGGCGGTAGCCGTCGAACCGTCGCAGACGCAAGCTGTTCGACACGACGAACAACGACGAGATGCCCATCGCCCCTGCCGCGATCATCGGGTTGAGGATCCCGAACGCCGCGAGCGGGATTGCGGCGGCGTTGTAGGCGAATGCCCAGAAAAGATTGCCCTTGATGGTGCTGAGGGTCCGCCGCGAGAGCGCCACTGCGTCGGCCACAGCGCGCAGGTCACCCGACACGATCGTGAGGTCGGACGCCTCGATCGCCACGTCGGTCCCCGTGCCGATGGCGATACCGAGATCCGCCTGGGCCAGCGCCGGGGCATCGTTGATGCCGTCGCCGACCATCGCCACGCGATGACCCTCGGCCTGCAGTCGCACGATTTCGGCTGCCTTCGCGTCGGGAAGGACTTCGGAGATCACGACATCGACGCCCACCGCTGCACCCACCGAACGTGCAGTGCGGTCGTTGTCGCCGGTGAGCAGTGTCACGGTGAGCCCGAGGTCGTGGAACGCCTCGACCGCTTCGACCGAGGTGGGCTTCACCGTGTCAGCCACCACCAGCACCGCTTCGGCGACACCGGCACGACCTGCGAAGACCGCAGTGTTGCCTGCGCGTTCCGCGGCGGCGCCCGCTCGTTCGACCGATGCCGGCACCGTTTCGAACAGTTGGCGGCGACCGACGCGAATCTCGACACCATCGACCGTGGCCACCACGCCGATGCCCGGCCGGTTCGTGAATCCCTCGACGGGGCCGGGCAACGCGCCGCGTGACGACGCGGCCGCCGCGATCGACTGGGCGATCGGATGCTCGGAGCGCTCCTCGATCGCGCCGGCAAGGCCGAGCAGCACATCGGAAGGGGCGTCGGGTGCGACGACGTCGACGAGCGCCATGCGTCCCTCGGTGACCGTGCCGGTCTTGTCGAGCACGATGGTGTCGATTCGACGGGTGTCCTCGAGCACCTCGCCACCCTTGATGATCACACCGAGCTGCGCCGCCCTGCCGGTGCCGACCATGATGCCGAGCGGCGTGGCCAAGCCGAGGGCGCACGGGCAGGCGATGATCAAGACTGCGACGGCCGCGGTGAATGCGTCGTTCGCGTCGCCAGCGATCGCCAGCCAGGCCAGGAGCGTGACCACGGCGATACCGATCGCCGTCGGCACGAACACGGCCGCAACCCGGTCGGCAAGTCGCTGGACTTCCGCACGGCTGCCTTGGGCCTCGTCGACGAGCCGGATGATCTGGGCCAGTGCAGTGTCGGTGCCCACGCGGGTGGCCTCGACGACAAGCGACCCGTTGGCGTTCACGGTGGCTCCGATGACCTCGTCGCCGGGTGCGACATCGACCGGCACCGGCTCGCCCGTGACCATCGACGCATCGACACTGGAGTGGCCGTCGACGACGATGCCATCGGTGGCGATCTTCTCACCCGGGCGCACCAAGAACCTCGTGCCGACCGTCAGCTGCTCCAACGGTATGTCGGTGCCGTCCTCCAGTCGGGCCGAACGAACGCCGAGGTCGGCGAGTGCGCGTATCGCATCGCCCGATCGCCGCTTCGCGCGGATCTCCAACCACTTGCCGATGAGGATCAGCGCGACGATCACTGCACCGGTCTCGTAGTACACATGGGCACCACCGGAGCCGGACATCGACATCGAGCCCATGTCCGACGTACCTGTGGACGAATCGCCGACACCGCCGACGAGCACTACTGTCGACCACGTCCAAGCCGACAACGTCCCCATCGAGACCAGGGTGTCCATCGTGGTAGCACCGTGACGCAGGTTCATCCATGCCGCCCGGTGGAAGCCCCAGCCGCACCAGAAGATGATCGGCGTGGCGAGCGCCCCGACCAGCCACTCCCAGCCCTCGAACTGCAACGAAGACACCATCGAGATCGCGACCACCGGGACACCCAACACGACGGCCACGATCCAACGGTGTCGCAGATCGGTCTCACGTCCGCGTTCGGCGGCGTCGTGATCGGCGGTGATCGGAGCGCCGTATCCGAGCCGCTCGACGACGGCGCGCATGTCGGACTCGGCGGCACCGCTGTGCATCACCGTGGCGCGCCCGTTGGCGAAGTTGACCCTGACCTCGTCGACCCCGTCGAGTTTCCCCAACCCTCGTTGGATCCGATTCGCGCAGGCCGCGCACGTCATTCCCTCGATGGCAATGTCGGAGCGCACCCGTGCCGACACCGGGTCTGAATTCAGCGCAGTCATGCGATCACCTGGCAGCGATTGGGATCGGTACACGCGGCCACGTCGAGTCGATCGGCTCGCTCGGCCAACTCGAGCATGTCGGCACGAGCGGCCTGAAGGCGTTCGATCTGCGCGTCGATCGTTTCGAGGTGACGGCGCAGGAACGACACGGTGTGCGCGCAGGTGGCGAGACCGGCGTCCTTCATCGACAGCAGTGTCTCGATCTCGGCGAGCGTGAGGCCGCTGGCCTGTGCGTCACGAACGAACCGGAGGCGTTCGACTGCGTCAGCGGAGTACCGGCGATAGCCCGCCGGCGTGCGCTCGGGTTCGGCGAGCAGGTCGATCGACTCGTAGTACCTGATCGTCTGGGTGGTGACTCCCGACAGTTCAGCCAATGCCCCGATTCGCATCACGTCAGGCTATCGGACAAACCTTGCAGTCCACTTGAAGGTTGAGAACCGAGTCGTCTCGGCGCCGCCGACCCGCCTCAGCCGCAGTATCCGAGCGAACAGCGTTCGGCAGGAAGCAGACGTCGCGGCGGCGCGGTGATCGCTCCGAACGTCGGCCGGTAGTTCACCGAAGCGATGCCGTCCCAGCGGTTGTGCGACAGCCCGAACACCAACTGACCCGGCGTGGCCGACGGGATCCAGCTGGCGAAGTAGTTGTTGCAGTCGGCACACTTCTTCGCAGGACTCCATTCGGCGACCACCGTGAACGGTCCGACCGGACGCAACGAGTACTCCACGACGATGCGATCACCCCACCAGTCGCCGACCTTGGTGATCACCATCCACTGGTTGTCGACGTACTGGAACTGGCTGGCGTTCACCATGCGCGAGGTGTCGAGGATCGGGACGGCGGCGGCCGGATCGGACCGCCAACCGGCGCCAGTCCAATAGGAGGGCGCAGCGAGCAACTGTCCCTTCGGCACGCGTGCAACGGTCACTCGGCTCGCGCAGGCGAAATCGTGGGCGACCACGAAGATGTACGGGTCGTAGCCGAACTGACGGTGGCACTGTGCGAACAGATACGTCCACGTGTTGTCCGACTCGATCGAGAAGCCGTACAGCGATGTCGACGAGTCGGCCGGTCGGGTGGTGGATCGCACGGCGAACGTGGTGATGTCGACCACGGCAACCACCGTCGACGTCGGTTCGGTTCGCGTGAGATATCGCGGGCCTCGCTCGTTCATCTCGGCCGCGAATACGTAGAGCAACCCGTCGGCGCCCATCTCGGCGCCCAGCGGCCAGAACCACCGAACGAACGGCATCGTGTCGGAGGCGAAGAGCCAGGGTCGCGGATCAGCCGCCGTACCGCCCATCAGCACCCGGAAGCAGGCTCCGTCCTGCACCATCGCAATGTTGTGCACCAGGCGCGTGCCACCGGTCGGGAGGCGAACCTCGGCGTCCTGGAAGGTCCACAGCACACGACCCCCCGGCAACGGCGTGGCGCGCTGATAGTCGGCACCGATCACGCCGCCGGGTTCCGCCGCGAACAAGCGGTCGAGTTGGTCGGGCGTCGCCGCAGCGAGACAGGTCGGATCGCTCAGCCTCGACGCGACGGACGGCGAGGGGGCACCCACGACCAGGACCACCGCCGCACATACCACGAGCGCGGTGACGACCACGCTCGAACGACGGGCCGATCGCCGGACACGATCGGCGAGCACTTGGCCGCGATCGTCGGGACGTCGTGCAGCGGCCACGAAGGCCATGTTCGCACATCGCAGCAATGAGCGGACACCGGACAGCGCACCGCCAGCGGGAGGTCGAGCGAGGCAGGGTCAGAGGCGGCGGATGTCGGGGTTGAACGAACGGGGACCACGTCTCGGCACCGCCACGCCCACGGTGTAGAGCAGGCGGATGATGCGTTGACGATGCCCCGCCCACGGGGCGAGATGGCGACACATGACCTCGTCGCCACCCTCGTCCGCCGGCAGGCGACGGGCGTCGCCGGTGAAGGCGAAGTTGACCATCGTCGGCAGGCCGTAATCTCGCAACACGACTGTGTCCGGGTCGCCGTGCGTGGCCGTGATCACCGACGTGGCCGTCCACTGACCGAGGCCAGGGAGTGCCGAGAGTCGGACACGCGCATCCTCTGGCGTCATCGTCGCTGCTTCTTCAAGTCGGTTCGCTCGACGAGCGGCGAGCAGGATCGCGTCAGCGCGTCGGCGTTCGACGTTGAAGCGATGAAGGTCGACGTAGGACTTCGACGCGACGATCTCCGGCGTCGGCGGCAGTCGGAGATCCAACGGGCCCGGCGCCGACGCACCCCACTCGAAAACGATGCGGGCCCAGCTCTTGACGGCCTCCTCGGTGGTCACCCGCTGGCCGAGCAACACGAGGAGCAGCTCCTGCCAGATCATCCCGCAAGCCGGTAGCCGGATTCCGGGGTGGCGACGGGCCCACTCGGCAATCTTCGGGTGCAACGTCGTGTCGAAGCCATCGAGGTCATCGTGCAGCCCCACCCAGTGCGGGGCCCGATCGATCAGCCAGTCGGCGCCGCTCCCCCACGCCTCGGCCACCGTCGTGCCGGCACGGTCCCAACTCAACAACATGGTGCCGGGACCCTGCGGGGTCAACACCGCCTTCGCGAAGCTGTTCGACGTCCAGCGCGTGGTCGGGTCGCGCGGGTACACACCGATCGGCTTCATCGTGGCCCGCAGGTCGATGTCGCCGGTCTGCAGGGTTCGGCTTGCGGTCACCACGGCCGCCGAGAATTCAGGCGCCGACGAGGGGGCGCCAGTCGGCGGGGTAGGCGGTCGCGACCTGTGCCGGCGTCATCCGCAAGGTGGCCTCGGGTGGCAGATCGGCAACCGCTCGCGCCTCCATGTAGTGATGGCCGACGAGCCGGAGCCCTTCGAACATCGTGCGTCGCAGCTCGACCAGCTCAGCCGGCGGATTCTCGTCGTAGAACCCCCAGATCGTGAACGCGATCGTGAGGTCGTGCACCACGGGTGCACGCGAGAAGATCGAGGCACGACGCAGCGCCACGCCGAGACAACCGCGGATCGCATCGTCGAGATTCTCGCCCGGTTGCAGCTGCACCTTGGGCCGGAGCTGCGCAGCGATGCGCAGCGCGAATCCCTGGTCGGGGCCCTGGTCACCGAGACGAGGGCCCTCCGGCTGGGACCCCTCGATTTCACCGGGTCGGTCTGGTGCCCACGCATCGGGAACGTGATCGGGCGACTCGTAGTAGCGCGGGCGATCGGTGGGAGGAACCGGGCTGAAACGAGGGGCGGACATCGATGTCCTTTCTATCAGCCGTCGTCCGGTCGGCCGTCAGCTCGTTCGAGCGCCGACACGCAGCGAATGGTGAAGCAGGCCGTAGACGAGACTGTCCTCGAGCGCACGCCACGACGCCTCGATGATGTTCGGGCTCACGCCGATGGTCGTCCAGTCGCGGGTTCCGTCGGTGGCCGACAGCAGCACGCGGGTGGTCGACCCGGTTGCACTGGCGCCGTCGAGAATGCGCACCTTGTAGTCCGTGAGATGGATGTCAGCGAGCTCGGGCAGCATCGCACCCACCGCCTTGCGCAGCGCCGTGTCGATGGCGTTGACCGGACCGTTGCCCTCGGCGATCCACACGCGACGTTCGGCGTCATCACCCTCGCCGACCCACACCTTCACCGTCGCCTCGGTCGAGAACTCACCGCCCGGCAACTCGTCGGTGATCACTCGCATCGACTCGACCCGGAAGAACTCGGGCACCTGACCCGTCGCGCGACGCATCAGCAATTCGAGCGACGCATCCGCCGCCTCGAAGTGGTATCCCTCGTGCGCGAGGCGCGTCAGGTCGTCGACCACCTCGTTGATCGCGGCACCGTCGAGTTCGATCCCGATCTCGGCGGCCTTCATCTGGATCGTCGCCCGGCCCGCCATCTCGGACACGACGAAGCGCGTCCCGTTCCCGACCAGTTCGGGATCGACGTGCTCGTAGGCGTCCTTCGCTCGCACGATCGCCGACACGTGCAGGCCGGCCTTGTGGGCGAAGGCGGAGGAACCGACGTACGGGGCCTGCGGATTGACCGCACGGTTCAACGTCTCGGCGACGTGATGGCTCACTGCGGTGAGCCGCTCGATGCGGCCGTCGGGCAGGCAGGTGTAGCCGAGCTTGAGCTGGAGGTTCGGGATCACCGTGGTGAGGTTCGTGTTGCCGGTGCGTTCGCCGAGACCGTTGAGCGTTCCTTGCACATGGCCGGCGCCGGCTTCGACTGCCGCCATCGAGTTGGCGACCGCGCATCCGGTGTCGTCATGACAGTGGATCCCGATGATTGCGTCGTCGCCGACATGAGTTCGTACGTCGTTGACGATCCGGTACACCTCGCTCGGCAAGGTGCCGCCGTTGGTGTCACAGAGGACGAGGTGGCTCGCTCCGTTCACGACTGCAGCCTCGATCGCCCGCAGCGAGAACTCCGGGTTGGCCTTGTAGCCGTCGAAGAAGTGCTCGAGATCGACCAGCACCATGCGGCCCTGGCCGGTGAGGTACTCGACCGAGTCGGCGATCATCGCCGCTCCTTCGTCGAGAGTGGTCTGCAACGCTTCGACGACCTGGTATTCGGAACTCTTCGCGACGATGCAGACCGCAGAGGTGTTGGCCTCGATCAGGTTGCGCAACGTCGCGTCGTCGTCGACCTTGCCACGGGGCCGTCGCGTGGAGCCGAACGCCACCAGCGTCGAGGTCGACAGGTGGAGCTCCTGTTGGGCACGGGCGAAGAACTCGATGTCCTTCGGGTTGGCGCCGGGCCAACCACCTTCGATGAAGTGCACGCCAAGCAGGTCGAGCTGCTCGGCAATGCGCAGCTTGTCGTCGACCGTCGCCGAGACGCCCTCGACCTGGAGGCCGTCTCGTAATGTCGTGTCGAAGATCTCGATGTGTCCCATGAAATGCTCCCGAGAACCGAAAGAGCCGCCCGATGGGCGGCTCGACGAACACGTGGGGGTGCCACGTGTTCTACAGAATGATGATGATGGCGGCAAGCTGATTGTTCGTCATCGAGCACCATTGAACCCCGTTGTTGCTTCGGATGCAATCAACGGGCCATGAATACGGTGCCGGAATCGTCGTGATCTGTGCACATCGTTGTGCATGGACGGTGGGCAACAGGTGGACGACACCAGGTTTCCTGGGGGTAACGAGAAAGTTCCGGGGATAACCCTGTGAATTCGAAAATAGCCCTTGACCTGGGGTTTTGCAGCGTCTTAACTGACACTCGTTCCGGAGAGCGCAACGCCAACCGGGGCGGTGAGGAGGGGGCTTCGGCCCAGCCCACACCGCTCACGAGACGACAGCGGAATCGGAGCACGGACAGTGTTCACGGCCACCTCGGACCGGGCTGACGGACTCCTTCGGGAGCGAGACGGCAACGACGAGTCGGCGAACGTCACGGGAGACCGAGGCGGGCGTCGGGTCAGACCGGACCGACGATCACCCTCGGGTGGTCTCGGAAACGGAGACCTGCAGGAGCATTCGGAGGGAACGGGGCAACCTGTGACCGCTGGATGGTTCGGCGAAGCAACCGGGCACGCTCGGCGCCTTCGGGCACCGGGTGGATCTGCCACCTTCGGGCGGTGGGTCCCACGTCGACTTCGAGTGCACTTCGGTGCACCCGCTGACGACGTGCGGCAACGGTGTTGTGGTCGAGGAACCGAACGAACTGTGGCCACCCCAACTGGACGCAGCGACATCGGTTCCGATTGGCGTCACGACCGAAGGCACGGGCAACCGGGTCAGCGTGAACGGGCGCCAACGGGTTCGAGGCCGGGGAACCGGTGTCGAGTCCGAACGCGGCATCGCCCGCCACGCCGCAAGGCGAGACGGGCGATGTGAACAGGTCGAGACGCAGGTTAACGCCCGTCGATCGACCAGTGGTGGACCTGTCCACTCGAGCTGCCCCGGAAGGTGCGAAGGCGAAAGCCGGAGTGCCGACCGGGGCGCTTTCGTTTTCCCCGACAAGGCCGAAATTGTCCGGATTCGTGACGCTCACCGTCACGATCGCGGACAGTTTTCGATGAATCAGCGTTCGAGGAGGGTCAGCGGACGGCAGCAGCGAGGCGGACGACGTGCGCGAGATCCTCGCGAGCGAGTTCCACGGAAGGTCCGGGGAAGAACGCAATGTCGTCGGCGCCGGCGTCGGCGAGCGCTTCGGCGTGGTGAACAGCGTCGTCGAACGTGCCGATGGCGCCGAGTTCGATCCACCAGCCGGCGGGCATGTCGGTGATTCCGTCGACGCCGCGCTCGCGAAATCGCTGCTGGATCTCGTCGATGTGGGGATGCGCGAGCACCGCCGGACGACCAGCATCGAGCAAGCCGGCCACGAACGGAGCCATGATCCGATGCGCAGTGGCGGCGTCGTCGTGGATTCCCAACGCGGTGAAAACGGACACACGGAACGGCTCGGGATCTCCAGCCGCGCTGAGCGCGTGGCGGACGTAGGTCGGCCCGGCGCCCTCGGCGAGCACGACGCCGTCGGCGACGCGTCCTGCGAGCGCCAACGACTTCGGCCCGCTCACACCGGCGAGCAACGGGGGCACCACGGCCGGAGGCGAGTCGAGCGCGACACCGCGCAGGTTCACCTCACGCCCATCGAAGGTGACCGTGTCGCCGGACAGGAGTTGGCGAACGGTGGTGAATACTTCCTCGAGCGTGGTGAGCGGCGACGCGGTACGCGCACCCATCTGCTCCATCCACTCCTGCACACCATGACCGATTCCTGCCAGCACCCGACCGGGGGCCAGGTTGGCGAGCGTTGCCAACTCCATCGCCGTGATCGCCGGATTGCGCGCGACTGCCGGCAGGATCCCGAGGCCGACCGTCAACCGTTCGGTCCGAGCGAGCGCTGTGGCCGCCAGGCTGATCCCGGCGGTGTAGAAGCAGTCCTCGATCACCCAGAGTTGATCGACGCCGGCGGTCTCCAGGACCTCGGCGACCTCCACGATGAACGGCGCTGGCAGCGACCGATCGAAACACATCCCGACCTGCATGACGCGAACCGTACTCGCCCGCTGTCAGCCGAAATTGCCCCCGATCGTGACGGTGACCGTCACGATCGGGGGCAATTTCGGTGGGGTTCGGAGGTGGGGTTCAGGATGCGTGTTCGCACCAGTGGGCGTAGCGGGGATCCTTGCCGCGGATGGCCTGGTGGTACGTCTCGGCGATTGCGCTCGTCATCGGGCCGGGGCACGGGATGTTTCGATCGTCGACGGAGTTGATCGAACTGACCTCGGCGGCGGTGCCGCACACGAACGCTTCCTCGGCGATGTAGAGATCGCTGCGAGCGAGATTGTCGACGACGACCTCGAATCCGAGATCGGCGGCGATGGTCGACACCGAGTTCTGCGTGATGCCCTCGAGCGCGCCGGCCGACAGCGGCGGCGTGAGCAGTTTGCCGTGGCGGGCGACGAAGATGTTCTCGCCGGTGCACTCGGCGACCAGACCGTTCGGAGCGAGCATGATCGCCTCGTCGTAACCGGCCTTGAGCGCCTCGACCTTCGCCAGCGACGAGTTCACGTAGTTGCCGGTGGTCTTCGACGCCGGCGGCATGGTGTTGTGGTCGTGGCGGGTCCACGACGAGATCTTCATGCGCACGCCCTTCTCGACCGCGTCGTCGCCGAGATAGGCGCCCCACGGCCAGCAGGCGATCGACACGTCGACCGTGCACGGCAGGGTGTTGAGCCCCATCTCGCCGTAGCCGTAATACGCGATCGGGCGGATGTAGCACGCCTCGAGGCCGGTCGACGCAACGGTCTCCTTCGTGGCGGTCACCAACTCGTCGACCGTGTACGGGATCTCCATCCCCATGATCTGCGCCGAGCTGAACAGGCGCTTGATGTGATCGGTGAGGCGGAACACGGCCGGACCGTCGGCGGTGTCGTACGCGCGGATGCCCTCGAACACGCCGGTGCCGTAGTGCAGCGTGTGGGTGAGCACGTGGACCTGGGCCTTGTCCCAATCGACGAGCTCGCCGTTCATCCAGATCTTCGGGGTCGGTGTGATGGGCATGTCCGTCAGTGTCCCACGCGGGCGGCGATGATGTCACCGACGTCGGTGGTGCTGCCGGTGACAGGATCGGCGCAGGCCACACGAATGCGTTCGGCCGCAGCGTCTTCGCCGAGGAAGTCGAGCATGAGCGCAGCGCTCAGGATGGCGGCGGTGGGATTCGCCTTGTTCTGTCCGGCGATGTCGGGTGCCGATCCGTGGACCGGCTCGAACATGGAGGGGCCGGTGCGCGCCGGGTTGAGGTTGGCGGACGAGGCGAGACCGATGCCGCCCGACACGGCACCACCCAGGTCGGTGAGGATGTCGCCGAACAGGTTGTCGGTGACGATGACGTCGTAGCGGTGAGGGTCCTGCACGAAGTAGATGCACGCGGCGTCGACGTGGTTGTAGGCGGTGGTGATCGAGGGGAACTCGGCGGCGACCTCGTTGAACGTGCGCTCCCAGAGGCTGCCCGCAAAGGTGAGCACGTTGGTCTTGTGGACGAGCGTCAGGTGTTGGCGGGGTCGGGTGGCCGCCAACTCGAATGCGTAGCGGATGCAGCGCTCGACACCGAGCCGCGTGTTGACCGAGCCTTGCGTGGCCACCTCGTTCGGGGTGCCGACACGAAGCGCGCCACCTTCACCGACGTAGGGGCCCTCGGTGTTCTCACGGATCACCACGAAGTCGTGCGGGGTGTCGCCACCGGGCGCAGTCCCGAGGAACGGCCGTTGATTGATGTACAGGTCGAGGTCGAAGCGCATCTTGAGCAACAGACCGCGCTCGATCACCCCCGGCGCCACCTCAGGTGTGCCGACGGCGCCGAGCAGGATGCAGTCGAACGCCCGCAGCTCGTCGAGCGTGGCATCGGAGAGGATTTCACCGTCGCGCAGGTATCGCTGACCGCCGAGGTCGAACTCGGTGGTGGCGATGTCGACTCCGGCGGCACGGACGACCTTGATGGCCTCGGCCGTCACGTCGGGTCCGATCCCATCCCCGCCGATCACTGCGATGTTGTGCGTCATGAGCAGCGAGCCTATGAGGCGAGCGGAGGCGAGCCTATGAGGACGCCGCCAGGCGCCCCCAAGGGTGAGCCGAGCAGCGAGCCTATGAACTCCGCCGGGTCAGTCCCCAGACGGTGCCGGCGCCGGGCTGGTGATCGTGGACGTTGTCGGCGCCACAGACGTCGTGGGAACGGTCGTCGTGGTCGCTGCCGGGACGGTCGTCGATGTCGTCACGGTGGTGGTGGTCGCCGGAATGCTGGTGGTCGTCGCGACCGTGGTGGTCGTTGCGGACACTTCGGTGGTCGTGGTGGTCGTGGTCGTCGTCGCCACGGTCGTCGTCGTGGTGGGCACGGTCGTCGTGGAAACTGGCGTGGCTCGCGGCGGAGCTTGCCGCCAGGGCGTGGTGAAGGTGGCCGGGCGGTAGCGCGACGGCACGGGCCATGCGTCACGGCGCATGTCACGGGCATTGTTCGAGACCGTCACGACCAGGTTGCCTGCGCCATCGCGCCACGGCACGAGGTGAGCGTGGTACGTGTTCAGCAGCGGGTCGAAGCCACGGGCGAAGAGCAGCTCTGCCGTCGAGGTCGTCCACGGGCCCCACGGGTCTGCGGCTACGTCGAGGGTGAACTCTTCGCCCCAGTAGCCGTCGACGGCCGTCGCCGCCACCCATTGCCCGTCGAGCCAGCGGGGCTGCATCGGGAACTCGGCCCAGTGCCGGGAGAGGAACGGTTCCGACGCCGCTGGATCGAGGCTCCATCCTGCCGACGTCCAGTACTCCGGCGCATCGAACAGTCGTCCCCTCGGCACTCGGGCGAGGAACATGTCGGTGCCGTTGTGCGGGCCGTTCCGGTAACCGCCGTGCCGGGCCAGGTTCTGCTCGAAGGTGTTGCCGAAGAGGTACGAGTGTGTCGTGTCGCTGGCAACTGCGTACCCGTAGATCGGCAGCACGCCGGAGTTCGTGGCCGGTCGGAAGTCGAGCCGCGCCATCGTCGCCGGGTCGTACGTGGCCACGTGGGTGCGCACGGGGTGCCAGCCGAGACCGTCAGGTGGCAGGGGGTCCGTTGCGTCCTTCGCCATCTCCGCCCAGAACACGCGCAGCACGCCGTCGTGGACCTCGCCACCCATGGGCCAGAACCATCGAGCGAGCGTGGCGGTGCCCGTGCCCGACTCGAATGGTCGGGGCCGGTCGGGCGTACCGGCGTGGAGCAGACGAAAGCACGTGCCGTCCTGGATGAGGGCCGCGTTGTGGACGAAGCTCGCCCGGTCGAGGGTCGCCGCCGTCCCCGAGTGGTCGACGAACGTGTCCTGGAACAGCCACAGATGCCGGCCGCCGCCGAGGTCGTAGACGTGCTGATAGTCCCACCCGAGTACCGGACCGACCCGTTCTGCGAAGAAAGCGTCGAGGCCCTGTGCGGACGCATCGGCAGCGCATCCCACGTCGGTCGACACATGACCGGCGGTGGTCACGAACCGGCTCGCAGCCCACGGGGGCGCCGGCGCGTCGGGGGCAGGTGGCGGGGCATCGACCGGTATCGGACGTGCCACGACCGCCGGGGCATCCGGATCCTGGGGAGGCGCCGTGGCGACCGGCGCCTCCATCGACAGGCCCTCGACGGTTGCTGCACTGCTGACAGGGCGCCCGTCCCCGCTCGCGGGCGCCGACCGCGGCGGACCGACATTCGACGGGGCCGTCGTGTCCTGGCTCCGCGTCTCGTCAGACGATCCGATGGATGTCGGACTCCCGATCAGGACGGATCCGTCGGCGCGCCCCAGCGCCACCACTCCAAAAACACCCCCGACGCCGACCGCTGACGCCACGGCGATCCGACGCCAGCGGCCGAACGCAGTGGGATGGGTTGCGGGGTCCACCACCTGAGCCTAGGGTCTGCCGAAACGGGCCGGTTCGCGCCAGCGCCCCCACGCACATCCCACGCCCGCCGGCGGCGCCGGTATCCTCCGGTCACCATGTCAGCAGTGCAGTTGTCCGCATCGGCGTACGGGCGCCTCAAGGCCGAGTTCGACGATCTGACCACACGCGGTCGGATCGACGTGGCCAACAAGATCGAACGCGCCCGCGAGGAAGGCGATCTCAAGGAGAACGCCGGCTACCACGCGGCCAAGGACGAACAGGGCCACATGGAAGGCCGTATCCGACAACTCGAGCACCTGCTCGAGAACGCCGAGATCGTCGACGGCTCGATGGTCTACACCGTCGTGTACGAGGGCGACGACGAAGACAATGCCGAGCGCTACCTGATCGGCAACATGGAAGAGCAGATCGACGGCGCCGACGTGATCAGCGCATCGTCGCCGCTCGGCCACGCGCTCGACGGCGCCGAAGCCGGCGCGACCATCACCTACGAGGCGCCCAACGGCGTGCTCACCGTGACGGTGCTCCGTGTCGAGCAGCTCTGAGGTCGCGGCACCCGCCGACGTCGGCCATCGCGAACTCGACATCGTCTCACCCGTGCTGCCACCGGCACGGTTCGTCGAACTTGCCGATCGCGGCACCGTCATGGTCCGAGACTTCGGCGCAGCTCCCGGTGCACCGACGATCGTGCTGCTCCACGGGTGGACCGCCACTGCCGACCTCAACTGGTTCCGCTGCTACGGCGCGCTCGGCGAGCGTTTCCGCGTGATTGCATTCGACCACCGCGGCCACGGCACCGGACTCCGTTCCAAGAAGCCGTTCACTCTCGAGGACTGCGCCGATGATGCCGTCGACATCGCCGCAGCGCTCGGTGTCGACGAGTTCATCCCGGTTGGCTACTCGATGGGTGGGCCCATCGCTCAGCTCGTGTGGCGTCGCCACCGCGATCGAGTGAGCGGCCTCGTGCTGTGCGCGACAGCGCCGTACTTCGCGGGACGTCGTGAGAAACGACTCGGAACGGTGGGCTTCACCGGACTCGCCGCCGTCGCCCGGCTCGCGCCCGAGCAGGCCAAGACGTGGCTGGTCGAGCAGCTCTACCTGCAACGACGCACCGAGAAGTGGGGGCCCTGGGCGATGCGCGAGACAGCCGATCACGACTGGCGAGCGGTACTGGAGGCAGGCAAGGCGATCGGCAGGTTCTCGTCGAGTGACTGGATCAGCGAGGTCGACGTGCCGTCGTCGTCGATACTCACGATGCGCGACCAGGTGGTGCCGGTGCGCCGACAGGTGAAGCTGTTCGAGCAGATCCCCGATTGCGAAGCATTCCGCGTCGACGGCATGCACGACGCCGTCGTGGCGAATGCCGATCGGTTCGTCCCGACGTTGGTCCGCGCCATCGAGTCGGTACGAGGTCGCGCATGAGAGCCCGCAACATCGCTGCCGGGGTAGTCGTGGTGGGCACCTTGTCCGTGACGATCACGATGACCGTGCGGACGAGGAAGCGTCCAGGCTCCGACTCGACGAGCGGCGCTCGACGTCTGCACAGTTCGCGCCTGCGCCGCAACGGTCAGCTCGCCAGGATGGGCGCTCGGGTCGGCACGACGTACGCAACCACCGCAGCGCGCAAGACGTTCGCATCCGCTGAGCGACGAGAGGAACTCGATCGCCACCGCGAGCTCCGATCTGCTCAGCACGTCGCAGAGGAACTCGGTCAGATGAAGGGCGCGCTGATGAAGCTCGGCCAGATGGCGAGCTACCTCGACGACGGTCTCCCCGAACCGCTGCGGCTCGCGTTGTCCCAGCTGCAGTCGGACGCTCCGCCGATGTCGGTGGACCTCGCGCTCGAGACCGTCGAACGCGAACTGGGTCGTTCCGTCGGCGACGTCTTCGTCGAGTTCGATCCGAATCCGATCGCAGCAGCGTCGATCGGCCAGGTCCACCGAGCACTGTTGCGCGATCCCCTGACAGGAGTCGAACGCGCCGTTGCCGTGAAGATCCAGTATCCGGGTGTCGGCGAAGCGATCGTGGCCGATCTGAAGAACGCCGACCTGCTCGGCGCCGTGCTCCGCCAAGGCTTCGGTGGACTCGACCCGGCCGAGATGGTCGACGAGATCAAGCTGCGCATCGCCGAGGAGGTCGACTACGAACGCGAGGCACGCAACCAACAGGCATTCGCCGACTATTACCGCGGCCATCCGTTCATCCGAATTCCCGAGGTCGTTGCCGAACTGAGCACCGCTCGCGTGCTCACCACCGAGTTGGCCGACGGTTTCGGGTGGGCTGAGCTGCTGCGACGTCCTCAGGCCGATCGCGACCGGGCCGGCGAGATCATCTTCCGGTTCGTGTTCCGCAGTCTGTACCGAATGGGGACGTTCAACGGTGATCCACACCCGGGCAACTACCTCTTCCACGACGACGGCACGGTGACCTTCCTCGACTTCGGACTGGTGAAGCACTTCAGTGGCGACGAGATGCACACGTTTGGCTCGATGGTGAAGGCTGCTGCAGTCGATCACGACGACGCCGAGTTCCGCCGCATCGTCGAAGGTGCCGGCATGTTGCAGCCGGATGCACCGGTGACGACCGACGCGGTCGGCGAGTACTTCTCGCTGTTCTACGCGACGGTACGAACCGACACCGAGATGACCTGGACACGCGACTACGCGAACTCGATCGTGCGCCACACGTTCGACCGCACGAGCCCGATCAGCCAGTACGCCACCGTGCCCCGAGCGTTCGTGTTCATCCAGCGCATCAATCTGGGCCTCTACGCATTGCTCGGCGAACTCAACGCCAGTGGCAACTACCGGCGGATCGCGTCTGAGCTGTGGCCGTTCGTCGACGGACCACCGTCGACCGAGTTGGGTCGGGCCGAAGCCGACTGGCTCGCCACCCACGTTGCGATGAGCCAACCGCCCGAATAGCGCCACTTCGCTCATCGCTGCGGCACACAACCGCCCATCGATGAGCCAACCGCCCGAATGACGCCACTTCGCTCATCGCTCCGGCGAGACGAGCAACGTCAGGATTCGGTGACAGCTGGGCGGCTGACGTGGCCCCGTCGGACTTCACAAGTAGCGTCGTCGTAATGCGCCGGACCCTCCCACTGATCCTGACCGCCACACTGCTGTTCGCTGCGTGCGGGAGCGACGACGACACCGCCAGCGACACGTCGACGAGCGAGACGACCGCAAGCGACGACGCCGATTCCGAGCAGCCGTCGGACACCAGCGGCGAGACCTCGGACACCGGTTCAGTGACGCCGCCCGCGACCAACCCGGACAAGCCGGAGGTCGAGATCCCCGATGAGACCCCGACCGAACTCGTGGTCACCGTGATCGAAGAAGGCGACGGGCCTGCCGCTGAGTCGGGCGACACCGTCATCGTCGATTACGTGGGCGTGCGCACCCGCGACGGAGTCGAGTTCGACAACAGCTACGACCGCTTCGAACCCTTCCCTGTGGTGTTGGGCGCAGGCGGAGTGATTCCCGGATGGGACCAGGGTCTCGTGGGCGCGCAGAACGGCGCTCGCATCCAGCTCGACATCCCGAGCGATCTCGCATACGGCGCCGAGGCCCGCGGTGACATCATCGGCGAGAACGAGGCCTTGACCTTCCTCATCGATGTGCGCGCCGTGATCGCACCACCCGATCCCGCCGATGCACCCACCGAACCGGGCGTGCCAGCGTCCGAGGGCGCCACCGAGACCACCAGCACCGACCTGGTCGACGGTGAGGGCGACGAACTCCAGGCGGGCCAGACCGGTGTCATCAACTACGTGTTGTTCCGTGGCGACAACCAGGTCTCGCTCGAGAGCAGCTGGGAGTCCGCTCCTGTGCCCTTCCCGATCGTCGAAGGCGGGTTCCCAGGTTTCGTCAAGGGCTTGCCCGGCATGAAGGTCGGCGGCCGTCGGGCCATCGTCATCCCGCCAGCCGATGCGTTCGGGCCCGAGGGCAATCCGCAACTCGGCCTCCCGGCGGGCAGCGACTTGATCGTCGTCGTCGACCTGCTCGGCGTCTACGGCCAACCCGAGGGCTGACACCTGAGATTTGCTCAGTCGGGCACCCAGCCGTCCGGCTGGCGGTACTGCTCGCCGGTCTTGCAGCCGCCCGCCTGACGAAGCAGCGGGTACGGGTTCACCGCTCGGCCACCGTTCGGGTGGACCTCGAAATGCAGGTGCGGAAACGCCGAGTTGCCGGTGTTTCCCATGAACCCGATGATCTCGCCGGCCTCGACTCGCGAGCCGACCGACAGCTTCGGCGCGAAGTCGGCGAGGTGTGCGTAGAAGTAGTAGGTGCCCGAGCCATCGGCAGCGGTCAGCCACCAGGCATTCCCGGAACGCTGGCCGGGCTGATCCCAAGTGCGACGGGTGAGGGTGCCGTCGACGACGGCGTACACGTAGCTCTGGGGTGCGGCGAACAGGTCGGTGCCTTCGTGACGGCGCCCTGCCCCTCGCGGATCGCCCCAGTCGTCGCTGAACCAGCACGGGCCGCGCATCGGGAGCGCATAGATGCCCGACGACCAGTTCGACGATGCCGAATCCGACACCGTCGCCGACTTCGACGCTGCGGAGTCGTCCGACGACACCGACGTTCCCGGTGGGAGACACACGGTGTTTCCAGGATGGATCGCACGCTCCCCGGACGTGGCGTTCGTCGTCAGCAACGTCGACATCGACACACCCGCCCGCGTGGCGATCTCCCACCAGGTGTCGCCGGACTGGACCGTATAGGTCGGCGCGTTGGAAGGTGAACACGATGACGACGGCGTCGCCCCAGCCGGGAGGCACACCACGTCACCGGGGTACAGGGCATCGTCTGCTGACGCGTCGTTCACCTCGAACAACGAACGCATACCGACCTGCGCCGCCTGAGCGATGCGAGACCAGGAATCACCGGCGCCGACGAGGTGGCTGGCGAGTCCCGACTCGGCGCACGTCGAGGTCGTCTGACCGCTCGGAGCGGCTTTGGACCCCTGCGGAACCGCGATGATCGAGATTCCGACCATGGCGGCCAGGAATGCTCGGGGGACACTTGACATGTGGAGCTCCTCACTCCGCCCGACGGGCAAGCTACAGCGAGGCAACCCGTCGTGCACGTCGGCCCACCCTTCGCGCTGTCCCGGCAAGCTCCACCCGGGCGTTCCGCCTGGCGCACTGATTCCTCAAACGGTTTGGAAGTCGAGGCCGATGTCGAGCACGCGGGCGGAATGCGTGAGTTCTCCGACGGCGATGTAGTCGACACCGGTCTCGGCAACGGTCCGCGCCGATTCGAGCGTCAGACCACCACTTGCCTCGATCCGCACCGCTGGGTTCATCTCGTCACGTACGGCGACCGCGTGGCGCATGTCGACGGGGGTGAAGTTGTCGATCAACACCTCGTCGGCGCCGGCGGCGATCGCCTCGCGGAGACCGGCGAGGGAATCGACCTCGATCTCCACGGCGATGGTCGAGGCGAGTTCACGCACTCGGCGGAACGCCTCGGTGACCCCACCGGCGGCGGCGACGTGGTTGTCCTTTACCAGCGCCATGTCGGACAACCCCATTCGATGATTGGTACCGCCGCCACAGCGCACCGCGTACTTCTCGAGCGCACGGAGCCCCGGCGTGGTCTTGCGAGTGTCGCGCACCACTGCCGAGGTCCCGGCGAGGGCGTCGACCCAGCGGCGCGTGGAGGTGGCCACTCCCGACAGATGGCACAACAGATTGAGCGCAGTCCGCTCGGCAGTCAGCAGCAGCCGTGTCGGCGCCGTGACCTCAGCCACGTGGGTACCGGCGGTGACGGTCGTTCCGTCGGGCACGGTGGTGCGGAACTCGCTGGCCTCGTCGCCGCAGACCGTTTCGATCACCGCAGCGACGACGGCGATGCCTGCGATCACCCCGTTCTCTCGCGCGGCGAACGTTGCCGTGCTGCGGTGATCGGCGGGGATGGTCGCCGTGGAGGTCACGTCGACCCCGCCCATGAGATCCTCGGTGACTGCGAGTCGCACGATGCCTGCCACGGCATCCGGATCGAGCCCGCCGTCGATCAATGCCCGCCGGGTGGTCTCCGACAGCGGATGGAACACGAACATTGCAGCGAGTGTACGGCTGGGCCGTTCACGCCGTGATGGTGACGGTTGCGTCGGGTGCGACAGTGCCCCCGACGAGCACCGACGTGTACCAACGCGCCCAGCCAGGCCGTGCGTCGTGGTCGATCCGGTTCCAGTGGCGATCGACGAAGCAGTGGGCGATCTTGGTGCAGGGCGCCGCCGGGCTGCTGGTGCGCATCAAGATGTCACCAGTAGTGCCGCCGATGGTGACGGTCAGGCCGCCTCGCATGCGCTCCCAGTCGATTCCGGAGATCGTGATGTTCTCACCCGTTGCGCCCGCTTCGATCGGATGCCCCTCACCGCGCAGCGTCGCCAGGAGATCGCTGCTGTAGAGGCAGACCGCCTGCCACGGGCGACCGTGATGCTTGCGATTTCGCTGCACGTCCCCGAACACTCCGTCGGGTCCGATCTCGGCAACTGGGATCGTTGTCTTCGGCACGCCGCCGCCCGAGGCCTGCAACGAATCGACACGCCCGACCATCGGCTCGAACTCGTGCGCAGCGCGGCGGGCGGCGGCGACGTCGTGGACGCGATGCATCACGGCGTGCGTCCGCGCCATCGGGTCGTCATCGGGAGCGATGGACGTGGCGGCCACGCCGGAGACGACCGATGCGTCGGCGCCTTCGAGCACGTAACCGAGCAGGTCATTGGCGTGAGCCAGTGTTCGTTCGATGTCGCCGTCGCTCCAGCGGGCCCCGTCGAATCCACAGTCGGTGCATCTCAACACGCTCATGGTCGGTCCTCCACCGAGATGACGCCGGTCAGGTCGAGGGTGACGTCGAGGTGGCGAACCCAGTCGGCTCGGGCATCGGGATGGTCAGATCGGCGATGACACCCGCGGCTCTCGGTCCGCGCGGTCGCCGCTGCTACGACAGCGGTGGCCACGGTGAGGATGTTCGTCGCCTCCCACGTCCTGCGTGACGGCTCGATGCGTGGTGCGGCATCGGGATCGATGTCGTGTTCGACCACGACGCGCTTCGCCGAGCACATCGTGCTTGCGATCGCACCGAGCGCACCGGCCGCCGACGACAGCGACAGTTCGCTGCGCACGACGCCGACGTGACGCGACATCACTGCACGCACTTCACGCAATCGAGTTGGTTCGAGGAGTGCATGATCGAGCGGGTCGTCGACCTCGACATCGATCGGCACACGATCGGGGAGTTCCCATGCGAGGTCGCGACCCACCCATGTGCCGGAAACCACTGACTCGGTCAAGCTGTTCGACGCAAGTCGATTCGCGCCGTGCACGCCGGTCGCCGACACCTCGCCGACCGAGTAGAGGCCGCGTAGCGCTGTGCGCCCGTCGAGCCCGGCTCGGATGCCCCCACAGGCATAGTGCGCTGCGGGCGCGACCGGGATTCGATCGACGGCGGGGTCGAGTCCGATTTCTCGGCACGCCTCCGTGATCGAAGGAAAGCGCTCGTAGAAGCGCTCGCCCAGATGCGTTGCATCGAGGTAGACGTGATCGTCGACGCCGCCAGGCGCCTCGGCCATCCGCCGACTGATGGCAGCCGCGACCACATCGCGCGGTGCCAGGTCTTCGAGGGGATGGACCCCTGCCATCACCCGTTCGCCGGCCGCGTCGAACAGGATCGCCCCCTCGCCGCGAACCGCTTCCGACACCAGGGCCTGCTGGCCGCGAGCATCAGGACCTCGCCACATCACGGTCGGGTGGAACTGCACGAACTCGATGTCCGTGACTGCGAGGCCGGCGCGCAATGCCATCGCCACACCGTCGCCGGTCACCGCTGGCGGGTTCGACGTGGATGCAAAGACCTGTCCGTAACCACCCGAGGCGATCACCACCGCTCGTGCCGTGACCACACCGACCGACACGAGGACGCCGTGTTCATCGGTCTTGCCGATGCGGACACCGACCGCTTGACGCTCACCGTCGGCGCCGGTGCCCATCACCAGATCGAGGGCGAACGCGTGACCCATCACCTCGACGCCAGCGCCGATCGCCGATTCGTCGAGGGTTCGCTGCACCTCGGCACCGGAACGATCGCCGCCGGAGTGCACGATGCGGTTGTGACTGTGGCCGCCTTCGCGGGTGAGCGCGATGTCGGTGCCACCCTGCTCGGGATCGAAGGCTGCACCGAGTCGCATGAGGTAATGGATCGATTTCGGTGCCTCTTCCACCAGCTGGCGCACGACGACCTCGTCGCAGAGCCCGGCGCCGGCTTCGAGGGTGTCTCGGACGTGGTCCTCGATCGTGTCACTCGGATCGAGCACGCCGGCCAGACCACCCTGCGCCCATTGCGTCGACCCGGCCGACAGGATGTCCTTGGTGACCACCAGCACACTCCGAACTGGTCGCACGGCCAGCGCCGCCGACAAACCCGCTGCCCCCGATCCGAGGACCACGACGTCGACGTCTCGCTCCCAAGTGGCCGGTGGCGCCGCCAACCGTCTCGGCAAGCTCATCGTGATCCCAGGTGGGCGAGGCAGGCGCACTCGGCGTGAGAACCGCGAAACCGAGTCATGTCATTCGCCGGTGCTGGACGGAGTACCGATGGCGATCATCCGCTCGACCGAGCGGCGGGCGCGGTCGGCGATGTCTCGGTCGACGAACACCTCGTCGGTGCCGTCACGCAGCGACCGCAAAAGCTTCGCCGGGGTGATCATCTTCATGTACTTGCACACGGCGGCGCGATTGACCGGCACGAACTCGGTGACCGAGTTGACCTTCTGGAGCTGATGGATCATCCCGGTCTCGGTTGCCACGAGCACCTTGGCAGCGGTGGTCCCTCGAGCCGCATCGACCATCCCGCCGGTCGACAGGATCTTCGTGCGGGTCTCCGGCACGACACCCGACGACACGAGATACAACGCGCTCGTCGCACACCCGCATTCCGGGTGCACGAACAGCTCGGCCTCGGGTTCGGCCGCCACCTGGGCTTTGAGGTCGGCACCGTTGATGCCGGCATGCACGTGGCATTCGCCCAACCAGATGTGCACGTTGTCGCGCCCGGTCATCCGCTGAACGTGGGCACCGAGGAACTGATCGGGCAGGAACAGGATTTCGGTGTCACGCGGGATCGACTCGACGACTTCGACCGCGTTCGACGACGTGCAGCAGATGTCGGTCTCGGCCTTCACCTCGGCGGTGGTGTTGACATAGCTGACCACGACGGCGTCTGGGTACTCGGCCTTCCAGGCGCGAAGCTGCTCGCCGTTGATGGTCTCGGCGAGGCTGCACCCTGCAGCTGCGTCCGGGATCAGCACGGTCTTGTCGTAGGCCAGGATCTTGGCCGACTCGGCCATGAAGTGGACCCCGCAGAATACGATCGTCGACGCGTCGACCTCGGCGGCCACCCGAGACAGGCCGAGCGAGTCACCGACGTAGTGGGCGATGTCCTGGATCTCGGGCACCTGGTAGTTGTGGGCGAGGATGACCGCGTCGCGCTGCTCGGCCAGCGACAGCACCTGTTCACGCCAGTCGCTCGGCAACACTTCGACGTTGACGGCCGCATCTGTCACCCCCGCAGCGTAGGCGGCTCGACGGCGGCTTCGGCCCTCGAAGCCCTGGCCGAACCCCAACCCGGCGAACAGGTTCTTGCTACCGGATCTGCGCAACCAGGTTTCCGATACCTGAACACGAAAAGTTCTTCAGTTCCCCAGCCATCTGCCGAAGTGAGTACTGCCGCTCTGTCGAATCGCCACGAACGTCACATCCAAACGAGATCCGTCACACCCTCGGTGAACATCACCGGAGTCACGATCGACATCAGAAGGGAAGTCAAGACCGATGCACGCTTCCAACGTCCTCTCCGATCACTACCGGGATCAGAACACGGCACTGTTCGCCGCACGTACTGCCCTCCTGAACGAGTTGGAGAACCAGGACGAGGAGAGTGCTGGTTCACGACGTCGGATCAAGATGTTGCGCCGCCAGATCGATGACGTCACGTTCGAGATCGTGTCGTCGAACATGGGTCTCGTCCGCTCGTACACCCGCCGCTTCGGCGCTGCAGCGTCAGCACACGACCGTGCCGACTTCGAATCCGCAGGCCTGCTCGGGCTGATGCGTGCCATCGACAGCTTCGATCCCGAGTCGGGTTCGTTCGGCCATTGGGCGTTCAAGCCGATCCAACGCGAGGTGCTGCGAGCGGTGCGCGATTGTGATCACCCGAACATGAACCGCAGCGATTTCGAGAAGCGGCCGCTGATCCTGTCGACGTTCCGCAAGCTGCAACAGGTCGACGAGGCGTACACGCCGTCGTACGAGGAAGTCGCCGCTGCAGCTGGAGTCACGCTCGCCCAGGCCAAGCGGGTGCTCGATCCTGTTCACGTCCAATCGTTGAACGAAACCATGGGCGGTGAGTCCGACGTGCGCTACGAAGACGTCATCGAGTCGATCGAAACGACCCCCGAAGCCGCGGTGATCTCCACGCTGACACTCGCCGCGCTCGAACGGTTCGGGCTGAGTTCGCTCGACGCACGCGAGCTCTACGTGATCGTGCGTCGGTTCGGACTCGACGGCGAACCGGTGGAAAAGCTCGCCGACATCGGCCAGACCCTCGCGCTGTCTCGTGAAGCGGTCCGCCAGATCGAGGCCAAAGCACTCGCGAAGTTGCAGCACCCGCTCGTGCTGTCGCACATGGTCGACGACCTCAGCGACGACGATCGACGTGCACCCCAGGCACACCCTGCCGCATCCAGCGTCCTCGTCTGACAACGCCCCCGGGATCGGTCGCATCTCAGCCGCATGCGGCGAGTTCGACCAAGCGTCGACGACCTGGCGTCGGTACCGCCGGGCCGGCGGGGAGCCCAGCGACCAGCCGAACGATCTCCGACGACACCACCGCTGGCGAAACGTCGAGGAGTTCGGAGATCTCCACGCTCAGCGACGCCACGAGCGCAGCGGAGCCGTCGAGCAGTTCCGCGGCGCCGAGCACCGACACCGCATTCCTCGCCATCGTCACCGCATCCTCCAAAGCGCCGTGTCGCACGGTGTCGAGGAGCAGCGCTGAGGCGCCGACCGCTGCTCGCGACGCACCGGACGCGCAGGCGCGCTCGACGATGCGAAAGCTGAACTGCGTCTGCTGTGTCGAGTCGAGCGTCAGACGCAGTGCGATCCGCAACTGTTGCATCGAGACGAACGCAGCACCCACGATGACCTCGACCACGTCGTCGGCGTCGGCATCGAGACGGGTCGGATCCCACGCCGCGACCGGCGCTGCGCACCGCGACCACTCCACCCGGCGCGCAGCCGCTGCGAGATGAGCATCGAGTGTCAGGACGTCTCCGTCGAGGCAGCGATCGGAGACGGTGCCAGCATGAGAATCGGCCATGAACGAGACCGTCCGCACAGTCGGGCGAAACCCCGTCATCTTGACGGTGTCTTGACCCAAGGCCGTCACGAGCATGCCGATAGAGGCGCCCGCACCGCGCGTCTACTGCACCGCAACAACCGGCGCGACACCCGTGAGGACGAGATCCTTGCCGTGTTCGATGGCGTGGCGCGCCGCCTCGGGAAGCCTGGCGATCGTCTGTGCCATCACGATCACCACTGGGGCCCGGCGGACACGGTACGAACGGGCACCGAGCGCGATCCACGCCAGCGGGCGAACCTGGTCGGCGTCGAACTCGACGGTGCGGTCAGCGGTGCGCACGATCGCATGCGTACCCTCGAAGACCACCTCGGTCAGGTCGTTCAGCTGCTCAATGGCGTGGCCGTGGTCGTCGTACACCTCGACGCAGAGTCGATGACTCGGATGCACCGTGACGCAGGAATGATCGTCTCGTGCGAGCAGGTTGACCGTCGTCGGCAGCGGCCAGCCGGCCAGCAAACCGGTCGCCATCGCGCCCTCGGTGGTGTCGACGAGCCCGACACCCAAGACGTCCACCGCTGAAGCCAACGCTCGTGCCTGCTCGACCAGGTCGGGGATCAGCGCCGAACGAGTGGGCGTCAACACCGACTCCTCACTCGTGAGCGAGGTCAGTGCGAACTTCTCGGCGAGACGCTGCGAGGGCTCGTTGACCGCACCGGCGTCGACGACCAACCGGAACAAGCGCTGAAAACTGTGAACGGGATCGAGTTCCCACCGCTCCTGCCAAGTACCCCGCCACACATCGAAGGCAGTGGCGAGACCATACGGACCGAACGCGATCGAGTCCTGCGTGAGCAACCAGTCGACGACATCGCCCTCCTCGATGACCGGCACGACGAAGGAGTCGAGTTGCATCGGCGCTCCTGTCGGGACGTCACCGATCTGCACTCTCGCTACGACATGGGGAGCGGGATAGACAGGACGAAAAGGATCAGACACGCGCGCGCCCGCTGATCGCCCGGGTTGACTCGACAAGGGAATGCTCCACTCTCCACTCAATTCGCACGACGCCCATCCTGTCTCGAGCACATTCTGCAGAGTGTCGAGGCGAACGTCGCGGTCCTGCACCATATCCAAGCGAGCGATCCAGCTAGGCGATCGTCGCAAGCGCCTCGTCGAGAGTCAGCTCGCGCCGCTTGGTCGGCGACAGCCCACCGAAGTACCCGCCGGAAATGTCGTGGTGGTACGCATACGACAGGCACTCAGAACGGACCGGGCATCGCCCACAGATCGCCTTGCCTTCTTTCGACAGCGTGCGCCCCGCATCGACGAAGAACAGGTCGAGGCGGTTCAGGTCGAGTTCGCGACACGCTGCGTCACGCAACCACGGCAGTTCGTTCGAACCTTCGATGAGCGATGCAAGATCCATGGTGTTCGACACGGTCGGTCCTTTCGGCATGCGCCACTGCGGTGCATCAGGTGGACTACCGACTGTCCAGCCGCTGCGGCTTCACGCCACAGCAATTTCGGGGGAATTCACGCCGCGATGCGACGGGCCGCCGCGACGACCGCTTCACCGAACTGCCTACCGGGCTGACGGCTGAGGCGTTCGATCGGCCCGCTCAACGACACTGCGGCAACGGTCGCTCCATCCACGCCCGTCACCGCAGCGCTCACCGAGGCAACTCCCGCTTCACGCTCGCCGATGCTCTGGATCCATCCAGACCGCGACGTTTCCCCGGACAGCACGCGGCCGGCGGATCCCACATCGAGCGGCAGCAGCGCTCCATCCGGCACGATCCACCGCAGACCGTGTGTCGATTCGAGCGAGAGCACACACCGGCGGAACACGCCCTCCCTCACGAACAGCTGCACGCTCTCGCCGGTGGTGTCGCGGAGCGACTCGAGCACCGGACGGGCGAGTTCGACGAGTGGGAACCGTTCAGAGGCCGCTTGCCCGAGTGGCACCAGCCCGAGGCCGAGCTCGAACCTTCCTTCGACGTCCCGACGCAACAGACCGTGCTGCTCCAGCGCAACTGCAAGCCGGTGCGCAGTCGCACGGGGAAGATCAGCTGTTTGTTGCAGTTCCCCGAGCGAACGGGGTGAGTCTGCGACCGACCGCAACACGTTCATCGCCTTGTCGAGCACGCCGACGCCAGTTATGATGTCCATATCACAGGAACTCTATCCCATATGTTGGGAAATGCAAGGAGCGTCGACATGGGCAAAACACTGCCGGAGAAGGTGTGGGAGCGCCATCTGGTGCACTCGGCACCCGATGAGCCCGATTTGTTGTACATCGACCTGCACCTCGTGCACGAGGTGACGAGCCCGCAGGCATTCGACGGGCTGCGGCTCAGCGGGCGCACCGTGCGCCGACCCGACCTCACGATTGCCACGGAGGACCACAACGTCCCGACCGAGCACATCGACCAGCCGATCGCCGACCCGATCTCGGCCAAGCAGATCGACACACTGCGCGCGAACACCGCAGAGTTCGGCATCACCAATTTTCCGATGGGCGATCCGAACCAAGGGATCGTGCACGTCATCGGCCCCGAGCAGGGACGCACGCTGCCGGGCATGACCATCGTGTGCGGCGATTCACACACCGCCACGCACGGAGCATTCGGAGCGCTCGCGTTCGGGATCGGCACGAGCGAAGTCGAGCATGTGCTCGCCACCCAGGCGCTTCCCCAACAGCGCCCGAAGTGGATGTCGGTGACCGTCGACGGCGATCTCCAGCCGGGTGTGACCGCCAAGGACGTGATCCTGGCCATCCTGGGCGAGATCGGGACCGGCGGCGGCATCGGCCACGTGATCGAGTACCGCGGCTCGGCCATTCGAGCGTTGTCGATGGAGGGACGAATGACGGTCTGCAACATGTCGATCGAGGCGGGCGCCAAGGCCGGGATGATCGCCCCTGATGCCACCACGTTCGACTACCTCCGTGGGCGCGCCAACGCCCCGTCGGGCACCGCCTGGGATGCAGCTGTTGCTGACTGGTCGACGCTCTTCACCGACGACGACGCAGTGTGGGACAGTGAGGTCGTCCTGGACGCGTCGACGATCCGCCCCCACGTCACCTGGGGTACGAACCCCGGCCAGGTGGCGACGATCGACGCATCGGTCCCCTCGCCGGACGACTACGACAACCCGACCACCAAGGAGACCGTCGCCCGAGCGCTGGAGTACATGGGTCTCGAACCTGGCACTCCACTGCGCGACATCGCGGTCGACACCGTGTTCATCGGGTCGTGCACCAACAGCCGAATCGAAGACCTGCGCGCCGCCGCAGCCGTGATGCAGGGTCGCACCGTCACCGTTGCACGCGTGATGGTGGTACCCGGCAGTCACGCCGTGAAGGCGCAAGCAGTTGCAGAAGGTCTCGACCAGGTGTTCATCGCTGCGGGGGCCGACTGGCGCGAACCCGGCTGCTCGATGTGTCTCGCCATGAACCCCGACAAACTCGCTCCCGGCGAGCGGGCTGCGAGCACCAGCAATCGCAACTTCGAAGGACGCCAGGGTCGCGGCGGCCGCACCCATCTCGTCTCCCCCGAAGTTGCCGCAGCGACCGCCGTCAAGGGCACCTTCTGTACACCCGCCGATCTGGAAGGAGCCACGTCATGAAGGCCGTGCAGGTGATCACCGGAACGGGCGTGCCGCTGAAGCGCTCTGACGTCGACACCGACCAGATCATCCCCGCTGACTGGCTCAAGCGGGTCGAACGCACCGGTTTCGACAAGGGTCTGTTCTCCACCTGGCGTGACGACCGAGACTTCGTCCTCAACGACGAACGGTACGCGAAGGCGAACATCCTGGTCGCCGGCCCGGCGTTCGGCGTCGGATCGTCGCGCGAGCATGCGGTGTGGGCGATCCAGCAGTACGGCTTCGACGCCGTGATCGCTCCGAGCTTTTCCGACATCTTCCGGAACAACTGCACGAAGAACGGCCTCGTGCCGGTCGTGGTGTCCGAGTCGACGGTCGAGGCGATCTGGTCGGCGATCGAAACTGACGCCGACACCCAGATCGTCGTCGACATGGAACGGCTCAGGCTGGAGGTACCGGCAGCGGGCATCGACGAGGAATTCCCGATGGAGCCCCAGACCCAGCATCGCTTCCTCAACGGACTCGACGACGTCGGTATCACGCTCACCCATGCTGCGGCAATCGACACCTACGAGTCGAACCGACCGGCATGGCTCACCTGACCTCGGGGCCCAGTCCGTCATCGCGCTGAGTCAGGTTTCGGTCAAGATCACCCGTCGTCACACCCATCGAGCACCCACCGACGGACGATCCAGCAGTGGCTCAACCCGACGTCCTGTCGACGGTTGCACGCCGCACGATCATGACCGCGACCTTCTCGACATCGACACAGCAATCACCCGAGTTACTGAACGACAAGGTGTTGTCGGCCGACGTCGTGCGACTCACGCTCGACCAGCTGTCAGCGTCGGTGTTCCTGTACCGCCCCTTGTTCAGCGGTGACCTCATCGTCGACCTCGAGATCATCTATTGCAACAGCACCGCTCTCGCTCTGCCGGTCCACGAAGGGGTCGTACCCGGAACCTGGGCGAGCGATGTGTTCGTCGATGCACACCTTGCGTTCGACGCCGCTCAGCAGGCGTGGGAAGGTGAGGTCCCGTCGACGTACGTCATCGCTCGACACGGGGTGATCAACGGGAGCTTCGAGACCATCCGATTCGAAGTCACCACCGGCCGCGTCGGCGACCTCCTCTTGCAGACGGCGCAGGACTGCATCATCGACGACCAGCTCGCCCACAGTGAAGCTCAGCTGCGCACCGTCGTACAGTCGCTCGACGAGGCAATCGTGCTACTCGAACCCGTTGTCGACGACGACTTCCGGATCATCGACACGCGCACGATCTTCCGCAACCGACGGGCGGTGGCCCTCGACGAGCGCATTGCTGCGTTGTCGGGCGGCAGCACGATCTCACCGACGCTCGACGATGTGCGCGCCGTGTGGGCGTCGAACGAGGCCACCATTCGTACGATCGACAACCTCGATGGCAGCGACTCCGAGCTCCCACCGCTCGTGCTCGAGGTGCGGTTGACCCGTATGGACGAACTGATCGTGCAGATCGCGACCGACCACACTCCTCGAGAACGCTCCGCTCACGCCGAGGTCGACGCCAACGTCATCCTGGCCACGACGCTCAACGCGATCGATGAAGGCGTCGGCATCTTCGACCCGGTCCTCGACGCGGAGGGCAACGTCGTCGACTTCGTCCTCTGTGTCGCCAACACCGCGATGACCGCTGTGATCGACATCGGTGGGAGTGCCGCCGAGTTCCCGATTCTGGACGGCGATCCGATCCCGGTCGGCCTCCGTGCGCTCCAACAGCCGGGCGAACCGATCACCGTGTCGTTCTCGGTGGCATGCCCGGACCGGGTCGAGACCTGGCGGGCCAGCGTCGTCGCCGTCGGCGGGCAGGTGGTCCTGGTCGCGACGGACATCACCGAGATGCAGAACGCTCTTGCGCTGGTCACGGCATCTGAGAACACGTTGCGCACGGTCCTCGAGTCGTTGGCCGAGAGCGTCCTCGTGTTCGATTCCCACGGGCGACTCACCTATGCCAACAGCGCGTCGATCGCGCTGCTGGGCGATCACGTCGGTGACCCCGGCTACCGCCGCGCCTACGTCCTTCGCGATGTCGACGGCACGCCGCTCGCTGACGACCAACGCCCGCTGCAGCGGGGACTTCGCGGTGAGATCGTCGAAGACCTGGTGCTGGCGGTCGAGCGGCCCGAACTCGGAGATGATCGGATCTGCCGAGTTGCGGTGCGCCCGATCGGCGGCGCAGACGCGACGTCGCCGAGCGCCGTTGTGATCTCGGCCCACGACATCACCGAGGCGACCCGCTACGACGAACAGTTGGAGTGGTTGTCGACACATTCACCCGAGACCGGTCTCCTGAACCGTCACGGCTTGATCGACGCCATGACGAACGATCGCATCAGCCAGTGCGACGACGTCGTCGCTCTGTGGATCCGATTGAGTGCACTCGACACGATCCGGCCCACGTTCGGGTTCGACGCCGGCGACGAGGTGATGAGCGCGGCGGCCGAGCGGGTCGCCGAGATCGCCCGAGCGTTCGGCGGTATCGCCGCCCACCCGACCAACAACGAACTCGCAGTTGTCGTGCCCGGCGACCAGGACGTGGCGCGAGAGGTCGGCGAGGCCCTCGCCGCCCGACTGTCCGTCCCCATCGACGTCGCAGGTGCGACATTGCCGGTCGATCCGTCGATCGGCTACGCGGTCTCGCGGCGACGCGATGGCACTCCTGACCAGTTGCTGCATCGAGCGAAGACGGCAGCATGGACTGCTGAACGAGAAGGTGGGGGACGGGTCGGTTGGCGACCTGACCTCGGCATCCATCAGATCCGACGCATGGAACTGCTCGGTGACGTCCCTCGGGCCATGTGCGCCGGCGAGATCTTCCTGCGGTATCAACCCAAGTTCGATGTCCAGTCCGGTCGCCTCGTCGGTGCAGAGGCGCTCGCCCGGTGGACCCGTGCCGGCGAGGGCATCGCTCCCGACGAATTCATCCCAGCGATCGAGGCCAGCGGGACAGCGTACCCGTTCACGGTCTGGGCGATCGAAGAGGCCCTGACGCAGTGGACGGAAGTTCGGCAATCACTCCCCCACGCCACCTTGTCAGTCAACGTGCCAGGCCCCCTGATCGGCGATCGCGACTTCGTGACGGCCGTGGGGACCCTGATGAACGATCTGGATGTTCCCCCCGGACTCCTCATGCTGGAGATCACGGAGCGGACCGTCGCCGACAGCCTGGCGGCGATCGCACGGGGCATCGACCGGTTCGCGGGGCTCGGAGTCGGAATCTCGATCGACGACTTCGGTACCGGCCAGTCGTCGCTGCAATACCTGCGACGCCTGCGACCGAGCGAGATCAAGGTCGACCGAGCCTTCGTCGCAGGCGCAGGAACCGACCCCCTCGACCACAGCGTGCTGAAAGCATGCATCGACATCGGGCGCGCCGCAAACCTGTCGGTGTGCGTTGAGGGAGTCGAGACCGACGCGGAGCTCGATCTCCTCAAGTCACTCGGCTGCACCACCGTTCAAGGCTTCCTCCTGGCTCGCCCAGGCACCATCGCGGAACTGCTCGCCTACGCCTGACCGTGCATGGCGCCTTCGCTGATTCGTCACTGAGCACTACTGTTCGCCTCGTGAATCCACGAGTCGTCCTCACCGCAGTCGTCATCGGTGCCGCTGCGCTCACCGCATGCGGAAGCGACGATGCCGGCGATTCCACGCCCGTCGAGACCACGGCGACGCCGTCCGATTCCACGACCGACGCTGGCGACGCGGACGGCACGACCGACGCGACCGACCCACTCAGCGCCGAGGTCATCTGTGAACGTCTGACGGTCGCGTCCGTCACTGCCGATACCGGCCTCGACGTCACGCGCGCCACGCCCGACGACTCGGCGACTCCGCAGTGCGCGTACGAGTACACGAGTGAGTCGGGCGGCGTCTCGAATCTGACCGTGGCGTCGATGCGAGCCGAAGACGTCGGCGGGCTCACGGGAAGCGACGCCTTCGATTTCGTGGTCGGAATCAACGAGTCGATCGCCGGCGACGGCGCAGAGACCCAGGACGTGTCCGCCGGTGATGCCGCCCTGCGCTTGTCCGGGACCTCGCTCCATGTCGGAGTGGTCCAAGTCGGCGATCGGGTGCTCACGTTGATCATCCCAGTGGACGACGTGGAATCCGACGCCGTCGACAGCCTCATCGCCACGATGGCGACCACGCTCGGCTGATGATGGCGGCGAGCCGCCACGGGAGTTCAGCTGAGTTCGAACTCGGGGAGGTGCAGCAGGCGAGTGTCGTTCGAGAAGATCTCGATCGGCTTTTCCGTCGGTAGACGCATCCCTCGTTGCAGGATCCGCATCTGGGTGTGCTGGTTGTACTCGACCAGCGTGACCGCCCACCCGTCACGACCGGCGCGAGCCGTGCGCCCCGAACGGTGGAGGTAGTCCTTGACGTCCTTGGCCGGTTCGTAGTGGATCACTGCCCCGATGTCGTCGATGTCGATACCGCGGGCGGCGACGTCGGTGGCGACGAGAACCGACAGCTTGCCCTCGGCAAAGCTGCGCAGGATGCGCTCACGCGCACTCTGTTGCATGTCGCCGTGCAACGGGCCGGCGTCGACACCGAGCTCCTCGAGGTTGCGGGCCACTCGGTCGCAGTTCCGCTTGGTCTGGCAGAAGACGAGCACCTTGGGGAACTGCTTGGCGATCGAGCCGATGACCTTGTCCTTGTCCATGTGGTGGACGGCGAGGAACAGGTGGTGCATCGTTCCGACGGTGTCGGTGGCCTCGTCGATCGCAACGGTGACCGGATCGGTCTGATAGTGCTTGATCAGGTGGCCGACGTCGCCGTCGAGCGTGGCGGAGAAGAGCATCGTCTGGTTTCGGCTCGAACAGTGGCGCAGGATCCACTCGACCTGCGGGGTGAACCCGTCGTCGGCCATGCGGTCGGCCTCGTCGAGCGTGACGATCTGCATGTCGTCGAGCGACACCTCGTTCGACTTGATCAGGTCGATCAGGCGCAGCGGGGTGGCAATGACGATCTCGACGCCCTTGGCAAGTTCTTCGACCTGGTGATGTCGCGACGCACCGCCATAGACGGGTAGCACTCGCATTCCGGCATGGTGCGCAACCGGCTCGAGCACTTCGGCGACCTGCACGGCGAGTTCACGGGTGGGGACGAGCACGAGGCCGAGGGGACGTGATGGCGCTGCCTTGTCCGTGATGCGCGCGAGCATCGGAACGCCGAACGCGAGCGTCTTACCTGAACCGGTCTTTGCCCGACCGCAGACGTCCTTGCCCGTGACCGCGACGGGAATCGCCTCGGTCTGAATGGCGAACGGCTGAGCAAACCCGCACGCTGCGAGCCCGTCGTCGATCCGCTGCGGCACCCCCAGATCGAAGAACCCTGTCGGGGACTGCACCGGGGGAAGGACGTTGAACGATGTGAGATTCGAGGTGTTGACGTGGCCACCGTCGTACGGCTGGTCCGACGTCTGCGGGCGAGAACGCCGGCCACGAGGCGCTCCGCGTCGCGCTGTTGATTCAGTCATGTTGTGCGCCAGCGTACCGGGCCTGCGCGCCACGAGCACGAGTTGCTGCCACCCGTGCTATCGTTCGAACCGATGTTGTGCCACGGCCTCCTTCTGCTTACGTAGGGCGAGCGCCACATACTCGCGTTCGCCCGCACCCCCCGCCTCTGGTCGGGGGGTTCTTGCTTTTTCCGGCCACGTTGCCGACCGTTCTCACGTCACCATCACTCGCACCCGTCACTCGCACCATCCAGGAGAATCCGATGCCTCCCCAGAACGTCACCCCGACACCGATGCCCTTCGGAAAGTACGCCCCATTCGTGCCGATCGTCCTCACCGATCGCACGTGGCCCAACGTCACGATCGACGAAGCACCCCTGTGGTGTTCGGTCGACCTGCGCGACGGCAACCAGGCCCTCATCGACCCCATGGATCCGACGCGCAAGATGCGCATGTTCGACGAGCTCGTCGCGATGGGATTCAAGGAGATCGAGGTCGGCTTCCCCTCGGCCAGCCAGCCCGACTTCGACTTCGTGCGACAGTTGATCGAGGAAGACCGCATCCCCGATGACGTCACGATCCAGGTGCTCGTGCAGTGTCGCCAGGAACTGATCGAGCGCACCTACGAATGTCTGCAGGGCGCACCGCGGGCGATCGTGCACTTCTACAACTCGACCAATCCACTGCAGCGCGAGGTGGTGTTCGGCCTCGACAAGGCCGGCATCGTCGACGTGGCCGTCAACGGCGCCAAGATGTGCCGCAAGCTCGAACCGACGGTCGGCGACACGAGGATCCGGTACGAGTACTCGCCCGAGAGCTTCACCCTGACCGAGCCGGACTTCGCCATCGAGGTGTGCGAAGCGGTCATGGATGTCGTTGAGCCGACCCCCGACAACCCGATCGTGCTCAACCTGCCGGCGACGGTCGAGTGCTACTCGCCCAATGTGTACGGCGACGTGATCGAGTGGTTCGGTCGAACGATCAAGCACCGCGACTCGGTGATCATCTCGTTGCATCCGCACAACGACCGCGGGTGCGGGGTCGCCGCTGCCGAGTTCGGTGTGATGGCCGGCGCCGACCGCGTGGAGGGCACGCTGTTCGGCAACGGCGAACGCACCGGCAACGTCGACATCATCACCTTGGCGATGAACCTGTTCATGAACGGCGTCGACCCGAAGCTCGACGTCGGTGACATCGACAAGCTGCGCCGAACGGCCGAGTACTGCAACCGCCTGCCGGTCCATCCCCGCCACCCCTATGCCGGCGATCTGGTGTACACGGCGTTCTCCGGCAGCCACCAGGACGCGATCAAGAAGGGCTTCGAGGCGCTCGACGCGCAGCGCGACGACGCCGGCGAGTACCCAGTCTGGGGGGTGCCGTATCTCCCGATCGATCCGGCCCATGTGGGTCGTTCGTACGAGGCGGTGATCCGCGTGAACAGCCAGTCCGGCAAGGGCGGCGTCGCCTATGTGATGAAGGCAGAGCACGGCTTCGACCTGCCCCGTCGTCTCCAGATCGAATTCTCCAAGACCATCCAGCACATCACCGAAGACAGCGGCACCGAGATCGGCCCCGGTGTGATGTGGGACGCCTTCCAGGCCGAGTACCTGCCCGCCGAGCCCAACTTCCGCCTTCGTAGCCACGAGCTGCACACCCGCACCGGCGACGACGGTGGCAACACCTCGATCCAGGCGCAGCTCGACATCGACGGTGCCGCACACTCGGTCTACGGCGAAGGTGACGGTCCGGTCGAAGCGTTCGTGGCTGCACTGGTCGCCGAGTTCGGTTCCCTGGTCGACGGGAACTTCGACGTGCTCGACTATGCCGAGCACGCCATCGGCAAGGGCGCCAACGCTCAGGCCGCCGCATACGTCGAGACCGTCACCGATGGCGGCAAGGTCCGGTGGGGTATCGGCGTCGACCCCAACATCACGACGGCCTCGCTCCGTGCCGTGCTGTGTGCGTTCGAGCGTCACCAGCGCTGACGCGAACTACAGTCGGCGTGATGGAATCGATCGCTACCGCGTTGCGCAGGACGATCCTCCTCGTTGCGCTCGCAGCAGCCGTCGGGGCGTTCGTCTCATGGCGGCGCGCCAGTACGGCCACACCCGTTCCCAGCGCTCCACCGCAGTGGCCGCCGCTACCCGAGCAACCGATTGCTCCGACGCCCGCTCACCAGACGTCGACGACCACTGCGGCCGTTGCGGGCTGGCTCCCGCCGCTCGACGACGGTTCCACTCCGCCGAGTCATCCGATCAAGGCGAAGGCATCATCAGGGATCTTCCATGTTCCCGGCGGGCGGTTCTACGACCGCACCAAGCCCGATCGTTGCTACTCGACTGCCGCCGCCGCCGAGGCCGACGGCTACCGTCGATCGACGTCGTGACCGAACTCCACGGCGTCACGCCCAGCACTGTGAACACGACCGCAACGACGACCAAAGGAGAATGACATGAAGGTGACCGTCGATTTCGATGTCTGCGCATCGACAGGGGCGTGCATGCAGGTGTGCCCTGAGGTGTTCGAAGTCCGCAGCGACGGCTACCTCTACGTCCTCCAGGAGAACCCTGGTGCGGACCTCGCCGACAGGGTCCGCGAGGCCGCGGACCTCTGCCCCACTGCGGCGATCACCATCGAAGAATGACACCGATGTGACCTTCCTCGGCCAGCTCGACACGTCGTGGAGCACGTCGGGGTCGATGCTCTGTGTCGGTCTCGATCCCGACCCGGCGCGGATGCCGTTGCCGCTCGATGGCGCTCGCGATGCAACCGAGTTGTTCTGTAAGGCGATCATCGACGCCACCGCGGATTTGGTGTGCGCGTTCAAGCCGCAGATCGCCTACTTCGCGAGCCAGGGCGCGGAACACGCGCTCGAGCGGATCTGTCAGTACGTACGCGAGTCGTATCCGAACGTCACACTGATCCTCGACGCCAAACGCGGCGACATCGGCTCGACGGCCGAGCACTACGCCCGTGAAGCGTTCGGCCGGTACGGAGCCCACGCCGTCACGGTCAATCCGTACCTCGGCACCGACTCGGTCGAGCCGTACTTCGAGCACGGCGGCGGGGTCATCGCGCTCTGCCGTACGAGCAACCCGGGCGGTGACGACATCCAGTCGCTCGTCGCCGACGGTCAGCCGGTCTACGCCCACGTCGCTCGCCTGGTGGCCGACGACTGGTCGAAGCGCGGCGACTGCGGACTGGTGGTGGGCGCCACCTATCCGAGCGAACTGGCCAACGTCCGCGCCATCGCTCCGGATGTTCCCATTCTCGTCCCCGGTATCGGCGCGCAAGGTGGCGACGCAGCCGCGGTCGTCGAGCACGGGGCCGACCCGAACGGCCGCGGCCTGATGGTCAGCTCGTCACGCGCGATCCTGTATGCGAGCGGAGGCTCCGACTTCGCCGAGGCCGCCCGGACCGAAGCCGAACGCACCGCCGCATCCCTCCGCCTCTGCTGACCCGAACCGCCCCCACTCGGTCGCCCCAACCCCAAAATCCGTGCGGAATCGTTCACCAGGCGCACGATTCGGCACATTTTTCGGGTTGCTCGGGGCGTGTCGGGGTGGCGGGCTCAGGCGGAGAGGCTGGTGACGCCGAGGATCCCGGGTGCGGCGCGGAGTGCATCGAGCACGCCGGCGGGCACCGGGGCGCTCGGGGCGATCAGCATCACGGCAGTGTCGGACCCGGTCACGCGGCTGACGTCCATGTCGGAGATGTTCACGCCGGCGTTGCCGAGCAGGGTGCCGACCGTACCGATCACGCCCGGACGGTCGTCGTTCTGGATGACCACCATGTTGTCGACGGGCGGGACGTCGAACGGCGTGTCGTCGATGTTGACGATGCGCTGCGCCGCCTTCGGACCTGCGAGGGTGCCGGAGATCGAGTGGCCGCCGCCGCGGAGCGACAGCAAGTTGACGAAGTCGGCCGAGGTGGCCGAGCAGACGTCGCGGACTTCGACACCGTGCTGCTTCGCGAGCTGCGGCGCATTCACGTAGGTGACCGGCTCGTCCGAGATCGCACCGAAGAAGCCCTTGAGCACCGCCAGCTCGAGGATCCGGGTGTCGTAGCCGGCGATCTCGCCTTCGCAGCAGATCTCGAGCTCTTTCGGTAGGCCGCCCACGAGTGACACGAACAGGCTCCCGAGGCGCTCGGCGAGCGGAAGATAGGGGCGGATGGTCTCGCTGGCTTCAGCGGCGTTGACGTTGACCGCGAACGGCACGAACTCGCCGGCGAGGGCGAGTTGCACCATCGATGCAATGGTGTCACCGGCCTTGTCCTGTGCCTCGCGAGTGCTGGCACCGAGATGCGGCGTGACGATGACCGAATCGATCTGGAACAGCGGCGACTCGGTCATCGGCTCGGTGGAGAACACGTCGAGCGCAGCGCCGGCGATGATGCCTTCACGGAGGCAGTCGACGAGATCACCCTCGTGCACGATGCCGCCACGAGCGACGTTGATGACCCGCAGGCTCGGCTTGGCCTTGAGCAGGAGATCACGATTGATCAATCCGAGCGTGTCGGCTGTCTTGGGGAGGTGCACGGTGAGGAAATCGGCCTCGGCGACCACCTGGTCGAGCGCGAGGAGGTCGACACCCATTTTCTTCGCACGGTCTTCCGACACGAACGGGTCGTAAGCGATGAGGCGCATGCCGAACCCCTTCGCGCGATCAGCGACGAGCTTGCCGATCCGGCCGAGACCGACGATGCCGAGTGTCTTGTCGGCGAGTTCGACGCCCTCCCACCGGCTGCGTTCCCACCGACCCTGCACGAGGGCGGCGTGCGCCTGCGGCACGTTGCGCGCCGACGCCATCAGCAACGCCATCGTGTGTTCGGCAGCGGAGACGATGTTGCTCTGCGGCGCGTTGACGACCATGACCCCGCGAGTGGTGGCAGAGTCGACGTCGACGTTGTCGAGACCAATGCCCGCTCGACCGACGACCAGCAGGTCGCTCCCGGCCGCGAGGACTTCGTCGGTGACGTCGGTTGCCGAGCGGATGATCAGTGCATGTGCGCCCGGGATCGTCGACAGCAGTTCGTCGGCAGAGAGCCCGACTTGCACGTCGACGTCGTGCCCGGCAGCACGGAGGCGGTCGAGGCCTCCGTCGGCGATTTCTTCGGTGACCAGGATGCGAGCCATGGCCTCTGCCTATCGGCGTCGATGTGCCACTTCCACGGCGTTTGACGAACCGTTCACGGTCACGAAGTACGTTCTGGACGGTGAATTCGGTGATGCACGGGCTTCTGGACGTCAGCGCATGACCGATGACGCCGGCGCCCGGCATGCCAGCGCCGAGCAACTCGCCGACATCGAGCGTTGGCTGGTCGATCGGGGCGTGCCCCATCTCGTCGAGGTCCGCTCAGGCAGCGCGGTGCGCGACGCCTGGACGCGCGCCCTGCCGCTGCTGGTGATTGCGTACCTCCTCATCGGGCTGAACGCGCTCGACCTGCAGAACTGGTCGGTCGCCCGCAACCTCCTCGGCGCGGCGGCCGTACTCTTCATGCTGCTTGCTGCGTGGGTGTTGTCGAACCGGCTTCGGGGCGTCGCGTCGTTCGATCGGCCGACGAAGATCGACACCCCTGAGCTTGCGCTGTTCCTGCTCGGGCCGCTCGTGCCGGCCATCGCCTTCGGCCAGTACCGCGATGCGCTGGAAGCCCTCGCGCTCGGCATCATCCTGCTGGCGGCCATCTACCTGTGGTCGTCGTACGGCGTCGGGGCACTCGCACGGTGGGGGGTTCGTCGGTCAGGCGGCCAACTGTCGGGTCTCGGCCCACTGGTGGCGAAAGCGCTTCCGCTGTTGTTGATGTTCACCACGTTCCTGTTCGTGAACGCCGAGGTCTGGGAGATGGCGGGCACGCTCGACGGCGCGGCGTACGTGGTCGTCGTGATGACGTTCTTCATGCTCGGCGCCGGATTCGTCGTCATCCGAGTCCCGAGGTACATCCGCGCCGAGAACCACTTCGAATCGTGGGCCGACGTGGCCCTCCATGCCGTGGGTACGCCGGCCGCAGTGATCGTGCTTCCCGGTGCGGGTTCACCTGACGACCCCATGCGACCGCGGCAACGGTTCAACATCGGGCTCATCGTGCTCTTCGGCCAGGCACTCCAGATCACGCTCGTCGTCCTCTCGCTGACGGCTTTTTTCGTCTTCTTCGGATTCATGGCGATCACGGCGGACACCGCGATCGGATGGACCGGCCTCGACGAGTTGCCAATCGTCTTCGAGACGTCCTTCGGTGGCCGGACGCTCGTGCTGTCCGAGCCGCTGATCCGAGTGTCGGGGTTCCTCGGGGCCTTCGCCGGGATGTACTTCACGGTGGTCTTGAGCACCGACGACACCTACCGCAGCGAATTCGGCAACGACGTCGGCCCGGAGATCCATCAGATCCTCGCCGTTCGATCCGCGTATCACGTGGCCCTCGGAACGCACCCGACGACGACCGGTCGGAACCGTATCGATCAGGAACCGTCATGACGGCAACCGGAGTCGGGATCCGAACGGTGTCGGAGATCTCGGAGCTGACCGAAGTGGGAAGCGTGCTGGCGCAGGTGTGGGGCGCGTCGAGCCCGCTGGTGCCGCTCGAATTCACACGGGCCATCGCGCACAGCGGCGGCTACGTCGCAGGAGCGTTCGTTCCATCGGGACAGATGATCGGCGCCTCGCTGGGCATCCTCGCCCGCCATGGTGACCGTTCGGCGCTGCACAGCCACGTCACCGGACTGCTGCCGACCGCACGTCACGCCGGTACCGGACGGGCCATGAAACTGCACCAGCGTGCCTGGGCAGCCGACCGGAGTATCGAGTGCATCACGTGGACCTTCGACCCGTTGGTGCGTCGCAACGCCTGGTTCAACATCGCCGTGCTCGGCGCCGAGGCCGACGACTACCTCCCGTGCTTCTACGGCGAGATGACCGACGCGATCAACGCCGGTGACGATTCGGACCGTCTCCACGTCACGTGGGACGTGACGGGTGCCGTGCCGGAGCGGCCTCGCGACGGAACCGACATCGACGCGGTGATGACGGTTCCCACCCCGCACGACATCGTCGAACTGCGACGCACCGATCCGGCGGCGGCCGCTCGGTGGCGCCGGTCGACCAGGGAGACATTGCTCGACGCACTCGGTCGAGGCCACCGCATCGTCGGCTTCACACGCGACGGCGACTATCTGATGGGATCGACCTCATGACTTGGACCATCGATCGTGTCGAGCTGCGTCGCGTCTCCATGCCGCTCGTGTCGCCGTTTCGCACCAGCTTCGGGAGCCAGACCGACCGCGACATCTTGTTGGTGCGCGTCGACCTCTCGGATGCAGCGGGTGGAACCGTCGAGGGATGGGGTGAATGCGTCGCCCTCTCCGAGCCGAGCTACTCGCCCGAGTACGTCGACGGCGCGCAGCACGTGATCATCCACCACCTGCTGCCGACGCTGATGACGGCCGGGCCGATCGAAGCAGCCGACGTCGCTCCGGCACTCGCGAAGTTGCACGGACACCCGATGGCCAAGGCTGCGTTGGAGATGGCGGTACTCGACGCCCAGCTCCGAGCAGCCGGTCAGTCGTTCGCCACGTTCCTCGGCGCCGAGCGAACACACATCCCGAGCGGCGTGAGCGTCGGGATCCACGACCGCACCGACGAACTGCTCGCTGCCGTGCAGGGCTACGTCGACGACGGGTACGTGCGCATCAAGTTGAAGATCGAACCGGGCTCCGACATCGAGCAGGTCGCTGCGGTGCGCGAGTTGATCGGACCCGACACGCCGTTCCAGGTGGATGCCAACACGGCGTATCGACGCACGGACGGGAGTCACCTCGCCCGCCTCGACGAGTTCGACCTGTTGCTGATCGAGCAACCGCTGCCCGAGGACGACATCATCGGCCATGCTCGACTCGCCGCCGAGGTCGAGACGCCGATCTGCCTCGACGAATCGCTGGTGTCGGCAGCCGGCACCGCTGACGCGATCGAGCTCGGAGCGTGCGAGATCGCGAACATCAAGCCGGGTCGGGTCGGCGGGTACCTCGAAGCGGTGCGCATCCACGACCTGTGCGTCGCACGGGGTGTGCCGGTGTGGTGCGGCGGCATGTTGGAGACCGGCATCGGCCGAGCCGCCAACGCTGCCCTCGCTGCGTTGCCGGGATTCACGCTGCCCGGCGACATCAGCGCGTCGACGCGCTTCTACGCTCGCGACATCGTGACCGATCCGATCACGATCACCGACGGCCACGTCACGGTCCCAACCACACCTGGTCTCGGATTCGACCTCGACCTCGACTGCCTCGACTCGGTCACGACGAGCCGCACGGTCATCGACGGGCGCGGTACAGTCACCGAACTATGACGCACCCGTTCCTGTCAGAAGAATGGATGGCCGCAGCTCACGAGATCCGTGAGAAGTACGCCGACCAGGTCCCGCCGGTCACCACGGTGATCCGGATCAACCAGGTGATCACCGACGTGCCGTTCGGCGACGGTGAGGTGAGGAGCTACATCGACACGTCGTCGGGACACCTGACGATGGAATTGGGCGAGCTCGACGAGGCCGACACCACCATCACCACCGACTACGACACGGCGAAGGCCTTGTTCGTCTTCCAGGACCAGGCGATTGCGATGCAGGCGTTCATGTCCGGCAAGATCAAGGTGCAGGGCGACATGATGAAGATGATGGCGATGCAGACCGCCATCCCGTCGAACGAGTTCACCGACACGATCGCCGACGAGATCAAGGCGATCACCGCCCCCTGAAGTGCAAACGAGCACGGCCCTCGCCACACTGAGGACATGGCCGTCGTGACCGAAGAACAGATCATCGAAGCCCTCCGCCCGGTCGAGGATCCGGAACTC
Source organism: Actinomycetes bacterium (assembly GCA_031426215.1). GTDB lineage: Bacteria > Actinomycetota > Acidimicrobiia > Acidimicrobiales > Ilumatobacteraceae > Sva-07. The sequence continues at coordinate 46,844 of JANPKU010000033.1, forward strand.
CACCGATCGATCGTCGATCTCGGGATGCTGCGTGGCGTGTCCGTTCGGGAGAACGGCGTCGTCGGCGTGCTGATCGCTCTCACCGTGCCCGGCTGTCCGCTCAAGGGTGAGATCACACGTCGGGTCTCCGAGGCAGCGACCGAACTCGACGGCGTCGAGTCGATCGACCTCGAGTTCACGGTGATGAGCGACGAGGACCGCGAGAACCTGCGTCGAACACTGCACGGCGACGCAGGGGCCACCGCCGGGTCGAGCCAGGCGCACGGCCATGCCGAGGGCCGAGCGATCCCCTTCTCGAAGAACACCTCCAAGACCCGGCCTCTCTTGATCTCCTCGGGCAAGGGTGGCGTCGGCAAGTCGAGCGTCACCACCAACCTCGCTGTCGCCCTTGCGTCACAGGGTTACTCCGTCGGGGTGGTCGACGCCGACATCTACGGCTACTCGATTCCGCGCATGCTCGGCACCGACCGCGACCCGGTCGTGATCGACGAGATGCTGATACCACCCGAGATGTGGGGGGTTCGCTGTATCTCGATCGGCTACTTCGTGCCCGAGGGTCAAGCGGTCATCTGGCGTGGCCCCATGCTGCACAAGGCGCTCGAACAGTTCCTCACCGACGTGTTCTGGGACGAACCCGACTTCCTCCTCGTCGACATGCCGCCCGGTACGGGTGACATCGCCCTGTCACTTGCGCAGTACCTGCCGCGAGGCGAGGTGTTCGTCGTCACCACACCGCAACCCGCTGCGCAGAAGGTGGCCTCGCTGTCGGCGGCGATGGCCGCCAAGGTCAACCTGCCCGTGCGCGGCGTCATCGAGAACATGTCGTGGTTCACCGGCGACGACGGCAAGCGCTACGAGATCTTCGGCTCCGGGGGTGGCGAGCTGCTGGCCCAGGAGCTCGAGGTGCCGCTGCTCGGCAAGCTCCCTCTGGTGGCCGAACTCCGCGAAGGCGGCGACACCGGTCGCCCGATCACCGCCGTCGATCCCGAGTCGGAGACAGCGCAGATCTTCCAGCAGATCGCCACGAAGATCGCCGTCGAGATGAAGCCGAAGAAGGTCTTCTCCGACAAGCTCAAGATCCTCTGATGGAAGGACAACACGGGTCTGACCCGTGTTTTCCCGGCGTGCGTTACGTCAGGGGTCTGACTCGTGATGTAACACTTGGCCACGATGGAGATCGTGCCGCGCTACAAGTTCGAGGCGATGGTGGCCGACGCGCTCGACGACCTGCCCGACGAACTGCTCCACGTGCTCGACAACGTGGTGGTGCAGGTGATCGATCGCCATCCTGACGAGCCCGAGCTCCTCGGTCTCTACGACGGCGTCCCACATACCGAACGCTCCGGCGCCGAGGGTCCCGACGTGGTGTCGATCTTCCGCATGCCGTTGTGCGAGATGTGCCGCGACATCGACGAACTCGCCGACGAGGTCTACGTCACCGTCATCCACGAGATCGCCCACGCCGCCGGGATCGACGACGATCGCCTGCACGAACTCGGCTGGGCCTGAACGGGCCACCATCCGCACGAGGGCGCAGATCGGCGTAGTGGTAGACACCGAACAGTGGATCCCGGGCCATTCGAACACAACGAGACGATCGCCCTGGCGATCGACGCGGGGCTCGGTGCCGTTGCAGTCGGCGAACACGGCGGACAGATTCGTTGGAATGCTGGCGAGGCACCGGCTGAGATCGAACGCATCGAACGCTCGGTGGGGCCACGCTGGGTCTGGTGGACACAGGACACGGCTCGACAACTCGTTGCTGCCGACGTTCGCCCGGCGCGCTGCTGGGACCTCGACGCCGTCCACCGATTGCTCCATGGCGGTTGGCGGGCCGGACCAGCCAGGACCTGGGCTGCCGCGCACGGCCTCGACGCCGACGACCTGCCGACGGTCGGCCCGCTCGACCTGTTCAGTGCGGCCGCCGACACCGTCGTCGACGACTCCGACGGACCGGTCCGTTCCGACGGCCATCTCGATCCGTCGTGGGTCGACGGTGGATGGCACGACGACCTCGATCGTCTTGCAAGGTGGGCTGCCCTCGCGCTCGACGTCTACCGGTCGCACGCCCGGCAGCTCGACGGACTCGCGGACCGCCGCGCCGCGCCCGCAACGGCACGGTCCGAGTCCGCTGCGGCACTGCTGTGCGCTGAACTCGAGCACGATGGTGTGCCCGTCGACGTCGTCGAAGCAGAGCGGATCATCGCATCGTTCGTCGGTGCACGACCTCGTGACGCCGTCGACGAGCGTCGGATGGCCTCCGACCGTGACGATCTCGTGCTGGCGCACCTGCCATCCGACCTGCGCGATGGCGTCGACCTCCGCAATCCGGCAAGCGTCAAATCCCTCTTGCGTCGCGCCGGAATCGAAGTGGACGACACCCGCGCCTGGCGTCTCGAACGGCTGCGCCACGAACACCCGGTCGTCGACGCCGTGCTCGTGTGGCGCAAGGCCGAGCGAGTCGCCACCACGTTCGGCTATCGGTGGCTCGACGAGCACGTCGGAACCGACGGACGTCTCCGCGGCACCTGGTCCGGGTCGGACGGCGCCGCCGGCCGGATGACGGCGACCGCAGGACTCCACAACCTTCCCGCCGACCTCAGACCGGCAATCGTCGCCGGCGCCGGTCACAGCTTCGTGCGCGCCGACCTCGGCCAGATCGAACCTCGCATCCTGGCAGCGGTGTCGGGCGACGAAGCGCTCGCCACGGCGACACTCGAGGCCGACATGTACGCGCCCGTTGCACAACGGCTCGGGGTGACCCGCGACATCGCCAAAGTCGCGGTGCTCGGTGCGATGTACGGCCAGACGACCGGCCACGGCGCCGCAGCGCTGCGCGGACTGGACGCTGCCTACCCGGTGGCGATGGGATATCTCACCGACGCCGCCCGGCTGGCCGAGGCAGGCAACGACTTGCGCACCCGAGGGGGCCGACTCGTGCGCATGTCAGCAGGAGGCGAGCCCGATGACGACGCAGATGATCTCCGCTCGCGGGCGGCCGCACGCGGCCGGTACGGCCGCAATGCGATGGTGCAGGGCGCTGCTGCGGAGTTCTTCAAGATGTGGGCCGTGATCGTCCGCGCCAGACTGCCCCCGCGATCACGCATCGTGCTGTGTCTGCACGACGAGTTGCTGGTACATCTGCCGACCGAGGACGCTGAGCACGGCGTCACCATCGTCGAGCACGCTCTGCAGGAGACCGCCCATCGCTGGCAGCAGTTCGACCTGCGTGGTTCCGTACGGTTCGTCGCCGACACCAGCACGATCAGCCGATGGTCGGACGCCAAGTGACGCCGACTCGCGCGCCGCTACCGTGTGGCCGGTGAGCGATGTCCCACCCCCATCCGCCGACGAGCCGCAGATGCCGTCACCACCGCCCCCGCCGCCACCACCCCCGCCCGGCCTGACGCCACCTCCCGGCTACGTCGCGTACGACGGACATCCCTCCCCCACCGGTGGCGTGCGTCGGATCGGCGGTCTGGCCACGCCGATCGTGGTGTCGACCGTGATCGTTGCGCTCGGGACCCTGATGTCGGCCGTGCTGTCGGCGGGTGTCGCCACCGATGCCGCCGAGTTCCTCGCCGGCGGCATCAGCGAGACCGAGTTCGAAGACGCAATCGTGCCGCTCAACTCGGTGCAGCTGCTCGTGAGCGTCGCCACCGTGGCAACCGGGGTGCTCACGATCATCTGGATGTTCCGCATCTCGAGCAACGTCAGAGCGTTCGGTCGAGCCACCACGTGGAGTCCGCTGTTCGCCATTTTCGGCTGGTTCCTTCCCCCGCTCGTGCTCTACATCATCCCGTTCCTGGTGCTCCGCGAACTGTGGAAGGCCTCCGAGCCGGCCCATGTCGACGGTTCCGATACGTGGAAGCGAACGCCGGACAACCCGGTGCTGTGGGTCTGGTTCGTCGTGTTCGGACTCGTGCCTGCCGTGCTGTTCGCCGTCCAGATCGGCTCGTTCGCCGGCGGTGGACTCCCCACCAATGACATCACCTCGGTCGCCGACAGCCTCGACGAGTTCGGTGCGCTCGGTTGGTTGACCGCGCTGCTCAACCTGGCCGCAGCGGTGGTCTGGGTGATGTTCGTGCGATCGATGACGCAACGGCACAAGCAGTTGACGAACGAGACCTGACCGACAAGTCTTTCCACTCGGCCATGAGCAGCTCCGACATCATCTACCTGGTTCGACACGCCAAAGCCGGCGAGCGCCGAGTGTGGGACGGTGACGACGAGGCTCGCCCCTTGAGCAAACTCGGCTGGAAGCAGTCGGAGGCGATTGCGCAGCGACTGGCGGCCAAGGGGGCGACGTCGCTGCACTCGAGTCCGTACGTCCGCTGCATGCAGACCTTGGAGCCGCTGGCGAAGCGACTGGGTGTCAGCGTCGACGCCGAGCAGCGTCTGTTCGAAGGTGAGCCGTTCGAGCCGGTGCTCGACCTCCTCGGCGAGGTCGGAACCGGGGCAGTGCTGTGCAGCCACGGCGACATCATTCCCGACGTGATCCAGGCCCTCGTTCGACGCGGCATGGAGGTCCAGACGGCGCCCGACTGGCGTAAGGGCAGCATCTGGGTGCTGAAGCGCAAAGGCGATCGCATCACCAAGGGCAAGGTCTGGCCGCCGCCGTCGTGAGCAGATGACACTGAGGGGTCAGACCCTCAGTGTCATTTCAGTTGGCGGCGCGGATCTCGGCGGCGAAGTTGGCGACCAGCGAGGCGACGTCGCCGGGTGGGTTGCTCGCCTCGCACTTCTCGATGTACGGCAGTGCAGCGGCTGCATCGCCACGGAACTGGAACTCCACGATCGCGAGGAAACACTGCGGGTCGGCGTAGTCGGGTTCGATCTCAGTGGAGCGTCCGAGTGCGAGCACCGCAGCGTCATAGCGCTGTGCAGCGCTCGACTGATCGGGGTCCTGTCTGGTGAGCAGTGCCAGCGTCCAGCCGAAGTACGCCACTGCTTCGGCACTCTCACGTCCCTGCGCCCGCTCCATGTCGATCACCTCGGCGAACAACGCATTCGCCGTGGGAAAGTCACCGGCACCCATTGCGTCACGAGCATTGGTGAGCACGACTCGTGATTCGTCGCCCGGTGTGAGCCCCGTGAGCTCCTGACCCGAGGAGCGTTCGCCCCAGGCGCCGGCCAATGCGAATCCGACGCCGATCGATCCCACCAGGACAGCAGCGGTGACCGCCACGACTCGACTCCAGCGCCGACCCTTCGGCGCGGGAAGCTCGCTGCGTCCCTCGTCGATCTGGCGCAACACCCGTGCCGCACGAAACGTGTAGCCATCCTTCAACGTCCGATAGTCGAGATCGTCGACGTCGCCGACCTCGTGCTCACGCTCGAGGTCGGTCAGCGATCGCAGCAGGAATCGACGCTCCTCTTCCAACGCGGCGAGCCGATCGAGCTTGGTGCCGCTCGCGCTCATCGACCCGTGTCCTCGTCGTCGGCGGCCCACTCCGCATCGGCCCGCGCGGGATCGACCCGCGCGGGATCGACCCGAGCGGCATCGATCAGAGCCGCATTCACCAGAGCGCGATCGTCATCGGTCGGTTCGGCATCGTCACCGGCCTCACGCTTCCAGCGACGGAACACCGCAACCAACGCCGCCAGCGCACACGCGAACGCCACGGCGGGCAACACCCATACCAGCGCATCGAAGCCGCTCGACTTCGGCACGAGCAGCACCTGCGCGCCGTATCGGGTTTCGATGAACGCAATGATCTCGCTGTCGGCAAGGTCGTTGTCGGCGACCAGCTCGGCGATCTGGTTGCGCAGCGCAACCGACGCGTTGTTCTGCGACTCGAACACGCTCTCGCCGTCACAGATCGGACAGGCGACCCGCTTTGCCACCTGGTCGATCCGGTCGCTTTGGCTCTCGGGTCCGGTGTCGCGGGTGGCCCCCACCGCCATGAAGCCGGCGATCACGAAGATCAAGGCGACCCAACCCGGCCAGCGCTTGACACGTCGGTTGAGCTCACTGGCCATCAGCCGTACTGCTCTCGGTACTGGCGCAGGATCGAGTTCAGTTGCTCCGACGTCACCTCGGAGATCAGCCGCAGCTGCACCACCCCGCTCGGATCGATGATCCAGGTCTCGGGCACCTGGGCGACACCGAACGCCACCGGGAACTCGTCGGCGTCGGAGTAGATCGCCGGCCAGTCGCCACCGTTCTCGGCGAAGAACGCCTCGATCTCGTCCTGGTCACCTCGCGTGATGACGGAGTACATCTCGGCACCTTCAGTGCCGAGTGAGGCCTGGTCCTCGGTGAACTTCAGCAATTCCGGGTGCTCGCGGATACATGGCACGCAGGTGGGGTCGAAGAAGTTGAGCACCACCCAACTGCCCTTGCGGCGCGACAGATCGAACGACGTGCCATCCGACAATCTGCCGGTGGCTTCTGGTGCGGGTCGCCCGATCAGCGGCGAGTCGGCGCTGGTGCCCCCGTCGTCGGGGGATGCGCCCAGGAGCACGACGAACAGTCCCACCATCACCACGGCGATGGCGCCGACGATCAACGGAGCCAGCCGCCTGCGGGCGCTCGACTCGGTGCCGCCATCGTCGGGAACGTCGGCGGTTGCCGGATCGTCGAGCACATCGCTCATACCGGTACACCTGTCGTGGAATTCTCCTCCTGGGTGCCCGTGTCGTGGCTGTCGTCGGGACGGTTGCCAACGACGGTGACGTCGCTGCCAGTGACGTCATCGTGAGCCCACGAACCGGGGTCGGGACCACCGACGGCGATCGGTGCAGACACGGGGTCGATCGCGATCCGTCGGCGGGAACCGGGGAACGCTGCCAGCAGTGTGCCGAGGGCCATCACGGCGCCGCCGATCCACAACCACAGGATCATCGGCTTGACGAACACCCGGATGGTGGCTTCGGTGTCGCCGGGCACCACGCCTTGGCCGAGCGTGAGGTAGATGTCCTCGTTCCATCCGGTGCGCACCGACGGGGTGCCGATGTCGGCGCCCATGTTGAGATATCTCGTGGTGGCCGGGCGGTAGGTCTGCTCGCCGTCGAGCACCACGTTGGCCGCAACCCGACGTTCGCTGCCACGATCGTTCGTGCGCTCGTCGACCGAGAGCAACTCGAAGGTGTGACCGCCCCATTCGACGACTTCACCTTGGCGGAGATCGAGGGTGGCCGAATGGGTGAAGCTGTTCGACGCGGCGAGCGCGATCGCGATGATGATCACGCCGATGTGCACGACCATGCCGCCATTGGCTCGCCCGACGAAACCTCGCCAACCCTGCCGACGCGTCGCCAGCGCGAGCTGGCGGACCGCCGAGCCCAGGGCGAACCCTGCGAGCGCAAACGCCACGAGTGGCGCCCAACCGTCGGCACCGACGAACACCGCGAGCGCGAGGCCCAAGGCGCCGGCCCACGCTGGCCAGAACAAACGTGTGAGCAACAGCTCGGTCGACGCCTTGCGCCACGGCAGGACGGGAGCCACACCCATCAGGAACAGCAGCATCAGGCCGATCGGCTGCGAGAGCGAATCGAAGTACGGAGCACCGACCAGTGTCTGGCGATCCTGCAGTGCTTCGACGAGCAGCGGGAACAACGTGCCGAGCAGCACGACGAACGCCCAGACGGTGAACAGCACGTTATTGGCGAGGAACGAGCCCTCACGTGACAGCGGTGAGTCGATCGAGCCGGGAGAACGCAGCCGGTCGCCGCGCCAGGCGATCAGTCCGAGCGAGACGACCACGACCAAGCCGAAGAAGCCGAGCAACCAGTTGCCGACCGGCCCGTCACCGAACGCATGCACCGAGCTGAGGATGCCCGATCGGGTGAGGAACGTGCCGAGGATGGTGAGCGCGAACGTGGCCACCAACAAACTGAGGTTCCACACCCGCAACATGCCGCGGCGTTCCTGCACGAGCACCGAATGGATGTAGGCGGTACCGGTGAGCCACGGCAGCAGAGAAGCGTTCTCGACCGGGTCCCACGCCCAGACGCCTGACCACCCGAGTACCTCGTAGCTCCACCACGCCCCGAGCAGGATGCCGATGGTGAGGAAGGCCCACGAGAACAGCGCCCAGCGGCGAGTCTCCATCAGCCAGCCTTCGCCGAGACGGCCGGTGACGAGCGCTGCGATGGCGAACGCGAACGGCACCGTGAAGCCGACGTAGCCCAAATAGAGGATCGGCGGATGGAACAACACCAAGATGTGGTTCTGCAACAGCGGGTTGGGTCCTGGACCGCTGGTGATTCCTGGCGCCCCTGCGCTGAACGGGTCGGCCGGTCCGAAGCTCAAGATGGCGAAGAACGCCGACACCACGAACATCACGATCAACGCCCAACCGACCAGTACGTCGTCGGTGCGCTTGCGGAATCGCCACGCAACCGCTGCGGTGAATCCCGCCAGGATCAACGCCCACAGCAGGATCGACCCCTCGAGCGCCGACCACATCGCAGCGATGTTGTAGAGCGTCGGGGTATCGGCCGAGCCGACCTGCTGGACGTAGGCGAGCGAGAAGTCACGTGTGATCAGTGCACGTTGCATCATCACGACGGCGAGCAGGATTCCGCCGAAGGCCATCCACGCGTAGATCGGACCCTGCTTGAGGAGTTTGCGGTCACGTTGGCGGATGCCGTAGAGCACGGCGAGTGCCCCGAACACGGAGGAGGCGAGCATCAACAACAAACCGGCCCGGCCGAGTGCCGAGTTGATGCTCGCTGCGAACAACATCACGAAGTCGGGGGGCCGCTACAGGCGGCTTCCTCGGCGTCGGCGACCCGCTCGTCGTTGACCGCGACGTATTCGTCGGAGTGCTTGACCTCGACACGGTCGCCGAGCAGCGTGCCGTTGTCGATGAGCCCGTGAACGACGACCGGGATGCATTCTTTGAAGATGCCTCCGGGTTCGCCGTCGTAGCTGACCGGCATGGTCTCACCGTTGAACGAGATGGTGAAGACAGTGGTGTTGGCCACCCGTTCCACGGACCCTTCGTCGACCGTCCCCTGCATGCGGATCCGGCGGTCCTCGTCGCAACCGCTGCGTTGGCCGACCTCATCGACGTTGCAGTAGTAGTCGACTGCCTGGGTGAGGAACTGGGTGACAATCACGCCACCGGCCACGACGACGAGGCCGAGCACCAACATCGGCCACCAGTTGCGCCGTTTGCGGACCGGTGCAGCAGGTTCGACCGGGGTTCGGGGGGAGAGGTCCATCTCGCTCATGGCAACTTCATTCTGCTCGCTCAGAGCCAGTACTTGTCTTCGTCAGGCACCTGTTTTCCGAGTCGTTTTCCCGCGCGCAGCGCCCGCCACGACATGAACGACACGGTCAGGAACGTCAGCACGTAGCCACCGATGATGAATCCTGCGTCTTCCATCAGGCCACACCGCCCTGATCGGAGGTGGCCTCGGAGCGACGGGCAGCGAGTGCATCGTCGAGCCCACGATCGTCGAGCAGGTCCTCCATGGCCAGCACCCTGGTCCGGTGCAGCACGAGCCAGAGGTACAACAGCGAGAAGGCGATCACCCCGACGAACAGACTGAACAGCATCAACCCGTCCATGCTCACGTCAGCGTCGGTACCGAGCACGGTCGCTTCCTGGTGAAGGCTGCGCCAGAGCCTGACACTCCAGTGCACCAGTGGGATCTCCAGGACGGCGAGCATGCCGATCACGGCGCTGCGACGGGCGCGCTGTTGATGGGTGCCACCGAGGCGGCGAACCGCGAGGTATCCGATGTAGGTCACGAACAGCAGCGCCGTGGTGGTGAGACGGGCATCCCACTGCCAGAACACGCCCCACGTGAGGCGTCCCCACATCGAACCGATGATGAGGGTGACCGCGACGAACGCGGTGCCGATCTCGGCACTGGCCCCGGCGAGGCGGTCCCAACCGAGCGACTTCTTCTTGCCGAAGAAGTACATGACCGACGCCATTGCGGTGACGATGAACGCCAGGTAGGCGATCCAGATCGTCGGCACGTGGACGTAGAGCAAGCGGACGCTCTCGCGCTGATCGCGATCCTCCGGCGAGAACCCGAGCCCGAATGCCACCAGCCAGCCCATCGACACGATGGTCGCAATGCCGATGATGCGTGTTCCGCGGGTGCCCGTACCGCGACCGGTCGCCGGTCGGTCGCCGGTCTGATCGGCGTGGCTGAGCGTGGGATCCGTTGTCGTCATGTTCGATTCCTACGGTGGCTGGGGGATGCGAAGACGCTTCATTCGTCGATCAGCGGACCGAATGCCAACGCACCGCCGACACCGAAGGCCACGGCGAAGACGACCAGCAGGCCCATCCAGGGCCAGCCGTCCGACACCACCGCACCTGCCGTGCCGAGCGCTGCTTCGACCGCTCGTGTTGCTCCGATCAGGACGGGCGCCACCGCAGGAAACGTGAGTAGCGGGAGCAGTGTCTCGCGACCCGTGAACCCTGCGGCAAGGCCTCCGTACAGGGTACCGACCGCGGCGAGCCCGCACGTCGCGGAGATCAGAGTTGTGACGAGCAACACCAGGCCACCCGCCGGCACGGTCTGGCCGTACAGCACGATGGCGGCCAGGAGCAGCACCACTTCGAGCACGAGGAGTTGCACTCCGAGGGCCACTGCCTTGCCGAGATAGATCGCCGTCGGATCGACCCCGGCCACCCGGAGCGCGTCGAGTGCTCCGTCAGCGGTCTCGACAGCGAACGCTCGCTGGACGAGCACCAGCATCGAGAACATCGTGGCCAACCAGACCAGACCTGGCGCCACGCGCTGAAGCACCGAGTCGGCGTCGAGCGCGAACGCGAAGATCACCATGGTGACGCCGGCGAACGGCAGCACCTGGTTGACGAACACACGACTGTTCCACTCGATACGCAGGTCCTTTGCCGCCACCAACCAGGCAATCCGCACGGTGCTCACGGAGACACCTCGTGCACACGACCCGCGATGACGTCGACGACACGGGTCGCGAGCGAACCGGCCCGCTCGAGTTCATGGCTCGCCATCACGATGGTGGCGCCGGAGGCGGCCGCTTGACGCAGCGTCTGGTCGAGCTCGTCGCGCGCCGATGCATCGAGGCCGGCATGGGGTTCGTCGAGCAACCACAGCTGCGCCCGTCGAGCGATCAGGCAGGCGAGTGCCGTCCGGCGCTTCTGGCCGGCCGACAGCCTGCTCACGCCCACATCAGCGAGCCGCCCTGCCACGTCGAGGCGCTGCATCGCCGCCTCCATCTCGGCACCCGACGCCCCCACCGTCGACCCCCAGAACCGCACGTTCTCGGCGACGGTGAGATCGAGGTAGAGCCCGTTCTGGTGACCGAGCAGACCCACGGTGCGTCGGATCGACTCGCGATGGAGACTGAGGTCGAGACCGAGCACACTGCCGCTGCCACGCACCAATGGCAAGAGCCCCGCACACAGTCGCAACAGCGTGGTCTTTCCGGCCCCGTTCGGGCCACGGAGCAACACGATCTCGCCTTCGTCGACCCGCAATGTCGCGCCAGCGAGGGCGGGAAACTGCCCGAGTACGGCGACCGCGTCATCGAGTTCCACGACCGCCATGGCCGACACGCTAGGTCGTGAAGGTTCCGTCAACTCCTGTGGCCGCGATCGCTGCGTCACATGACGCAGGTAGTTTCGGGGCGTGTCGGAGGACGAGCCAGAAGTTTCGCGTCCCAAGCGGGTGAGCCGGTTCGACCGGCCGACTCCGCCGCGCGACTGGCGCTGGTGGGTCGGCGGCCTCGGCAAAACGCTGATCGCCACCGGGCTGTTGCTGTTCGGGTTCGTCGCCTACCAGCTCTGGGGTACCGGTATCGAGACCGCTCGCGCCCAGGATTCGCTGGGCAACGAGTTCGAGGAACTCCTCGCTGCGACACCCGCCACGACCCCCGCGCCCACCAACACGACGACAAAGCCGAACGCGTCGACCCCGGGCGACTCCACGCCGCCCGACACCGCTCCCGACGATTCCGTCGAGGACGCGACCACCACGGCGCCCGTCCCCGTCGCCACCCTGCCGCCGGTCACCGAAGGTGACCCGATCGGTCGGATCGAGATGCCCCGCATCGGCGTCGGCAAGTTCGTGGTCGCCGGTGTCGACAAGGACGTTCTGAAGAACGGACCCGGCCACTACCCGGAAACACCGATGCCGGGTCAACTCGGCAATTCGGCGATCGCTGGTCACCGCACCACGTTCGGGCAACCATTCTTCGACATCGACAAGCTCCAGAACGGCGACGAGATCATCGTCACCACACTGGCCGGTCGCTTCGTCTATCGGGTCACCGGCCAGCAGATCGTGTCGCCGAGCGACTACCAGGTGGTCGCCACAACCGATCCGACCACGGCCACGCTGACGCTGACGTCGTGCCACCCCAAGTACACCGCCCGCGAGCGGATCATCGTGTCCGCCGAACTCGACGTCGCGGCGTCGAGCCCTGTCGGTGCAGCAACGATCAACTACGGCCGACCGATCGAGGCGGCTGCCGCAACCGCCGATCCCGATCCGTCGAACACCGTCGTCGATCCGACCACGTCGGTCGATTCGACCGCCGCTGACGACCAAGCAACCGATGACGGCCTGGGAACCGAGGCGACGGGCACCTTGGCGGTGCAGGATCCCACCATCGCAGCCGAGCCACCGAGCGCGTCCGACGACGACCAGATCGAGGACGGAATCGCCGACGCCTTCTCCGATGGCTGGTTCAGCGACCCGGGCGCCAACGGCCAGGTCGCGCTGTGGGGGCTGCTCCTCGCGGCAATCGGCATCGTGTCGTATCTGATCAGCCGCACCGTCAAGCGCAACTGGGTCGGCCTGCTCGTCGGCGTCGTCCCCTTCGTCGTGACGCTCTACTTCTTCTTCCAGAACGTCAACCGACTCCTCCCGCCGAACCTCTGATCGCTGTTCAATCAGCGCCGAAGCGTTCGAGGGCGTCGACGAGGAGGCGGGCGCCGAAGCCGCTCATTCCCCTCGTCTTCCAACCGCCGGGCTTCGCCGTTGCCGCCACTCCGGCGATGTCGAGGTGCGCCCACGGCACGCCGTGTGCGAAGTGCGCGAGGAACTCCGCAGCACTCGAGGCGCCGGCGTTCATCAGACCGAGGTTCTTCATGTCGGCCACGTCGGAGTCCAATTCCTCACGGAAATGAACTCCCATCGGGAGTTGCCACACCGGCTCTCCCGTGGCATCACCCGACACACGCAGCAGATCCACGAGGGACTGATCCGTGCCCATGACGCCGCCGATCTCGGTGCCGAGTGACCGCATCGCGGCGCCGGTGAGCGTGGCGATGTCGATGATCGCATCAGGTTGCAGCTCGGTCGCCATCACCAGCGCGTCGGCCATCACCAGACGGCCCTCGGCATCGGTGTTGATCACCTCGACGGTGGTGCCGTCGCGGTGGGTGATCACGTCGCCCATCTTGAAAGCGGTGCCAGACGGCATGTTGTCGGTACACATGATGTGCGCGGTCACCTTGGTCGGCACCTCCAGGTCGCGCAGCACGAGCATCGATGCGAACAGTGCGCCGCCGCCCGACATGTCGTTCTTCATCATCGCGTGCACCACATCGCCCGGCTTGATGGCGAGGCCACCCGAGTCGTACGTGAGACCCTTGCCGACGAGTGCGACATGTCGACCGTTCGCGACGGCCGGATCCGGCTCGTAGGTGAGCGTGATCAGGCGGGGTTCCTCGTCACTCCCGCCGTTGACGGCGATGATCCCGCCACAACGCTCGGCGAGCAGCCACTCACGATCGTGGACCTCGACACCGAGGCCGTGGTCGGCCGCGACGCGTTCTGCGATCGCCGCCCAACGCACCGCGGTGAGGTGTGCGGGCGGACAGTTGGCAAGGTCGCGCGACACACACGTTGCCAACGCCTTGAAGTGGCCGCGTCGGGCACCCGCAGCGATGGTGTCTGCATCGCCGGTTGCCACGATCGTGATCGCCGTGACCTGGGTGCTCGCCGGTGTGGCGCGCAGCGCGTCCCACGAGTAGCGGGCGAGGATGATGCCTTCGACGAGCCCCTGGACGACATCGGCGCCGACGGACTCGACGACGACCTCGATGCTCGCCGCCACAGCAGGCACCCGTCCGATGGCGCCCCCGACGTCGCGCGCCGCAGCGAGTCCTTCGAGCGGTCCTTCACCGACGCCGGCGAGCACCGTCGTCGGTGTGCCGGCAACCACGTGGGTCTGCTTGCTCGCCGACGTGAATCCGGCGGCCTCCAGTGCGTTGCGGTCGAGGCCCTCCGGCAGCGACGAACCGGCGCTGACGAGGAACACGCGAAGCGCCGGATCGGCAGAGGGTTCGGCAACGACCGAGACCTGGATTGCGCTCACGGCGGCGAGCGACGGAATCGGGTCGAAATCGCTGGAGACAGGAATGGCTCGGGTCATGGGGGTCGCTTTCTGGCTGCAGAGCCTCGACCGCCCCAGATTGACGTCGCGGCGCGTTGGTTTCGGTCATGATGTCACTTGATGAGCGCCGACGCACAACCCCCCGCAACAGAGTCAGGAGCCTCTTGGCTCCCCTTGATCATCGTGATGATGTGTCAGATCCAGATCTCGTTCAACGCATTCAACGTGTCGATCCAGGGGATCGTCGAAGACCTCGGGATCCCGGCAAGCTCTGTCGGACTCGCGCTGACGACCAGCACGTTCGCGATGGCCGGGTTCGTGCTGCTCGGCGCCCGCCTCGCAGCGCGTATCGGAGTGCGCAAGGCGCTGCAGCTCGGCATGATCGGGCCGACGCTCGCGGCGATCGTGATTGCGGTCACCAACGCCGGCTGGAGTCTGTTCGCCGTGCAGGCACTCTCCGGCGCAACGATCGCCCTCGTCGCGCCGTCGCTGACGGTGATCATCGCCAGCAACTACCAGGGCAGACAGCAGGCACAGGCGATCGGGTTCCTCGCATCGGCGATCCCGCTCGCGCAGGTCGTGTCGCTGTTGATCGCCGGGGCATTCGCATCGAGCATCGGCTGGCGATACTCGTTCGTGCTGCTGTCGGTGATCGGCGTCGGCAACCTCGCATTGAGCTTCAAACTCGCCCCGGTCGAACCTCGTCCGGACGTGGTGATCGACTGGACCGGGGCGACGCTGTCGTCGATCGGCATCATCATGCTGTCGGCCGGATTCAGCTTCCTGAACGCCTGGGGGTTCGTACGGGCGAGCGACAGCTCTCCGTTCGACATCGCCGGGCTCTCGCCGGTGATCTTCCTGATGATCGGCGGCGCCGTGCTGGTGCACGCGTTCTTCCGGTGGACCCGCAGGCGCATGGACGCCGGCGAGCCTCCGCTGTTCTCACTCGACGTGCTGCGGTCGTCGAAGGAGCGCTCGATCGTTGCCTGTATGTCACTGATGCTGTTCATCGGCACGGCCACGAGCTTCCTGCTGCCGTTGTACATGCAGGTCGTGCAGGGCTACAGCGGATGGAAGACATCGATCTCGATCGTGCCGTACACGATCTCGATCTTCGTGGCGAACACCCTGGTCTCCCGTCTCTACGACCGGTTCAGCCCGGCCCAGATCACTCGTGTGGCGTTCGGTCTCGTGTTCCTGGCGCTCACGTTGATCGCCACCACCATCAGCAACAACTGGGGCCAGGTGTCGATCGTGGTCGGCCTCGTCGTGATGGGTCTCGCCCAGGGATGCATCGTGGCGCTCGTGTTCAACAAGCTGCTGATGTCGGTCGACAAGGAGCTCGCAGGCGACGTCGGCGCGTTCCGTGGCCTGACCCACAACGTGTCCGGCTCGGCAGGAATCGCGGTGGCGACGGCACTGGCGGTGTCGACCCTCGGTCTGTTCGCAGTTCGTGACGTCGCCAGCTCGACGATCTTTTCCGATCAGCTGATCGAAGAGGTCAACCTCGACAACGCCGACTTCATCACCAACGACCAGCTGAGGGCGACCCTCGAGGAGACGAGCGCATCGCCCGAAGAGGTCGATGCGGCAGTCGAAGTCCTCGAAAATGCCCGCCTCGATTCACTGCAACTCACGCTCATGCTGCTCGCCAGCCTTGCGCTGCTCGCCCTGGTGCCCGCCGGAGGCATGCCCGACTTCCGCAAGCCCGATCTCACCGTCGAGGACGAAGAAGGCATTGCGTCCGGTACCCGCCACGCCTGAGCCAGCGACGAGCCCGAGCTCCCTTCGCCGCGACTTCACCGCCCGGTGAAGTCAGGGCGGCGTTTGTCGAGAAACGCCGTGCGACCCTCTTCGGCGTCAGCGCTCGCCCAAGCTGCGCTCCGGGCCGCCTCGAACTCGGCGTCTTCCCCCGGATCGACCGCCATGCGTTCGAGACCGATCTTGTGGCCGGCGATCGTGAGCGGAGCCAGACGCGACAGTTCGTGCGCCCAAGCCACTGCGTCGTCGAGGTTTCCGAGGCGGTGGATGCCACCGGTGACGTGCAACTGCTCTGCCGTGTAGGTCTGCGCGGCGAGCAGCATCGCCCGAGCGACCGGTTGCGAGAACTCCGATGCGAGGCGCCGGATCGTCCAGTGGTCGACCACCAGACCGAGCTTGGCCGCTGGTACACCCAACACGCTCGCCGGCGTCGCCACACGAAGGTCAGCGGCGATCGCCAACTGCGCTCCGGCGCCGAGCGCAGGACCGTCGATCGCCGCGATCACCGGCACCGGCAGCCGGCCGAAACCGCGCAGCACCGAGGTGAGATCGGTGACGAACCGGCCTTCCTCCACCCCGTTCAGGTCGGCGCCGGCGCTGAAGGCAGGCGGCTTGCCGGTCAGCACCACTGCACGGATTGCGTCCGGCGCCCGCGCAGCGATCGCTGCTTGCACGTCGAGCAGCTCGAGCAACGTGGCGTGATCGACGGCGTTGCGTCGTGATGGCCGGTCGAGCGTGATGACGGCGACGAGGCGGTCGTGCGAGAGGTCGACCGTCATGAGCAGTCTCGTCCGGCTCGTAGCATGGAGCGACTGTATGCCGAACCCCCCTGTCGTCCCTGAAGAGATCGATCCTGTTCGCGTCAAGCGAGCACAGGTTGCGAAGTGGACGCAGCGAGCCAACCGCGCCGGCTACCTCTTCGTCGCGATCGCGATGGTGCTGTTCGTCATTGCGTTCGTCGTGGGTTTCTCGGCGGCGATGGCGAACCTGGTGATCGTTGCGTTCGTGATCGGCTGTGTATTGCTGGCGCCTTCGATCATCGTCGGGTACGCCGTCAAGGCCGCGGAGCGTGACGACCGCGAACGTGGCTTCTGAGCCGGCCCCGACTGAATTCCGCGACGGCGCCCCTCCCGTTACCATTCGGTAACTGATGTCCGCTCGACTCACTGCCACCGCCCGCCGGGAACAGATCCTCGACGTTGCGCTCGAGGTCTTCGCCACCCATGGTTTCCATGGCGCCTCGATGAACGACGTCGCCGACGCCGTCGGTGTCACCAAGCCGGTGCTCTACCAACACTTCGATTCCAAGCGCGACCTCTATCAGGCGCTGATCGACGAGGTCGGCGAACGGCTCCTGGCCAGCATCGCCAAGGCTGCGGCCGAGGCCACCGACGGCAAGAGCCAAACCGACCTCGGATTCCGCGCCTACTTCGGGTGGGTTGCCGAGGATCACGACGCCTTCCGGTTCCTGTTCGGCTCGGGCACCAGACGAGACGACGAGTTCAATGCCGCCGTCACCCGGATCACCGCCGAGGCGGCCAAAGCGGTCGCACCCTTGATCGCCGTCGATATCGACGAGCGTCACCGCACCACCATCGCCCACTCACTGGTCGGCATGGCCGAGGGAGCGAGCCGTCTCCTGGTGCAACGCGGCGACGAGTTCGACCCCGACGAGATCGCCTGCGTGGTGGCCGATCTCGCATGGGCCGGCCTGCGCGCGGTTCAACCCAAGGACTGACGGACACACCCACGTTTGCGTGCGGTTCTCGGTGGGCCGGTCCACCGGAAACCCGACACAAACGTGGTGGGAACGCTCGGCCGTTGACGGCGGTTCACGGCTGCGTCATTGTTGATGCGTGACCGACACCGCATCGCACCTCCGTCCGAGTGAGAACCCGTACCTCGGGGGCAACCATGCGTCCGTCGAACACGAAGTGACCGCGTTCGACCTGCCGGTCACCGGAGCGATCCCGATCGAACTCGAGGGCCGGTGGCTGCGCAACGGACCGAACCCCGGCCCCGGCATCGATCCGTCGACGCACCATTGGTTCCTGGGAGCCGGGATGGTGCACGGAGTCCGTCTGCGTGGCGGGCGAGCCGAGTGGTACCGCAACCGCTACGTGTCCGGCGTCGCGGAGGGCGGCCCCAACACCAATGTCGGTGGCTTCGCCGGCACCACCTGGGCGATGGTCGAAGCCGGCACACCACCGACTGAGCTCGGCTACGACTTGGAACCTCGCGGCGTGAACGCCTTCTCGGGAACCTTGCCGAACGGGTTCAGCGCACATCCGAAGTACGACCCGGCCACCGGAGAACTCCACGCGATGGCCTACCACTGGCCTGACCTGTGGGATCACGTGCAGTACGTCATCGTCGGTGCCGACGGGCGGGTGTCGAAGGTGGTCGACATTCCCGTGCCGGACATGCCGATGATCCACGACATGTCGCTCACCCCCACCTATGCCGTCGTCTACGACCTGCCGGTGACGGTGAACCTCGACGTGATCGGCCAGGGGTATCCGTGGCCGTTCACGTGGGCGCCCGATCGTGCCGCTCGCGTCGGGCTGCTGCCACGGGCCGGCACTGCCGACGACATCATCTGGTGCGACCTCGACCCTTGCTACGTCTTTCACCCCCTGAACGCATACGACGCCGACGACGGAAGCGTGGTGGTCGACCTGTGCCGGTACGACCGGATGATGGACAACGATCGCCGCGGCCCGTTCACCGACTGCCTCCCGACGTTCGACCGCTGGGTCATCGACCCGACGGTACGACGTGTGCACGAAACACGCCTTGACGACCGGCCCCAGGAGTTCCCGCGCCACAACCCGACGGTCGGTCTGCAGCGCCACCGGTACGGGTACACCTCCGAGGTCACGATCGGTGCGCCGAACCTGCACGGAGCGATCATCAAGATCGACGTCGAAGCCGGCACGACCCAGACCCACGAGTTCGGGCCGGGCCGTGGCGGCGCCGAGCCCGTCGTGGTTCCCAAGGCCGACGGCGTGGCCGAGGACGACGCCTGGATCCTCACCGTGGTGTACGACGCAACGACGGACTCCAGCGAACTGCACATCCTCGACGCCGGCGACATCGCCGGCCCTGCTGTCGCTCAGATCTCGCTCCCGCAGCGTGTGCCGTACGGCTTCCACGGCAACTGGGTGTCCGACGCCTCGGTACCGCCGCCCACCTGAGCCACGACCAGCACACCACCACACCCACGTTTGCGTGCGGTTCTCGGTGGGCCGGTCCACCGGAAACCCGACACAAACGTGGTGAGAAGCGTCAGGTTCGGTAGGTCAGGCCGCGGTAGCCGTCGACGAATCCGGCCGTTCGGAGGATCTCGAGCAATCCAGCCGGCGCATCGACGAGGCCATCTCCGTCGATCTTGCGGACCTCGACCGAGCGCAGCCGATCGTCCTTCACGAGCGACACCAGCGCATCGGCCCATGACGGATCGTTCGCGGCCGCAGGGAATGTCACCAGGTGGTGCGCCCGACGGTCGAACCACACCAGCGGACGTCCAGCGCGCGACACCACCATCGACGATGCGCTGCGTGCCGGACGACCCGACGTCGGTGGCCAGGTCAACGCCGCACCATATGGCTGCGACGGGTCGGTGGATGCGAGCACGATCGGGTCGGGAACCTCGTCGGGTGAGATCACCGCATCCGGCGTCTCGCGTACGGCCCGCAGACGATCGACGGCGCCGGGCACGGCGAACTGGGCGGCGCCGAGACCGTCGACGAAGTAGCCACGCCGCACCTGGCCTCGTTCCTCGAGCACCTTGAGCACGCCGTACACGGCGCTGAATCCTCCGACGAGACCCTCGGCCATCACGGCCTCACGAGTCACGACACCGTGACGCTCGACGAGCTGGAGCGCCTGGGCATGAGCAGCCTCCGTCGGGGTGGGAGCGGGCAGCAGCAGTGGTGCCACGAGGCTCCACCGGCCCTGTCCGGCCGGCGGCCCGATGCGCGTCAGGCGGCCTGGGCGGGGGCGGCTGCGGACCTTCGAGCGGCTGCTCGCACCCGCTTTCACCTTCGCTCCGCCGAGCACCGCACGCAGCGGTGCGAGCGAGTCGTTGGTGACCTCGCCGGCCCAGACGAGATCCCACAGCGCGGCCAGGAGTTCCTGATCGGATGCGCCGGTCGAGGCACCACGGATCTGTCCCCAGAAGCTCGCACCCTGCTCGGACAGCAGCGTCCGGATGGCGTCGTGCAGCGCGCCTTCCGACGGCTCACGTTGCTCCCAGCCCGGCGCGAGCAGGGGCAGTTGGTCGGCGAAACACAGCCGTACACGGCCGTCGCGAGCGCCGAGACCACCTGCGCCGACCCAGACGACCTCGCCGGCGGTGCACAGTTCATCGAGCATCGACGGGCGATACCCGCGCACCCGAACGGGCAGCACGTCGACTTCGATCGTCGACGCCACCAGCGCGGCGCCGGACAGCACGCCGAGCGTCTCGACCAGTGCGTCCATCCCGCGCCGCTGCGCCGGGACGTCGTGCCACGCCGACAGGAACCGGGCGAACGCCTCCTGCTCGACCGGTTCGACCTCCTTGCGCAACGCCGCCAGCGAACGCCGCCGGAGTTGGCGAAGCACGTCGACGTCGCAGAACTCCCGGCTGACACCACCCGGTCGGAACTCGCCGACCACCAGACGCTCCTCGCCTTCGAGTGCCGCCAGGGCCCCGGCGATCCGCTCGGGCGGTGCGCCGAAGCGAGCAGCAATCTCGGCGGTGAGGAACGGTCCGTGGGTACGCGCGTAGCGTCCGACGATCTCTTCGAGCGGTCGGACCACCGGATCGGTGAACGCCATCGGCAACCCGAGCGGCAGCGAGCAACCGAACGCATCGCGGTACTTGGCGGCATCCTCGGCGGCCGCGAATCGGGTCTCGCCTGCGAGCGCGATCTTGATCGCCCGCTTCTCGGTGACGAGCACACCGAGCCACGCTGCGTGCTCCGCTCCATCAGCCGACTCGCAGCGCAACTCGACCTCGGCAGGCGAGAGGTCGCCGACCCGGCGGAGGACGTCGTGGAGTTCGTCGGCCGAACGGGCTCGGCGACCGTCGGCAAGGCATTGCAGTTCCAGTTCGATGTCGGCGAGCACCTCGGGGTCGAGCAGCTCGCGCAACTCCTCGGCGCCGAGCAGGTCGCGCAACAGATCCCGGTCGAGCGCCAGCGCCGCTGCCCGGCGCTCGGCCAACGGGGCATCACCCTCATACATGTACGCCGTGATCCAGTTGAACAACAGGCTCGATGCCATCGGGCTCGCCTTGCCGGTGTCGACCGTGACCACCCGCACCGCCCGCGACCGCAACTGGCCGAGCACCTCGCGCAGCGCCGGGACGTCGAACACGTCCTGCAGGCACTCGCGCGACGTCTCCAACAGGATGGGGAACGTCGGGTACTTCGAAGCGACGGCGAGCAGGTCGGCGGCACGCTGGCGTTGCTGCCAGAGCGGAGTGCGTCGGTCCGGCCGACGGCGTGGCAGCAGTAGCGCCCGGCCGGCGCACTCGCGGAAACGTGCCGAGAACAGCGAGGTCTGCGGCAGGGTCGCCACGACGAGTTCGTCGATGTCCTCCGGGTCGATCAGCAGCGCATCGATCGGCAACTCGACCGCCGACTCGGGCAAGCGGATCACGATTCCGTCGTCGCCCCACATCGTCTCGACGGGGATGTCGAACTGGTCCATCAGACGACGTTCGATCGCCATCGCCCACGGCGCGTGCACCGGGGTGCCGAACGGACTCAGGATGCACACCCGCCAGTCGCCGATCTCGTCCTGGAACCGTTCGATCAGGATGGTGCGATCGTCGGGCACGGCGCCGGTCGCCTCGACCTGCTCGGCGAGGTACTGCTGCAGGTTGCTGGCTGCGAAGGCGTCGAGCGAGTAGTGCTCCATCAACCGTCGGGTGGCAGCACGCTCGTCGAGGTCGCGGATCTCGCGCACGAACGCCCCGAGCGCTCGACCCAACTCCAACGGTCGACCCGGTCGATCGCCGTGCCAGAACGGCATCTTGCCCGGCTGGCCCGGCGCGGGCGTGACCGTGACCCGCTCGAACGTGATGTCCTCGATCCGCCAGGTGGACGCACCGAGCACGAAGGTCTCGCCCGGCCGGCTCTCGTAGACCATCTCCTCGTCGAGCTCACCCACGCGGGTGCCGTCGGGCAGGAACACACCGAAGAGTCCACGATCGGGGATCGTGCCGCCCGACGTGACAGCGAGTCGCTTCGATCCGTCGCGGGCGCGCAGGCGATCGTTGATCCGGTCCCACACGATTCGGGGCCGCAGTTCGGAGAACTCCTCGCTCGGATAGCGACCCGACAGCAGGTCGAGCACATTGGTGAGCAGGTCGTCGGAGATCTCGGCGAAGCTCGCACACCGCCGCACCATTGCGGCGACCTCGGCGACCGAACATTCCTCGACGATCGCTACGTGGGCGACGATCTGCTGGGCGAGCACATCGAGCGGATTGCGCAGGTACCTGGTGGACTCGATCTCACCGTCGATCATGCGACGAACGACCACCGCCGCCTCGAGGAGGTCGCCGCGATGCTTCGGGAAGATCGATCCGCGTGACGGTTCGCCGACCGAGTGTCCCGCCCGACCGATCCGCTGCAGGCCGCGACTGACCGCCCCCGGCGACTCGACCTGGATCACGAGGTCGACGGCGCCCATGTCGATACCGAGTTCCAGTGAGGACGTCGCCACGATCGCGCGCAGTTCGCCTCGCTTCAATCGGTCCTCGATCACCACCCGCTGCTCACGGGCGAGCGACCCGTGGTGGGCGCGCACGAGTTCGTCGATGATCTCGCCGGTCACCGGGTCGACGATTCCGGGCACCCCCTGCTCGATCGCCAACTCGTTGATCTTGGCGGCCAATCGCTCGGCGGCGCGTCGGGCATTGCAGAAGATGATCGTCGACCGGTTGGCGAGGATTCGGGTGAGGATCTCCGGGTAGATGCTCGGCCAGATCGAGGTGCGGCGTTCGGTGAGCGCAGCGGTCGCCGGACCTGGGGTGAGCTCGACCTTCATCTGCCCGAGGGTCGACATGTCCTCGATCGGGATCACCACTTCGACCTCGAGCGCTTTACGGATCCCGGCGTCGATGATCCGCACGGGGCGGTGACGGCCGGGCTCCTCGTAGCCCCCGAGAAACTCGGCGACCTCCGCGAGCGGACGTTGCGTCGCCGACAGTCCGATGCGCTGCGGCGGCCGGTCGGTGACCTCTTCCAGCCGTTCCAGCGACAGCATCAGGTGGGCGCCACGCTTGGTGGTGGCCATCGCATGGATCTCGTCGATGATCACCGTCTCGACCCCGGCAAGCGTGTCGCGCGCCGACGAGGTGAGCATGAGGTACAGCGACTCCGGGGTCGTGATCAGCAGGTCGGGTGGACGACGGATGAGCTTCTGGCGATCGTTCGCCGCAGTGTCGCCGGTGCGCATGCCGACCTCGGGGGACACGAAGGCGACACCCAGACGCTCGGCGGCCAACTCGATGCCCTTCAGTGGGGCGCGCAGATTCTTCTCGATGTCGAACGCCAACGCCCGCAGCGGCGAGATGTAGATCACCCGGGTGCGGTGCGAACGTTCCTCGGGCCGGGGCGTGGTGGTGAGCCGGTCGATCGAGGCGAGGAACGCTGTCAGCGTCTTGCCCGATCCGGTCGGCGCACAGATCAGTGTGTGTTCGCCCTGGGCGATGTGCGGCCATCCCTGCACCTGCGGCGGGGTCGGTTCGGGGAACGATGCCGCGAACCATTCCCGAACAGCGGGCGAGAACGCCTCCAGAACCGGGTGGGCAGCGATCGCGCCACGCTACCCACCCTCCCTCCGACCCAACCCGCCCGCCCGCCACGATTGGTGGATGGAGGTCGCCCCAACCCGAAAATGTCCGGTTTCGTGACGCTGAGCGCAACGATCCCGTGCAATTTCGGAAGGAACGGCGGGTTCAGGGTCGTTCGACCACTCGTCCGCAATCAACCTCGATGGTGCGCGTCAGGCGGACCCGGTCGAGGAGGTCACGATCATGGGTCACCAGGATGACCGTGCCCGCGAACGTGTCGAGTGCCTGCTCCAGCTGTTCGATGGCAGGAAGGTCGAGATGGTTGGTCGGCTCGTCGAGCACGAGCAGATTGGCGCCGTTGGCCATCAGCAACGCCAGCGACGCCCTGGTGCGTTCGCCGGGCGACAGCGTGCCGGCACCTCGATGGACGTGCTCGGCACCGAGACCGAACTTGGCGAGCAGGGTGCGGGCATCCGCGATCGACAACCCGGTCACCGACGTGAACGCATCGAGCAGCGACTCGTCTCCGAGCAGCGCCGATCGGGCCTGCTCGATCTCGCCGACCTTCACGCTGGCGCCCAGTGAGCTCGTGCCGGCATCGGGAACGAGCCGTCCGAGCACCAACGAAATCAACGTGGTCTTGCCGCTCCCGTTCGGCCCGACCAGTGCCACACGGTCGCCCACCCGGAGGTCGAAGTCGACCGGGCCGAGCCGAAACGACCCACGCTCGACCACGGCGCCACGAAGCGTCGCCACGACATCGCCGCTCCGGCCGGTGGTGGGGATCGTCAACCGCAGCTCCCACGCCTCCCGTGGCTCCTCCACTGCTTCCAGCCGCTCGGCAGCCTTCTGCGTTCGCGCTGCCTTGCCTGCGAGTTGCTCGGTCTGGTTCAGCTTGAAGTGACGGATGTGCTTGTCGGTCTCCCCCGACTTCTTCACCTTGGCCTGGCCCTGCGTCGCCCATTCGCGTTCACGCTGAGCCCGTTGCTGGAGCGACGATCGTTTCGAGTCGTACTCGTCGAAGCGTTCGCGAGCATGTTGTCGGGCCAGTTCGCGCTCGGCGAGAAACGATTCCCATCCTCCGGCGAACCACGTCGCGCGATGCGAGTGATGGTCGATCTCGACGACATCGGTGATGGTTCGCCGCAGAAATGACCGATCGTGACTCACGAGCAGCACGGGCGCGTCGACGCCGAGGATCCAACGTTCCAGTCGGTCGAGGCCGTCGAGGTCGAGGTCGTTCGTCGGCTCGTCGAGCAGGAACACATCGAAACGCGACAACAGCAACGAAGCCAGCGACGATCGCGCTGCTTCCCCGCCCGACAGCGAGTCCGTCGTCTGGTCCAGGAGCCGCTCGTCGAGGCCGAGGTCGTGCCACACCTCGCCGACGCGGGCGTCGAAGTCGGCCGCCCCGAGCGCCAACCAGCGGTCGAGTGCGTCCGAGTAGCGATCGTCCGCGCCCGGATCCGAAGATGCCAGGGCAGCGGTCGCCGCGTCGAGTTCCACCTGCGCTCCGGCGACGCCACTTCGTCGCCCGAGGAAGCCACGAACGGTTTCGGTGGCCGATCGGTCCGGTTCCTGCGGCAGCAGCCCGACGTTCGCTGTCCGAGGAGCGACGTCGACCGAGCCCTGATCGAGCTGGACGTGACCCGCGAGCGCGCCCAGCAGCGTGGACTTGCCGACACCGTTCGGCCCGACGAGACCGACCCGGTGGCCGGGGGCGAGCGTGAGGTCGACGTCGTCGAGAACGACAAGTGCGCCACGGACGACGGTGAGAGAACGAGCGATGAGCGATGCGGACATGAGGTACTCCGGTGAGTCAGCCGTGCCGAAGGGCGCGGTGCGAACAGACAAGGGACGGCTCACCGATCAGTCATCGTCGACAAACGTAGCCGCGTGCGTGATCCCTCCACTCCCGGGTTTCCGCAGGCACCCCTCCCCATCCGAAATTGTGCGGAATCGTGACGCTCAGCGTCACGGTCGAGGTCTTTTTCGGAAGGGGGAGGGTGACGTCGGCGGGGTGAGTTGTCGGCGAGGGGTGAAGGGGCCACACTCGGAGGGCCGATGCCGACTGTGATCCTGCGACCCTGGCAGCGTGCTGCATACGAGGCGTTCCGAGCGAACCCGCACACCGACTACCTCGCCGTCGCCACCCCCGGCGCCGGCAAGACCACCTTCGCCCTCACATGTGCCCGGGCAAGCCTCGCCCAGGAGCCACGGACCCTCGTGGTGGTCGCTCCGACCAGCCATCTCAAGGTGCAGTGGTCACTCGCCGCCCATCGCCTGGGACTGCAGCTCGACCCGGACTGGAACCCCGGCGACGGCCTCGCACGGGACGTCCACGGCCTCGTCACCACGTATCAGCAGGTCGCAACGGGAAACACGGCGTCGAAGCTGGCCGGGTTGTCGGCTGACGGCTTCGTAATCCTCGACGAGATCCACCACGCCGGTCACGAGCGGGCGTGGGGCGACGGCATCCGCACGGCGTTCGGCCACGCTGCCCGCCGCCTCTCACTCTCGGGAACGCCATTTCGCAGCGACGCGATACCGATCCCGTTCGTGCGCTACGACGCCAGCGGAGGCGAGGGCGACATGGCACACGCCGACTACACCTACGGCTACGCAGACGCCCTGCGCGACGGCGGTGTCGTGCGGCCGGTGTACTTCCCGCGTGTCGACGGCGAAATGGAGTGGACCACGGCGTCGGGGGACGTCGTCAACGCCAGCTTCCAGGACGAGCTGACGAAGGACCACATGTCGATGCGTCTGCGTACGGCGTTGAGCCTCGAGGGTGAGTGGATGCCGAGCGTGCTCTCGCGCGCCAACGAACAGCTCCGCTCGATTCGCCAGGACCACCGCGACGCCGGCGGTCTGGTGATCGCGATCGACCAGGACCATGCGCAAGGGATCGCCCGCCTGCTGCGCGACCGGTTCGGGACACCGGCCGACGTGGTGATCAGCGACGACCCGACAGCGTCGAAGAAGATCGCCGAGTTCGCCCACAACGACCGCCCGTGGCTCGTTGCGGTTCGAATGGTGTCCGAGGGTGTGGACATTCCTCGGCTCCGCGTCGGCGTGTTCGCCACGACCACCTCCACCGAACTGTTCTTCCGCCAGGCGGTGGGACGCTTCGTACGCTGGCAGGCAGGTCGTCCCAGCCAGAAGGCCTACGTGTACATCCCCGACGACCCCAGGCTACGGACGCATGCGTTCGAGATCGCCGAGGCCCGACGCCACGTCCTGCGACCGCCCGGGAGCGATGACGGCGACGAATTCCAGCTCGACGGGGGTCTCGACGACCCGCGCCATCCCGACGACGCGGCCGAACAGTTGGCGCTCTTCGCCGTGGTGTCGTCAACTGCCACCGACATCACGGTGCACACGGTGACCGAACAGGGCATTCGTTACGAGCCGCTGTTCACGCCAGAGGAACTCGGGCTGGCGCGCTACGACGACGAACTCGAGATCCCAGAGCCCCAGTTCGTCGCTGACCCGCTGCTGAGCATCGACCTACCGGAGGTACCGACCGCAGCCGGGCTGGTGCCGTCGGGATCGCTGAGCGTCGCCGAGCGCAAGGACGACCTGCGAACGCGCAATGCGCACGTGGCGAAACGGCTCGTCGACATCACGGGCTGGGGCCACGCCAAGGTGCAGGGCGAGATGAACCGTCTCGCCGGCGTCACCCGGGTAGCAACGGCCACCACCGAACAACTCGAACGCCGGCTCCGCTACGCCGAGAGCTGGCTGCGCAAACTCCATCGCTGAACGGTCGCGCTCGAAGGGCGCGGAGAAGGGTGTGGCGGTAGTGTTGGTTCATGCCTGCGAGCGGTGAACACCATCCCGCCTTCGAGGAGTACTGCGAGTGCATCTTCGAACTCCACGAAGATGACGTCGACGTGATCCAAGCACGCATCGCCGAACGACTCCAGGTATCTCGGCCAGCAGTCAGCGAGATGATGAAGCGCCTCGAGGCCGAAGGACTGATCACCTCCGACGACGGCATCTGTCTCACCGAAGCCGGCCGTCGCCTCGGCGAACGAGTCGTGCGTCGCCACCGACTGGCTGAGGTGTTCCTCACCGATGTGCTCAAGTTGAGCTGGGCCGAGGCGCACCACGAGGCCGGCAAATGGGAGCACATCATGAGCGACTCGGTCGAGAGTGCGCTCAACAACCTGCTCGGGTCACCGACGACCTGTCCTCATGGCAACCCGATCCCCGGCTCCGGTTACGAGGCGCCCGATTCCGCGCCGTTGTCCGAGCTTGCCGTCGGCTCACCGTTCACCGTGCGACGGATCACCGAAGAACTCGAATTCGAACCCGGACTGCTCGAATTCCTCGAGGAGTCCTCGATGCAGCCAGGCCACTGCGGCACGATCACCGCAGCCTCGCCCGACGGCACCATGACCGTCGAGATCGACGGCCGGCACATCGGCGTCGGATCGTTTGCGAGCGCGCGCATCTTGGTCACTTCGTGACCCATCGACACCTCGGTGCGCGACTCCTCGCTCTCGCCATCACCGGTGTGATGGTTGCCTCGTGCGCCGACACCGTGGTCGAGGTCGAGTCCGACGACGGCGAGGTCAACGTCGGCGGATCGTTCGAGACCGTGCCGACCACCACGGTGCCGATCGTCGGATCCACGTCGGAGCTGCTCGCGGAGATGTCGACCGAGATGAGCCGTTTGAGCTCGGAGATCGGCGACCCGGGTGACGAAGAAGCCACGTTGGCCCGCATCGAAACGGTCTGGGGCATCGCACGGCCGGATGTCGAGTCGACACGCCCGGAACTGGTCGGCGGCATCGACACGACGGTCGACATGGCGACGACGGCGGTGGTTCGCCTGCGGCCAGCCGACGCCGACAAGGCACTGCGGTTGCTCACCGATCTCGTCGACCGCTACAGCGGCGGTAGCTGACTTCGACCGGCTGTTCGAGATGTGCGCTCGGGACCGTAAACGCCGAGTCCCCTGGCACATCTCGAACACTCAGCGCAGAGGTTCGGGGAGATCGTCCGCGTGGACGACGCTGAGGCGTTGCGTCGGGCGGGTCAGCGCGACGTAGAGCGACCGCATGCCGTGTTCGTGATCGGCGACGATCCGGGCCGGCTCGACCACGACCACCGCATCGAGCTCCAGCCCCTTCACCACGCTCACCGGCACCAGCGTGACACCCTCGTCGAGACCGGTCCGCGTGGCCGTGCCGTGATTGACGCCGGCGGCGGTCAGGTGCTCGGACAATTCGTCGATCATCGAATCGGGCGCAATCACGCCGAGGCTGGCATTCGGCAACTCGCTCGTGATCGAACGCACCTCGTCGGCAACGGATGCACCGAGCCCTCCGACCGAGCGCACGAACTTCGGCATCGAGTCGCCGACACGCACCGATTGCGGTGCGCGCAAGCTGGGGGTGGCCGCCGCCATCACCCTGTTCGCCAGTTCCATGATCTGGCCGGGGATCCGGTAGCCGACCGACAACCCGATGATCCGGGACGGCTTGCGATCGGGCAGATGGTCGAGCACGTCAGCCCAGTCGGTGGGTGCCAGCGGCCCGGTCGCCTGGGCCAGATCACCGACGATGGTCATCGCACCGTTCAGCGACCGTCGAGTTGCCATCTTGAGCTGCATCGGCGTGAGGTCCTGCACCTCGTCGATCACGATGTGGCCGAACGTGCGGATCTCGTCGGTCTCGTCGATCTTGCCGTCGCGGCCAGGCTTCGGCCCGAGCACGTCACGAGCGTCGTCGAGCAACGCCACGTCGGCGGGCGTCCAGCGGACGTCGTCGACCGACTCGGACCTCGCGCGATACAGCGACAGCGCTTCGGACTCGTCGAGCACTCCCCTGGTGGCCAGCTTGAGCAATGCCTTCGATCCGAAGAGGTCGTGGAGCAACTGTGCCGGGGTGAGCAGCGGCCACATCCGGTCGAGGGCCTCACGGATCTCGGGGGTTCCACGCAA
Source organism: Actinomycetes bacterium (assembly GCA_031426215.1). Classification (GTDB taxonomy): domain Bacteria; phylum Actinomycetota; class Acidimicrobiia; order Acidimicrobiales; family Ilumatobacteraceae; genus Sva-07. Next base: position 76,649 of record JANPKU010000033.1, read on the forward strand.
CGTGTCCTTGACATCACGCGGGCCGATCTCCGGATCGCGATACGTGGCAGCGAGCGCCGACCAGACCTCGTTCTCGACGAACTTCCGGCCGCTGTTGTGACGCCGGAAACGTCGTCGAGCGTTCTTGACGATGCGGGCCGACTCGTCGACGCGCAGCCGGACGTACCCGGTGCGGAACGGGATCACCAGGTCGTCACGCAGTGCCCGTTCGCGTTCGTTGACCGCTTGGTCGATCACGTCCGACATGCGTGCATCGCCCTTGACTCGCGCAGCAATCGTGCTGTCGATACCGCTGCGATCGTCAGGACGCAGGAACTGCACGCCCGGTACCAGATCCGCCAACACGACCTGCTCGACGCCGGCCTCACCCAACGACGGAAGGACACGCTCGATATACCGCAGGAACACGCGGTTCGGCCCGATGACGAGCACGCCCTGATCTTCGAGCGGAAACCGGTGCGTGTAGAGCAGGTATGCGGCGCGATGGAGTGCGACGACGGTCTTGCCCGTACCGGGACCACCCTGCACCACCAGGACACCGTGCTGTGGCGAGCGAATGATCTCGTCCTGTTCACCCTGGATCGTGGCGACGATGTCACCGAGCGTTCCGGTACGACCACGTTCGAGGGCTGCCAGCAACGTGGAGTAGCCGCGCAATCCGGTGCCGTCTCCAGCATGGGCAACGTCGGACGGGCCCGTCGAGCCGTCGAGACCTTCGTCGTGGCCGAGGCCGAGATGACCTTCGCCGAACAATTCGTCCTCGAGGCCGAGCAACTTGCGACCCTCGACCGCGAAGTGCCGCCGTCGCAGCAGCCCCATCGGGCTCCGGCCGGTCGCCCGGTAGAACGGCTCGGCCACCGGGGCACGCCAGTCGACGACCACCGGCACGCGATCCTCGTCGGCGACGGCGAGGCGACCGATGTGGAAGCTCTCGACGGCATCGGGTGACTCAGCGGAGCGATCGATGCGTCCGAACACCAGTGCCGCTGGACCGAGATCAAGATCAGCGAGTCGCTTCAACATCTGTTCGTCGAACGCGTTGCGTTCGAACCTCGCCTGGAACGTGCCACCGAGGTCGGCCTCGGTCATGTCCCGCATACGCCACGCGGCCTCGCGACTGGTGTCGAGACACTCGTACGCGTGGTCGATGTATGCCTGTTCGTCAGCGAGATCGGGGTGCTGCTGGGTCATAACGGTCCCGAAATGCTATCGGTCGGACCCCGACTCCGGACCCGGCGATAGCGTCGCCCGGTGATGGATGCACCAGCCGCCCACGACGCCGCCCGTGCCGAATCGTCCACCGACCCGGCGCCGAACGCGGCCTTCGTCGACGCCGCGCACGGTCGTCGCGCCCATCACACGCCGGTGTGGTTCATGCGCCAGGCAGGCCGCTCGCTTCCCGAGTACCGCAGCGTGCGCGGCGACGGATCGATCCTCGAGGCGATCAAACAACCCGAGTTGGCTGCGGAGATCACGATGCAACCGGTGCGCCGCTACGGCGTCGACGCCGCCGTGCTCTTCAGCGACATCGTGGTGGCACCTCACGCGGTCGGCTTCGGCATCGACGTGGCACCCGGCACCGGTCCGGTCGCAGAGCGGCCGTTGCGATCCAGCAACGACATCGAGCGCCTCCGCCCGTTGGAGTTCGACGACATCTCCTACGTGATCGACACCGTCGACCTGCTCGTCGCCGAACTCGACGTCCCCCTGCTCGCCTTCGCCGGGGCTCCGTTCACCGTGGCGAGCTATCTCATCGAGGGCCGCCCGAGCAAGGACTACCGCCACACCAAGGCATTGATCCACACCGACGAGGTGCTGTGGCACGAGGTGATGGAGCGCCTCTCCGAGTCGGCAATCACGTTCATCGACGCCCAGCTCAGCCACGGCGCTGCGGCATTCCAACTCTTCGACTCGTGGGCGGGTTCGCTGAGCCGACGCGAGTACGACCGCTACGTGCTCCCGCATTCGCGTCACGTGTTCCGTGAACTCCGGCGCCGCCACCCCGACGCTCCGGCGATCCACTTCGGCATCGGTTGCGACCATCTGCTCGCGTCCATGCTCGATGCCGGACCCACCGTGCTCGGTCTCGACTGGCGCACGCCGATCGGTGATGCGCGCACACGCTTCGGCGACGACTTGGTCGTGCAAGGCAATCTCGATCCGGCCCTCGTGCTGGCCGGCACCGAACCGGCGCTCGACGGCGCACGCCAGGTGCTGCGTGACAACGAACTGCCGGACACCAGCCAGCATCCCGGCCACATCTTCAATCTCGGCCACGGTGTGCAACCCGACACCGACCCGGCGGTGCTCCAAGCCGTGGTCGATCTCGTTCACGAACGCACTCGCGTCACCGAAGGGATCCCCACCTGATGACCACCACTGCCACCAATGCCACATCCGATCGAGTCGCCGTCGTCCTGATGGCATACGGCACACCCCGCACGCCCGCCGAGATCGAGCCGTACTACACCGACATCCGCCGGGGACGTCCGCCCACTCCGGAAGCACTCGCCGACCTCGTCGCTCGTTACGCCGCGATCGGTGGGGTCTCGCCGCTCGCCCAACTCACCGAGGCACAGGGCGTCGCGCTGCAGTCGGCCCTCAATGCCGCCGAACCCGGACGGTTCGAGGTGTCACTCGGCCTGAAGCACGCCGACCCGAAGGTCGAGGACACGGCACGACGCGTCGCTGAGGGTGGAGCGGCAACGGTCATCGGCCTGGTGCTCGCACCGCACTACTCGTCGTATTCGATCGGCCAGTACCTCGACCGCGTCCGCCAGGGTGTCGCTGACTCGGGCGCCGCCATCGAAGTGGCGGGAGTCGACAGCTGGGCAACCGAGCCCGCGTTCGTCGAGTTCCTCGCCGACGACCTCGCTGCACGGGTCTCGGCGATGCGAGAGCAGACCGGTGGGCGCGTTCGGGTGCTGTTCACTGCGCACTCGCTCCCGCAGCGGATCATCGACGGCGGCGACCCGTATCCCGACGAGCTGCGCTCGACCGCCGAGGCGGTCGCAGCGCGCGTCGGCCTGGTCGAAGGCGACGACTGGCAGATCGCGTGGCAGTCCGCTGGACGAACCCCAGAGCCGTGGATCGGCCCGGACATCCTCGAAGTCATCGACGCTCTCGGGTCGAATGAGCAACCCGATGGCGACCGGATCGCAGGCGTGATCGTCTCTGCGTGCGGCTTCGTCGCCGACCACCTCGAGGTGCTGTACGACCTCGACATCGAAGCCGCAGCGCGGGCGGCCTCACTGGGACTGGCCTTCGACCGAACGGCGTGCGTCAACGACGATCCGACGATCATGGCGGCGCTCGCCGCACGGGTGCGTGCACTCGCACCATGAACGTCACGTCGATCAGTTCCGTTCGGGCAGCACGATGAACCCACGGCCACGAGTCGCCGTGGTCGGTGCCGGCATCAGCGGCCTGGCGACGGCGCTGGCGCTCGCTGACTCCGGCGATGCCGACGTCACGGTGTTCGAGGCGACCGGCAACATCGGGGGCAAGATCGCCGCCTCAGCATTCGCCGGCGTCGAGGGCGTCGACGAAGGTGCTGACGCATTCCTCGCACGCGTTCCCGAAGCGGTGACGCTCGCGAGGCGAGTCGGGCTGGGTGACGACCTCGTGTCACCGGAGCCGGTCGGGGCTGCGGTCTGGCACGACGGGTTGCACCCGATTCCCGAGGGTCTCATGCTCGGGTTGCCCGGAAGGATCCGCCCGCTCGCCACCACCTCGCTGTTGTCGTGGCGAGGCAAGGTGCGAGCCGCGATCGAGCCGCTTCTCCCGCGCACGTCAACCGCCGCCGACTCGATCGGTGCCTTCGTGCGCGCCCGCTTCGGCGATGAGGTACATGAACGTCTGGTCGACTCGCTCGTCGGCAGCATCTACGCCGCCGACACCGACAGGTTCAGCCTCGCCGAGGTGCCGCAGCTCGCAGCACTCGCCAACGGCAACCGGAGCATCCTGCTCGCTGCGCGACGCGAACGCCGCTCGCACGCAGGTACGGCGACGCCGGCTTCGAGTCCGATCTTCGCGACGCCGCGCGGCGGTCTGGGAGCGCTCGTGCGAGCCACCGCCGACGCAATCGTCAGCGCCGGTGGTCGGATCTGCACCAGCACGAAGGCGACCTCGATCACCCGCACCGGCGATGGTCGTTGGCAGCTCGACACGGAGAACGCAACCGGCATCGATGGGGATCCGAACTCGACGGCGCCCACGACTTCGGCAGCCGAGCACGTCTTCGACGCCGTCGTGTTTGCAACCCCTGCGGCTGCGACGGCCGCCGCGCTGTGCGATGTCTCACCCGACGCAGCGGGTCTGCTCGGACGGGCCCAGACGTCGGACGTGATCATGGTCACGTTGCACGTGCCCGCCGACCAGTGGCCCGAGCGACTCCGTGGCCTCAGCGGGTATCTCGTGCCGAAGCCCGATCAGCGCTGGGTGACGGCGGCGTCGTTCGCCTCGCAGAAGTGGGGGCACTGGCGCCCGCCGGCAGGCGGGGAAATCCTGCGGGTGTCGATCGGACGCGAGGGTATGGCGGTGATGCACCTCACCGACGACGAGGTGTGCCAGGTCGTGCTGGACGACCTCGAACACCACCTCGGGGTCTCGTTCTCCCCCGACGAGGTCCGGATCACCCGCTGGCCCGCTGCGTTCGCCCTGTACCGCCCGCATCACGCTGCTTGGGTCGACGATGTCGAAGCGGCGCTCCCCCCAGGCGTGTTCGTCACCGGCGCCGGGTTCCGGGGAATCGGGATCCCTGCGTGTATCCGGGCGGCCACCGCAATCGCGGGCCGCGCGAGCGGAGTTGCAAACGATCTGGCAGAATCTCGCTGATGGGGTTTTCTTCGAGCATCGACGATCGGCCGGGTCGCAGTCCGCGCGTCATCGCGCTGGTCGGTGCTGTCGTGCTCGCCCTCGGAGTGCTCGGGGTGGCACTCGCCGTGGATCTCGATCGATCCCCCGACACCGTGGCGTCCTTCAACGCCGCCTCGGCAACGACCACCACCACCACGCTCCCTCCGACCACGACCAGCACGACGTCGACCACGACAACCACAACCACCACGACGACGACGACAACCAGCACCACAACGACCACGACAACACTGCCGCTGCAGATGACCCAGCCGGTGGCGCCGCCGAGTGATGCTCGCGGCGCCGAGAACAATGCGCCGCTCGGGCGGATCTCCATCCCGAAGGTCGGTCTCGATTCCGAACTGCACGAGGGCATCAGGCTCACCACACTCGATCGAGGTCCCGGTCACTGGCCCGGCACGGCGCTGCCCGGCCAGGTCGGCAACGTGGTCGTCGCCGGCCATCGCACGAGCCACGGCGCCGAGTTCCGCCATCTCGATGCGCTGGTACCCGGCGATGAAGTGATCTTCTCCACCGCGGACGGAACCTTCACGTACCTGGTGACGGGCACGCAGATCGTCACGCCCGACTCGTTGTGGATCACCAACCCGACCCCCACACCGACGGCAACACTGTTCGCGTGTCACCCGCTCGGGTCGACGGCGAAACGCATCGTCGTCAACCTCGCACTCTCGACTTGATCGACGACGCCTCCAGGCCTCAGGCGCTGCACCGGCGTCTCGCGCGACCCGCCCTGGCGCTGGGTGCCGGGACGCTCGTCGCCCTGTCGATGCCACCGTGGGGGTTCTGGCCACTCGCGATCGTCGGGGTGCTGCTGTTCGAGGTGGCGCTCGGCGACACGCCCACCCGGCGCCAGCGTTTCGGTCTGGGCATGCTGTTCGGGGCGGGGTGGATGTACCTGGGGATGGGCTGGATGGTGCAGCTCACGGCGCCCGGCTATGTCGTCGCCGGACTGTTCTTCTCCCTCTTCCACGCCGGCGCTGCGCTGCTGGCGCCCATCGGCGCGTGGCGGGTGATCGGTCGACCGGCGGCACATGCGTTGGTCGAGGCAGTGCGATTCTCCTTCCCCTTCGGAGGCATCCCCCTTGCGACGATGGGCATGTCGCAGGTCGGCGGGCCGTTCGTCGGCGTCGTTCGCATCGGTGGGGTGATCCTGTTGACCTGGTTGATCTTCCAACTCGGCTTCGCGCTCGCCGGCCCGTCCCCCGCCGTCCCGGCGTTCGCTCGTCGGTTCCGGCCCGCAGCGCACGGCACACCGCACCGCGCGTTCACGTTGCTCGCCGTGGCCGTGATCGTGGTGCTGAGCAGCGTGGCGCCCACCGGCGACGACACCGGCGAACAGTTGGAGGTGGCCGCCGTGCAGGGCGGCGGCGAGCAGGGCACGAGCGCGCTCGAGGTGCCGTCGAGGCTGGTCACCGAGCGCCACCTCGAGGCCACCCACGCCATTCCCGACGGCGCCGCCCTCGATCTCGTGCTCTGGCCCGAGAACACGATCGACGTCGAGGTGTTCGATGGATCCGACATCGCTCGTGCGATCGCCACCGAGGCCGGCAGACTCGACGCACCGTTCGCTGTCGGAGTCACGGAAGACCCGAGGATCAATTCCCAGATCGTGGTCTCCGCTGACGGTGACGTCGTCGACCAGTACGTGAAGGTGCGCCGGGTACCGTTCGGCGAGTACGTCCCGCTGCGCGGGGTCCTCGAGGCACTGGGCGCTCCAATCGAACAGATCGGCCGCGATGCCAACGCCGGTACCGGACCGGCGTTCGTCGATCTCCCTGACGGAACCCGCCTGAGCGTGGTGATCTCGTGGGAGGTGTTCTTCGCCGGCCGCGCCCGCGAAGGTGTGAAGGCCGGCGCTCAGGCAATCCTCAACCCCACCAACGGCGCGAGCTACACCGGCACCATCGTGCAGACCCAACAGGTTGCGTCCAGCCGGCTGCGGGCGATCGAGAACGGGCGGTGGGTGGTCCAGGCGGCACCGACCGGGTTCACCGCGATCGTCGACGCCGACGGCAACGTGCGCCAACGCACCTCGGTCAGCGAGCAACGGGTGTTGTACGACGCCATCGAACTGCGCGACGGCCGCACCTGGTACACCAACCTCGGCGACGGCCCGTTCATCGTGGCGCTGATCCTGTTGCTCGGCGCTTCGGTCTTGTTCACCCGGCGCAGCCGACAGCTGGCAGGTCGTGGGGTCAGTGAACCTCCAGCATCAGGGTGACGGGTCCGTCGTTGACGAGTTCGACACGCATGTCGGTGCGGAATCGTCCGGTCTCGACGGCCGCTCCGAGCGAACGCAATCGTTCGACGACGCACTCCACCAACGGTTCAGCCACCTCGGGGCGCGCAGCTGCGATCCAGCTCGGACGACGGCCCTTGGCGGTGTCGCCGTACAACGTGAACTGACTGACCACGAGCAGCGACCCACCAACGTCTGCGACCGAACGGTTCATCACACCGTCGTCGTCGTCGAAGATCCGCAGGCCCCATAGCTTGTCAGCGAGCTTGTCGGCCTCGGCTGGTGTGTCGGAATGCGTCGCTCCCACGAGCACGCAGAGCCCGCCGCCGATCGACCCGGCGACCTCCCACTCCCCGTCGGCTGACGCCCGCGACGTGACCTCGGCCCGACTCACCCGTTGCACCAGCGCACGCATGAGAGGCAGTATCCCCCACGTGCCCGACACCGTGACAGTCCCCGAAGCATCCGACCTCGTGATCCTCGCCGCTGGCGACGTGACGGCCATCGTCGCTCCGACGGTTGGCGGGCGCATCGGTCAGATCACCGTCGCCGGCGAACCGCTGCTCGCCGACATGTCCGCCAACAGCGGTCATGTGATGGCGTGGGGATCGTTCCCCATGGCGCCATGGGTCGGTCGCGTTCGTGCCGGCCAATTCGCCTTCGACGGCGTCGACCACCAGTTGGAGGTCAACCATGTCGACGGCAATGGTGGCACCGGGCATTCGCACAGCATCCACGGCACGGTGTTCACCCGGCCGTGGATCGTCGTCGACCGCTCCACGACCGCGATCACGATGTCGTGCCCGCTCGCCGGTGCACTCAATTGGCCGTTCGGTGGGTCTGCCCACCAACGCATCGAGCTCGACGCCACCCAGGTGAGATTGTCGCTCTCGATCGACACCGAGGGTGACCCGTTCCCGGCAGAGCTCGGCTGGCACCCCTGGTTCCGCAAGCCCGACCACCTCGAGTTCTTCCCGACAGCGATGTACCGACGCGACGACTTCGGGATCCAGACCGGTGACTTGGTCGATGCGACCGACGGGCCGTGGGACGACTGCTTCCTCAACACCGAACCGGTGATCCTGCACTACGACCGCCCGACCTTGCCCCGGATCACGGTCACCTCCGACTGCGACCACTGGGTCGTCTACGACGAGCCTTCCGGTACCACCTGTGTTGAACCGCAGTCCGGTCCACCGAACGCCTTCAACCTCACGTCACACGTCGTGGACTCCGACACACCGTTGCAGCGCACGATGGCCATCTCCTGGTGACCGTCCGGCAGGAGCACGTCTGCGTTACCGGGTGGTAACGGAGCGCCGATAGCCTCGCTGCGATGTCGATCGCCGGTCTTGATCCTGACGCCCCACTCAAGATCGCGTACCTGACGTACCGCGGCAAACCCCATGTCGGCGGCCAGGGTGTGTACACCCGCCACCTCACGAAGGCCCTCGCCGATCTCGGCCACACGGTCGAGGTGTTCGGCGGTCAGCCCTACCCGATCCTCGACGAACGCATCACGCTCACGAAGCTGCCGAGCCTCGACACGTTCAACGACTACTTCCCCGGTCGGTTCCCTGGTTTCTGGGAGCTCAAGACCCGCGAAGACCTCCTCGAGATGGCTGCGTTCATGACCGGTGTGTTCCCGGAGCCACTCGCATTCAGTGCCCGGGCCGCTCGCGCGCTCAAGTCTCGCGCCGGCGAGTTCGACCTGGTGCACGACAATCAGTGCCTCGGCTACGGCATCTTGAAGATCGAGAAGCAGATTCCCACGATCGTCACGCTGCACCACCCGATCACCAAGGACCGCGAGCTCGAGATGAGCCACGCCAAGACCCTCCCGCGCCGCATGTCTGTCGGGCGTTGGTACTCGTTCGTGAAGATGCAGGGCCGAGTTGCGTCCAAGATGCCGCGCATCGTCGTGGTGAGTCAGAACTCGATCGATGACATCCACACCGACATGGGCGTCAGCATCGACCGGATGCGCCTCGTCCCGGTCGGCGTCGACCCCGACCTCTTCAAGCCGCTCGATCACGTCGCGCGCCGGCCGGGCCGGCTGATCACCACGGCATCGGCGGACGTTGCCCTCAAGGGCCTGTCGTACTTGCTCGAAGCGGTGGCCAAACTGCGAACCGAACGCGACGTCACCCTCACCATCATCGGCAAGCCCCGTCCCGGCCACTCGATGGATCTGATCGACTCGTATGGCCTGTCCCCCCACATCGAGTTCGTGTCGGGCGTGAGCGACGAGCGCATCGTCGAGCTCTACGCCGAGGCGGAAATGGCCGTCGTGCCCAGCTTGTACGAAGGCTTCAGCCTGCCGGCAATCGAGGCGATGTGTACCGGAACACCGCTCGTCGCAACTGATGGCGGCGCCCTCCCCGAGGTCACCGGCGCCGACGGTGACACGGTGCTCCAGTGTCCGGCCGGCGACAAGGACGCCCTCGCAGCAACCATCGCCCGCGGCCTCGACGACCCCGAGCTGCGGGCCCGGATCGGAGCGGCGGGTCGCCAGCGGGTGCTCGAACGCTGGACCTGGACCAAGTGCGCGCACGAGACGGTCGAGCAGTACCGCGAAGTGCTCGCGATGCCGCAGAACGTGGCGAAGCTCCGGGCCAACGGGCGGATCTGAGATGCTCACGATCAGGTTCGAACAACTCGGACTCGCGCCCGGCGATCGGGTGCTCGACGTCGGAGCCGGGTTCGGTCGCCACGTGTTCGAGTGCGCACGTCGCGGCGCCGACGTCGTGGCGCTCGACTACGCCGAGGACGAGGTCATCCAGACTCGTGCAACGCTCGGCGGAATGGTCGATGCCGGCGAGATCGCCGTCGATCGCTTCAAGGGCGTGCTGCGCGGCGATGCCACCAAGCTCCCCTTCGCCGACGGTTCGTTCGACGTCGTCATCACCTCCGAAGTGCTCGAACACATCCAGGACGACGTCTCGGCGATCGCCGAGATGGTGCGGGTGCTCAAGCCGGGTGGCCACTTCGCTGCCACCGTGCCGGCGTGGTTGCCGGAAAAGATCAACTGGATGCTGTCCGACGACTACCACGCGCCGAAGAGCGAGGGTGGCCACGTGCGCATCTACAGCGCCACCGAGCTGTCGGCGAAGCTGCGAACCGCCGGCCTCGACCTGCGAGGGCATCACCGAGCGCACGCACTCCACTCGCCGTACTGGTGGCTGAAATGCGCCGTGGGACCGCGCAACGACGACAACCCGGCAGTGAAGAAGTATCGAGAATTCCTCGAGTGGGACATCATCGAGCAGCCCAAGGTCACCAAGGTCGCCGATCGCGTCCTGTCGCCCGTGCTCGGCAAGAGCATCGTCTTCTACGGCGTCAAGGGCTCCGCCGAGCAAGCCAACCAGGACCAGCACGTTCGGTGAAACACGTCGCTCACCTCCCGGGCGTCCTCAGCGCCGCCGAACTGCGAGCCACGGGCGAGCACCTGGTCTCGTTGCAGCTCGTCACCGGGATGATCCCGTGGTTTCCGGGTGGTCACTGCGACCCGTGGAACCACGTCGAGTCGGCGATGGCGCTCGATGTTGCCGGCTTCCACGACGAGGCCGAACGCGCCTACCACTGGCTCGTCGACACGCAACGTCCCGATGGTTCGTGGCACGCCTACTACCACTCCGACGGCTCGGTCGAGGACGCCAAGCTCGACACCAACGTGTGCGCCTACATCGCGACCGGCGCAACGCACCATCTCCGTCTCACGTGGGACCGCGAGTTCGCCGAGTCCATCTGGCCGACGGTCGAACGGGCCCTCGAATTCGTGTTGGGACAACGTCGCGACGACGGTCTGCCGCTGTGGGCAGTCGAGCCTGATGCTCGTCCGTGGGACTACGCCCTCCTGACCGGCACCTCGAGTATCCAGCACGCGCTGCGATGCGGCGCCCGACTCGGCGAGCGTGTGGGTTTCCTCCGACCGGAGTGGATCGAGGCGGCCGACGTGATGGCCGAGGCAGTTCGTAGCCGACCCGACGCGTTCGAGCCGAAGACCCGCTGGGCGATGGACTGGTACTACCCGGTGCTCACGGGTGTGCTCACCGGTGAAGCCGCAAAGGCCCGTCTCGCCGAAGGTTGGGACACGTTCGCGATGGAGGGCCTCGGGATCCGCTGCGTGAGCGACGAACCGTGGGTCACCGCGTCGGAAACCGCCGAGTGCGCACTGGCCTACGCGTCGATCGGCGACATGTCCACCGCCACCGATCTGCTCACGTGGACCCGAACTCACCGCCGCGATGACGGTTCGTACTGGACCGGCATCGTGTACCCCGAGCCGGTGCTGTTCCCCTTCGACGAGCACACCTCCTACACCGCAGCCGCCGTGGTGCTCGCCGTCGACGCGATCACCCGCGCCACCCCCGCCAGCGACGTCTTCGTCCCGTTCTAGCCCTTCCAGCCGGCCCAGGGCCGTGCTCCAGTGATGAGCCAAGTGACGTGATACGGGCGGTTCGCTCATCACCACCGCACGCAGACTCCCGGCGATGAGCAAAACGCCGGCATCAGGGCGGTTGGCTCATCGCTCGCGAAGATCGCCACTGCCGTGTCGACTGGTACGTTGCTCACCGATGAAATCGACGTTTGCGCGAACCGTGTTCTCGATCTGGAGCTGGTTTGCGCTGGGCGTGATCGTGATCGTGTGGACACCGATGGTGGCGATCGTCCGGCTCGTCACGATGCCGTTCGACAAAGGTGCCTACGCGGCCGGTTACCTGTTCCGCAAACTCACCGTCGTGCACCAGCGCCTCACTCCACTGTGGAAGTTCCGTACCTCGGGCACCTTGCCGGATGACATGCGCCGCCCGTATGTGGTCGTGTCGAACCACGAGAGTTTCGTCGACATCCTGCTGATCTCGCACCTGCCGACCGAGATGAAGTGGATGTCGAAGATCGAGATCCTGCGCATCCCGCTCGTGGGCTGGATGATGCGCCTCGCCCGCGACATCCCGCTCGAGCGAGGTGACGCCGCGTCGACGGCGAAGGCCCTCGAAGCATCGAGCGAGCGCTTGAAGTCGAAGGTGTCGGTCATGATCTTCCCCGAGGGCACGCGATCGAAGACCGGTGAACTCCGCCATTTCAAGTCCGGAGCGTTCCGCCTCGCAATCGAACACCAGGTACCGATCCTTCCGCTCGCCGTCCACGGCACCCGCAATGCGCTGCGCAAGCACGACTGGCGGCTCGGCTACGCCGAAGCGGAAGTGCGGGTGCTCGACCCGATCAGCACCGACGGCCTCACGATGGACGACATGCCGGCTCTACGCACACAGGTACGCGACGTCATCAGCGCCGCTCGCGACGACTTGCGTCGCGAGTTCGGCGACTGAAGGTTCGAGGAGGAATCCGACGTGGCGTTCCAGGCACCCGTGCGCCTGCTGGCCGCAGCGAAGCCGTCGGTTCCCACCGCCCTGCTCGTGGCCATCGCATCGAGCACGGCGGTGTTCGTTGCCACGCCGTTCCTGCTCTCTGCGGTGTCCGACGACTACGACGTCGCCCTCGGTACGGCGGGTTGGATCTCGACGGCGCAGCTCGCCGGGTTCGTGTTGGCATCCTGGGTCGGGGGACGCTTTCTCCGGCCGGTACGCTCCGTGTTCGTCTACGGCACGATGATCGGAGTACTCGCGAACCTGGGTTCTGCCGTGGCACCGACCTTCGAGACGCTGACGATCATGCGATTCGGTAGCGGTCTCTCGCTCGGGTTCGCGGCGTGGATCGCCTGGCAGGCAGCGTTCGGAGACATCGAGAAGACCGGCGATGTGGCCGTGGTCGGTCCGATCGTCGGCATCTTCATGGCGCCGCTCATCGCGGTCGTGCTGGAGTCGTTCGGGCCTCGCTGGTTGTTCGTGGTCCTGGCGGTGATCACGGCAACACCGTTGATCTGGATCCGACAGGTTCCGCTCGTCGATCGACTGCGCCCTCACCGCACCCGCCACGCACCCACCCGGGCAGCGCTGGCGATCCTCATCGCGCTCGGGGCGATCACCCTGGGCGGGTCGTCGGTCTTCGTCTACAGCGCAGCCATCGGCGAGGACCTCGACGGCTTGTCCCCGTTCACCGTCTCACTGCTGTTCAGCGGCAACGCGCTCGCGGGCATTCCTGCGGCCCGCTGGAAGGGACGTCGTGGCCCGGCAGGCATCTGGTTCATCGCGACCGGGATGTGCGCGCTCGCGATCGCAGTGTCGCGGAGCAGCATCGTCTTCGGCGCCGCGATGGTGGGTTGGGGATTCGTGTTCTTCATGGGCGTACCCGCCGCGTTCAACCTGCTCGCCGAAAGATCGAAGTTCCCCGAGGAGCGCGCCGGCGACGCCCAAGCTGTGATGGCACTCGGCCGGGTGTTCGGCCCGATCGTGGGCGGCATGCTGCTTGCCGCCGGGTCCGAGGTGACCCTCGGATTCATCGCCACTGCGGTGATGGTCGTCGGTGGGTGTCTGCTGCTCTACGTCGACCGGAAGCGTTTCATCGTGGTGCGCCAGTACGGCGAGTGGTCGCAGGCTCGAGCGTCAGTCGACTCGGCGCAGCACGCGTAGCGACCCGGTCGCGGACGTCAGTTCGAAGCGACCAGATTCGAGTGCCGGCTTGAAGATCTGCTCGTACGGCGGCCGTCCACCGTCGGCCGGATCGGGGAACACGTCGTGGATCGCCAGGGTGCCACCAACGGCAACGTGCGGAGTCCAGCCTTCGTAGTCGAGACGAGCAGGCTCGTCGCCGTGGCCGCCGTCGATGAAGAGAAATGCGAGCGGCGTGGTCCACGTCGTCGCCACCGTCGGCGACTTGCCCACGACGGCGATCACCGAGTCTTCGAGCCCTGCGTCGTGGATCGCGGCCCGGAAGAACGGCAACGTGTCCATCCGACCGGTTCGAGCGTCGACGACCTCGGTGTCGTGATGATCCCAGCCGGCCTGGTTCTCCTCGGAGCCACGATGATGATCGACCGCGAAGAGCACGACCTCGGCCTGCTCGGCGGCGTCACCCAGCCAGATCGTCGACCGGCCGCAGTACGAGCCGACTTCGAGCATTGGAGCGCAAGGCACAGCGGCGCTCGCAGCAACGGCTGCAGCCCAGAGCGCATCGCCCTCGTCGGGCGGCATGAACCCCTTCGTGGCGAGCGCCAACCGACGGCGCTCGGGTTTCACCAGGTGTCCCAGTGGATGATCGCGTCGGGGTCGGGACGCAGCGCTCGCTTGAAATCGGTGCCGACGGTGTAGGCGAGCGGCGTGAGGCATGCCTGCTGGATGTCGTCGAACGGGATCCCGACGATGTCGGCGACCTCCTTCTCCATCATCAACGAGATCGTGGTCCACGCAGTTCCCAACCCGCGGGCACGGGCCGCCAGCATGAAGCTCCACATGCCGGGAAGGATGTTGCCCATCGATGACGCTGCCATCATCGCGGGTGCACCATCGACACGACCCGCGGTACAACCCAACACCAGCGCCGGGGCATCGGCCATGTGCTCGGACAGGTAGGTCGCCGAATCGACCACGCGATCCTGCTGCGCCTGCTCGGCGTCGCCCTCCTTCTGGATCGCTCCGGCGAAGTACGGCATCGAGCTGTAGATCGCCCAACACTGCTTGTAGATCTCACCGATTGCGCGACGCTTGTCGGCGTCCTTGACGACCACGAACTGCATGGTCAGGTAATTCGAGCCCGACGGTGCCTGCATCGCCGTGGCCACGCACTCGCGGATGACGTCGTCCTCGACGGGCCGGGAGAAGTCGAGCCGTTTACGCACGGCCCGCGTGGTGTTGAGCACATCGTCAGCGGGGAGATCGAGCAAGGTCATGCGCTGACCCTACGACGTGCCAACATGACGGCTGTCATGCAGAGTGCCGCCCAGAACCAGTCGGCGTTGGACGACCTCGTCCACCTCCTCGACCTCGAAGCGATCGAGGTCAACATCTTCCGCGGGCGGTCACCCGACGAGAACCGTCAACGGGTCTTCGGCGGCCAGGTGGCAGGCCAAGCGCTCATCGCGGCGGCCCGCACGATCGACGAGCCCGATCGCCTCGTCCACTCACTTCACGCATATTTCCTGCGACCCGGCGATCCGACGGTGCCGATCCTCTACGAGGTCGATCGGATCCGCGACGGGCGGAGTTTCTCGACACGACGGGTCGTGGCGATCCAGCACGGACGTGCGATCTTCAACCTCCAGGCGAGCTTCCACGACGAGGAAGCCGGACACGACCATCAACTCGCCATGCCGGACGGGATGGGTGACCCGCTCGACCTGGCCGACTTCCACACCCGGATGGCTCCCTACGCAGAACAGATGGGTGACTGGTTCCACCGTCCGCGGCCGATCGACCTCCGCTACGTCGACGGCGACCCCACGAGCCGGCGAGGACGATCGACCACCAAGCAGCACGTGTGGCTCCGCGCTGACGGGGTGCTCCCGGACGATCCGGTGCTGCACGCCTGCGTCGTCACCTATGCGAGCGACATGACGCTGCTCGACACCACGCTGTTGCCGTTCGGACTCGACTGGGACACCCCGGGAATGCAGATGGCCAGTGTCGACCACGCCATGTGGTTCCACCGGCCGTTCCGTGCCGACGACTGGCTGCTCTACGCCCAGTCGGCGGTGTCGACGTCATCGGCTCGCGGGATGGCCCAGGGCTCGATCTTCACCAGCGACGGACGACTGGCCGTCAGCGTGGTGCAAGAAGGCCTCACTCGCATCACGAATTGAGCGAGCTTCTCGAGCGCGACGTGCATGCAGCGGGTCATCGCGCTAGAGATGTGGCGTGATTCGAACTGCAGTCCTTCTCGGAGTGATCACGTTGGGCCTCGCTGCCTGCGGATCCGACGCAGCAGACGACTCGTTCGGGAGCGGACAACCTGCGCCGACAGTCGCTCCGACTCCGACGACGTCCCCCGCGGATGTCGAGTCGACCACGGCGGACACCTCGCCGCCAGCCTCCGAGGTTCTCGAACCGACTGCGACGGCGACAGCAACACCCAATCCAGGGCCGCTGCCCGAACCGGCGGTGTCGCTCGACGAGATCGGCACCTTCGACCAACCGGTCGTGGTCGCTCACCGGCCCGGCGACGACCGGGTCTTCGTCGTCGAGCAGCCGGGCCGAGTGCTCGCGGTCGACGACGTGTCGAGTGAGGTCGTGCTCGACGTCACCGATCTCACCGACGCCAACGGAGAGCAGGGTCTGCTCGGTCTTGCCTTTCATCCAGGCGCCGACGTCGCCTACATCGACTTCACGGACACCAGCGGCAACACCGTCGTTGCAGAGTTCACGATCGATCCGACCTCGGGCCAGTTCGATCGGGAGTCGTATCGAGAGGTACTCACCGTCGACCAACCGTATTCCAACCACAACGGCGGCCAGTTGGTGTTCGGACCCGACCAGCTGTTGTACATCGGCCTCGGCGACGGCGGCTCGGGCGGCGACCCGGAGCGTTACGCACTCGACCTGAGCAGCCGCCTCGGCAAGATCCTGCGCATCGATCCGGTGGCCGACGGCGATGAGCCCTTCAGCGTGCCACCCGACAACCCGTTCATCGACGACGCGTCAGCCGACCCGACGATCTGGTCGTACGGGTTGCGCAACCCGTGGCGATTCTCGTTCGACGCCGACACGGGCGATCTCTGGATCGCCGACGTGGGGCAGGGCGACTTCGAGGAGATCAATCGGGCCGTCGCCGCCGACCGCTTCGACGCTGCGCGTGGCGCCAACTTCGGGTGGAGCGCGATCGAGGGGTTCGAACCGTTCAACACCGACCAGTCAGCCGACGGCGCCTCGTCCCCATTGTTCGTCTACGACCACGCCGATGGTCGCTGCTCGGTGAGTGGTGGCGCAGTCGCACGAAGCACTGCGGCAGCCGATCTCCACGGCTGGTACGTGTTCGGCGACTACTGCACTGGGCAGATCTGGGCGCTCGATCCGACCGCCCCCTCGGACCAGCCACGAGTGATCGAGGTCGCACAGCTCGGTGGGCTCGCTGCGATCGCCGAAGGCCCCGATCGTGAGCTCTTCGCCGTCTCCAACGCCGGCGTCGTCGCCCGCCTCGTCCCAGGTTGACGGCGGCCAATGCCGCGCACCACACACGTCCGATCTCTATGATCACTGATGGTCATGGTGCACCCACCGTGATCCGGTCGCCCTCAGGTGACCGATCGTCGAGCTGAACACGGGGTCATCATGTCGCTTCGGTCGTGTCGTTCCGTAGCGATCGCGCTGACATTCGCCGCGGTCGTGAGCTCGTGCTCGGCAGCTGACGAGTCGCCGTCCTCGGACTCTGCCGCGGCGACCGCTTCGGCACCCCCTCCGACAGCGGTTGTCGACGACTCGAACCCGTTCACCGCAGCCGGCATCACGATCACATCGATCGACGATCCGGTCGCCGGCCCAGGCCTGACGCTCACCGACTGGCAGTCGGCGAACCTGCTTCGCGACGCCGATGCCGGCCAAGGACTCACCGGTGCGCAGCTCCGCGCCGAGATCCCGATGCCCGACGACGAGATGCCGCTCGATCTCATGGTTGGCGCATGGGTGCTCGAGGCTGCATCTCCGATCGCCGAGATCGCCCAGGGGCTCATGCCGACGCTCGACTTCGACGACACCGTCGACGTCGTCATCCCGACGGCCGTCGTGGTGCTGTTCACCTACGAAGCGACGCTCGCAGACGCCGACGGGAACGTGCCCTCGACGCTTCCCGCCTCACCGGTGGTCGTGGCTCCGTTCACGGCCGAGCAGTTCGAGGCCGCCGAAGCGAGTCGCGGCCCCCAGGGCTTCGCTGCACCGAACCGCCGACCCTCGATCGCACAGGTTCTGCCCGCCAACATCATCAACAATCCGTGTGGCGCTCTCTTGGCATTCCAGGAGGAGGTCCTGGGCCTGGTCTACGACGCGCTCGGCGGGAAAGACTCCTGGCTCGGCAAGAGGGCGCAGGTCGCGATCGGCCTGCTCCCTAAGGCCGCCTTGCCGTACGCGATCCCGGGCAAGGGCACCTTCGACATGCTCGCGACGCTCGGCTTCATCGCCGGCCTCGTCGGGTCGGTGTCGCCGTGGACGGTGACGATCGAAGCGAACGAGGATCCGATCGCCTACGGCGTCGCGCCGGGAGTCGGCCAGCGAGGCACTGTTCGGACCGTGGTCGATCCGGGGCTCCAGGTCAAGTGGCCTGAAGCGCTGAAGTCGTGCGCACAGCTGATCGGGATCGACCTCCCCGAGATCTCGCCCGTTGGCGGCATCGTCGCGTGGACACACACGTTCGGCACCCATGCAACGAAGCTCAGCGAAGACGGCGTGATCATGGAGATCGACGGACGCTACGAGGCGACGTTGCTCTACGACACCAGCGTCGAGAGCGCCGATCAGGCCGCAAATGGTCAAGCGACCTCGTCGGGGCTCGTCTTCGAAGCCCGAGTCGATCGACCGGGCAATGAAACCTTCGACAAGTTGATCGCCAAGCTCATCGAGCGGCTTGCCGGCGACGGCGTTATCGGATCTGCGCTGCAGTACCTCACCGCCGGGGTTGCCACCACGATCAAGGAGATGAGCGACCCACCCCCCACGGCCGCAATCGTGACCGTGACGTTCCACGACCCGCCACCCGACCCCGTCACGACGCTCGATTCGACACCGGCCTCCACTCCCGAGCCGCCCACCGCTGGTGGTGCGTGTATCGGCGTCGACCTCTTCAGCCAGCCGATGGCAGCTGCGTCCACCGGTGTGCGGCTGCGAATGGAGCCGAATGGCTCGCTGATCTGGGACTTCGGATCGAGCGCGCCGTACAGCGTCGACGACGGATTCGGCAACGTCTCGACGATCACGTTGGCGGGGTCGATCACCGGAACCTATTCAGGATCCAACGACTCCTATACGACGACGATGTCGAAGATCAACCTCAGCGGAACCGTCGAGGTCCTCGGCAACGTCGTGGCGCTGCCGCCCGAAGCGTTCACCGGAGTCGCCGGCGATCCGGTCATCGGCGTCACCTCCGAGAACCTCACGTGCATCGATGGAGCGATCACGGTCGCTCGCACCGGCCAGATCTACTCCTGACGTCGCCTCTCGGCGTGCGCTCGTCAGATGAAGCTGAGCAGGTCCGCGAACACCTCCTCGGGGTCGACCTCAAACCCGCGCCGCTCGAACCACTGACAGACGTTCAGCACGTCACGGTGCAGGAAGTCGAGCCCCTGGAGATTGGCAGCGATGTCGATCGACTGCGGGAAGTCGATGAACCACAACCGCTCCTGCCACCACAGCAGGTTGTACGCCGACAGGTCCCCGTGGGCGATCCCTGCTGCAGTCATGCCACGGAGTCCGACGAGCAACTGCTCGAAGGCGTCGGCGACCTGCGACTGCGACAGTCGGGCCGCCGACAGCTGCGGCGCCGCCATTTCCCAGCTGCCGACGTACTCGAGATCGAACACGTCGTCGCTGAATGCGATCGGGTAGGGGACGGCCACCCCCGCGTGCCACAGCTGTGACATCACGTCGTGTTCTGTTCCCGTCCACCGGTCCTGGAGCAACCGTTTGCCGTAGGTCGACATCCGCTCGATGGCGCGCCGATCGCGTGACTTGCGGAACTGGCGGCCTTCCCGGTACTGCACGTCGTGACGGAACGCCGAGGACCTCTGCACGCCCATCGCCTCCAGCTGGCCCTTCTGGGTGACGTGGCGGGGCAAGTAACGCTTGCGGGCGACAAGACACGACCGGCCGTCGTCGCCGATTCGCTCGACGAGGTTGACCTGTGCCTCCTTCCCGCTCTTGACGACACCGTGGTCGATGTCGGTGTAGGGCTCGACGACGAGCCATTCCGGGTGTTCGGACATGGTGAAGAACCTCTGGGTGATGCGTACGACGAACGGGGACACCGGTCGCCACGCACACGAGGTGCTGGGCTCGCTCAGCAGGCGAGGGCGCGACCGGATGGGGCAAACACAGATGCAGTCATGTGAAAAGCCTCCTTCCCGATCGACGAACGAGTGTCACGTTAGACCGCTCGACCTCGCACGTCCACGAAGTTTCGCAACGCACCCGTGATCAACCGACGCGGGCGAACTCGACCGACCGCGACGCCGAGTCGGCTCGGACCAACCGCACCCGTATCTCGTCACCGGGGTCGACGCGTCGCGCCGCAACCCTCGCCATGATCGCCGGCTCGCACACCTGGATGCTCGCGCCGCGTTCGTCCTCGGCGGTGACCACTGCATCGAACACCTCGCCCTCGCGGCCGCTCAGCACCAGCGCCTCAGCAAGATCGAGTGCTGCACGATCGGCCTGAGCGGCGCGGGCGTTCGCTCGATCCATCACCTCAGGGAGCGACTCGAACGCCGTCTGGATGTACTCGGGCACCGAACGACCCGCAGCGACATCGATCGCCGCCTCGACCACGAACCGGTCGGCCAATCGTCGCAGTGGTGCCGTCGCATGGCAGTACGTCGCTGCCACCGCGGCATGCCACGGCACGACACCTTCGCGGTAAGGCTCGTACGACGCCCGGCCACTCGCCCGGCGGATCGCGAGCTGGAACGCTGCGGTTCGGGGGTCCTCACGATCGAGCGACGGCTCGAACCGCTCGAGTGGCACGTCCGGCGCCCATGGCAACCCGAATGCCTGCGCGGTGTGACGCAGCCGCTGCTCGGCTCGCTCGTCGACCGCTGGCATCGTGCGGAACAGACCGGTCTTTGCCGCGAAGAGCGCGTCGGCGACCGCCATGTTGACCGCAAGTGACATCGCCGCATTGCGCCGCTCGACGACACGCCGCGGCCGGAATCGGAGCTCATAGCCCCCGTCCACCCGCTGCAGCTCCTGCTCTGGGGTGTCGACACGGTCCGCCCCACGTTCGCGCTCCGCAGCCTCGATCCGCGCCGCGAGTTCGTCGAACCCTGCCGGAAGATCGTCGGAGGTGGCGTCCTCGTACGCGAGTTTCGCTCGACTGCGCACCAGCGAACGCTCGACATCCTCGAGCGAGACCGCGCCGTCAGAGGCGATGCGCACGCTGAACACCACGGCCGGTCGATCGCCGTCGGGCAGCAGGCTCGCTACGCCTTCGGCCAACTCCGGCGGGTGCAGGCCGGCTCGCCCGTCGGGCAGGTAGACCGTGACACCGCGGACCCACGCCTCGGCGTCGATCGCTCCGCCCGGAACCACGAACCATCCGACGTCGGCGATCGCGTAGCGCAACACGAGATCGTCACCGACGACGTCGATGGCGAATGCCTGGTCGAGGTCGGTGCTGGTGGCCGGATCGAGCGTGACGAACTCGACGTCCGTCCGATCGACGTGGTCGACAGATGCCCCGCGCCTCGCGACCTGCGATGCCTCGTCGAGCACTGCCTGGGGGAACGCGTCGGGCACGTCGAGTTCGGCCCGGATTCGTCGCAGTCCGTCGCGCACCTGCTCGTCGTCGGGGAGCGTGGGGGTCCTCATCGCCCCCCTGCACCATCCGTTCTCGTGAACAAGATGCGTACCTGAGCCGCACCTTGTTCACGAGAACCCATGTTCAACGGCGGGCGCCCATGAACATGCCCTTCAGGGCGTCATAGTGCTCGATGACGTGGCCGGCGCCCAGCACGACGGCCTCGAGTGGCACGTTCGACATCTTCACCGGCACTTCGGTCTCGCGTTCGATCCGTTCGGCCAGCCCACGCAACAGCCCGCCGCCCCCGACGAGGAACATGCCGCGCACGAGGAAGTCTTGCGACAGCTCCGGCGGAGCCTTGGACAGGCAGCGGATCACGGACGCCACGATCGACGACACCACGTCCTCGATCGCGTAGCGCACTTCTTCAGGCGTGAGGAGCACGGTTTTCGGCAGCCCGGTCATCAGGTCGCGCCCGCGGACCTCGGCCTGGTTCTCGTCGGGAGTCGGGTCGGCGGATCCGATCGCGACCTTGATCTCCTCGGCGGTTCGTTCGCCGATGGCGATGCCGTGCTCGCGGCGTACGTAGTTCTGGATCGCGGCGTCGATGTCGAACGAGCCCACGCGCACCGCTTCGAGTGCCACGATTCCGCCGAGGCTGATCACGGCAGTCTCACTGGTGCCACCACCGATGTCGATCACCATGTTGCCGACCGGCTCGTCGATGGGGAGGTCGGCACCGATGGCCGCAGCCATCGGCTGCTCGATCAGGTTCGCATCGGCAGCGCCCGCACGGCGAGCAGCGTCGGTGACCGCCCGCCGCTCGACCTCGGTGATGGCCGACGGCACACAGATGACCACCTTGGGTCTCGTGAAACGGCTCACTCCCACGCGCTGCAGCAACAGACGAATCATGCGTTCGGTGATCTCGAAGTCGGTGATGGCACCACCGCGAAGCGGACGCACCGCCACGATGTAGCCCGGCGTGCGACCGATCATCTGCCATGCCTCGCGACCGGTCGCGAGCACCTCTCCGGTCTGGCGGTTGAGCGCGATGACCGACGGCTCGTTGAGCACGATGCCGCGACCCTTCATGTACACGAGGGTGTTGGCGGTGCCGAGGTCGATGGCGAGGTCACGCGCCATGTGAGGTCATTCGTGTCGGGTCGAAGGTGCAGGCCGCGCCGAGCGCGGTGGCGTCACGTGTCATCGACACCATCATCGCCGCTGACGCTGCGCTCGGTGGGTTTCATCCGATCCGACGTCTGGCGGCGGGCCTCGGGCGACAGCGCGTCGATCTGACGGCGGAACGACGCAATGTTGTCGGTCGGTCGACGATTGCGACCGGCGGCGGACGCAACGAATGCGACCAGAACGCCGAGCACGGCCACGCCGCCGATGACCGCGACGATCACTCGGAGGCCCCGACCGACCGCGGATCGCGGAGTTCGTGCGCCCCGGTGCCCCAGTCGGCTCCGTCGGCCCACACCTCGTGCTTCCAGATCGGGGCGGACTCCTTGAGAGCATCGATGGCGAATCGGGCAGCCTCGAACGCCTCGGCACGATGCGGAGCCGAGACGACGGCGATCACCGACGACTCACCGATCTCGAGTCGGCCGATGCGGTGCAGCAGGGCAACGCGCCCCGTCTCGGGCCAGCGACGACGCAACTCGGAGGTGATGTCGGCGAAGCGGGCGTCGACCTGTTCCTCGTAGGCCTCGTAGGTGAGATGCTCGACGCCCGATCGCCCATCGGCATGGTCGCGGATCGTTCCGCTGAACAACACGACAGCCCCGCATCGGGGTTGGATCGCCCACGAGTAGGCCGATCCGACCGGCAGCTCGGAATCGGCGAGGCCGAACCAGTCGTCACCGTCGAAGGGTTCTTCCACGATGGCATCGTAGCGACGATGAACCGACAGTCAGTGGGCGCGACGTCGCCCGCGGACAGCACCCCCGTGGCGAGCTGTACGATCTCGTCTTCGTGGAGCCCGGTCCCCTGCCCCCTCACGAGCGATCGTGGCGGCATCCTTCCGAACTCGGTCCGACGCGCATCGACGTCGATGATCCGAGTCGGCGCACCCACACCAACGTCGTTGCCCTCGCCGGCGGAGCGATGGCCGTGCTTGCGGTTGCCACGATGGTCGTGGCGATGACCCCTCGAACCGCCGACGGCCCGGTGGCGTTGAGTTCCACGACGACTCCGGTCACCCCCCGCACCGTGGCCCTGCCGGCGTCGACGGAGACCCGACTTTCAGACGCCGAGGCAGTCCAGGTCAGGCCGACCACGGCGCTGCTGACGTCGTTCGCAGCATTTCCACACGCGGTCACGTCGAGCCCGCAGCTCGACCTCGACGGGACCGACGTCGCCAACGAGCCGCCGACCGACGACGAGATGGTGTTCCTGCGCACCGAAGCGGTCACCTACCGACTGCAGTGGGATGAGGTCCGACAGCTCACCGTGCCAGACGGCTCGGTGGTGTTCGACGCCGCCGGCGACCTGGTTGCCCGGGTGAGCGGTGGCGATCTCCTCAGCCTCGTCGACGACTGAACCGCCGCCGCCCGACGACCACGCCGACCAGCGCCACGACGGCAATCGCCAGCACCCCGCCAGCGAGGGCAAGTTCCTGGCGGCGCTTCGGTGACACCATCGTCCACCATGGTGCGTCGGTGCTCTCGACGTAGGTCTGTTCGTTCGTCACCGTCGGCGTCCATCCCGTGGATCGAAGCCGATCGTTCGAGATCACCCACGGCTCGAGGGTGTAGGGCAGCAGTCCGGGTGGAATCGGACCTCGAGCGAAGCGCCAGCGCAGTCCCGACATGAATTCCCTGAGTCGTTCGGGGAGCGGCACACGAGGTCGTTCACCCGAGAGCGCCCGCACTCGCTCCCCCGGTACCCAGCCGTCGGGGGCGACGTTGTACACCCCGTCGAGGCCTTGATCGACGCCGACCCCGACGGCAGCAGCGAGGTCGTCGAGATGGAGGAACTGCGAGGGAGGGTCCGCTTCGGCAAGGCGTCGCCCGAGGCCGTACACCAACGCCGAAGCCAGTCGAGACCCTCCGTCGGATGCCAGCGCGACAGCGGGCCGCAACACGCACGTGGTTCTCCCCGGCCGGGCGAGTCGCCACTGCTCGACGAGTTCCTCCGCCGAGGCGAGCTGCCGGGCAAAGACGAATTCGACATCCGGGCGCAGTGTGGCGTCCTCCGTCAACGGGACCGGGTTGTTCGCTGCCGCTCCGTACACCAGCGCCGACGACACGAAAACGACGTGACGAGCTCCGACACCGTCCGCAATCGCAAGGGTCGACGCGGCGGATTCGGTCGCACTCTCGCGACGAGCCGCCCGGCGGTCGTAGTCGCTGCTGCCGACGTCAACCACCGTGGTGGCCTCGACGGACTCACCGTCGAGCGCGGCGGCGAGCACGACGTTGCGTCCAGCCAGCACGGTTCCCACGCGGTGGCCGAGTGCACCACCTGCTCCGGTGAGCACGACCACGTCATCGGGTCGTGCACCAGCGCCATCCATCGCTCGAACGATACCGATCGGCCGCATCCTCGTCGACGACGGAACCCCGTAACATCAGGTCATGGCCGACCAGGACGAACCCGGCGATTCGATCGACCCCTTCGCCGGCATGCCGCTCTTCGGCGACCTGTCGCGGGCACTCTCGGGCCAGGGTCCGCTCAACTGGGACGCCGCTCGCCAGTTCGCCGTGCTCGCCGCCAACGGCGGTGGCCTGTTGTCCGGCACGGGGGTCTCGACGTCGGCCAACGTCGAGCCGACCGTGAGGATCAAGTACCGCGAACTCGCCGACATTGCCCGGCTGCACGTCGGCGATGTGATGCAGCTCGAGGTTCCGGCCACCGAGCCCGACGTGGCCACACCCGAGCAGTGGGCCCAACAGACCCTCGAGGCCTACCGCCCACTGTTCACCGATCTCGCGACGTCCCTCGGCGGCACCGACGATCTTCCCGCCGACATGTCGTCGGACCCCATGGCGCAAATGATGGCCGGGCTCGGAAAGATGATGGCCCCGGCAATGATGGGGATGAGCGTGGGCTCCATGGTCGGCAACCTCGCCCGACGGGCATTCGGTGTCTACGACCTCCCGATCCCGCGCGCCACGCCGGCGCTGGTGCTCGTGCCGGCCAACATCGATTCGTTCGCCGCCGCCTGGTCGATCGAACTCGACGAGATGCGTCTCTGGGTGCTGGCCCACGAACTCGCCGGGATGACACTGTTCTCGGTCGACCACATCGCTGATCACCTGCGATCGCTCGTGCAACGCCACGTCGGCGGGTTCCGGCCCGATCCATCGGCGCTTTCCGACAAGCTCACGTCGCTCGACATCGACCAGAGCGATCCGATGGCCGCGATGCAGCAGGCGTTCGGTGACCCCGAAGTGCTCCTCGGGGCCGTTCGATCGCCTGAGCAACTGGCGCTCGAACCTGAACTCGACGCAGCGGTGGCGGTGATGATCGGGGTCATCGACTGGGTCGTCGACGCCGTTGCGGTCCGGGTCATCGGCGGCAGTGCCCTGCAGATCGCGGAAGCGGCACGGCGCCGACGGGCCGAAGCATCACCCGACGAGATCTTCGTCGAACGGCTGCTCGGTATCCGTCTCGGCGCCGAACAGACCGCACGCGGCAAGGCCTTCGTGCAAGGTGTGGTCGACCGCGCTGGCGAACACGGTCTCGAACCGCTGTTCAGTGATCCCGCTGCCGTTCCGACGCCGAACGAGATCGAGGCGCCGGGCCTCTGGCTCGCCCGGGTCGCCGGCGACTGACCCGCTGAGCACCAGCCTCTTCGGCCCGGTTGCGCCCGAACAGGTGGATGCTTGCGGCAACGGCCACCCCGCCCACGATCAGGAAGCCAACGGTTCCGGACGACTGCAACGCCACCGCTGCGAACGCGCCGACGGCCCACGAGAGTTGGAACCGGGTCTCGAACACTGCGAACGCACGCCCCCGGTTCGCTCCCGGTGCGTCACGTTGGACGATGCTCTCGAAGTTGAGTCGCCCGAGCGCCGCCATCAGGTTCAGCACCGATGCGAGGATCACCGCACCGAGCGGCCCGCCGAGCACGGACACACCGAGGCCGGCGCCGGCACACACCAGCAGCGCCACGGTCAACATCGTCTCTTCGCGAACGCGCGCCCGGAGTCCCGACGCAACGGCGTTGCCGACCATCGACGCCAGCGCCGACACGCCGACGACCGCAGCGAACCACAGGGTGCCCTGGTCCTGCGATCGCAGCCAGAAGGCAAGGTGGAAGAACGTGAATCCCACGAGCCCGCGCAGGACGGTCATGGCGATCGCTCCGAGCGCGATGTTCGACGAGTGCAGTTGGCGCACTTCGGTGGCATCGACGGCGCTCGGAGCCACGACATCTGGCGACAATCGCGTCGCTGCCACGAAGGCGCCGGCGAAGAGCAGCGCGCCGTAGATGAGCGTCGCCGACGCGTTGACCAACTGCAGCAAGATGCCGGCGGGCACCACGGCGACGGCGCCCGTGATCCCGGCGATCAAGCCGAGCTTCGAGTTCGCTTCGACGAGTTCGGTCTCGGAACGAACGGTCGAGGGCACGATCGCCGACTTCGACACGGCGTAGGTCTTCTGGAGCACGAGCGATGCGAACACCAAGGGAAACAGTGCGAGCGCATCGAGGTACTGCGCCATGAGCAGCGTCAGCACCACCCGAGACAGCGCCACGACCTGGATCACGAATCGGCGCCCGCCCGCGACCCGGTCGATCAGCGGTCCGATCAACGGCGCCACCACCAGGAAGGGGGCAAAGCCGATCACGAGGAAGAGCAGGACCCGGGACCGAGCGGCGTCGAGATCGATGTCGAAGAAGAGCGAGTCGGCGAGCGCCACGACCATTGCCGCATCGGCGCCCATCATCAGGGCGTGGGTGACGGCGAGCCGACGGAACTTCGATGCCGGCGGTCGCTGCGCAGCGCTCACCCGTTCCACCGCGCCGATCCTACGGGACCGGCCCGAACGGGTGAGATTCAGGAGCGTTCGTACTTGTATCCGAGCCCGCGGATCGTGACGATCCGTGACGGGATGGTCGGATCGTCCTCGATCTTGCTGCGCAGTCGCTTGACGTGGACATCGAGCGTCTTGGTGTCGCCGACGTAGTCGCTGCCCCACACGCGGTCGATCAGCGTCTCGCGAGGGAGCACGCGACCGGCGTTGGCCAACAGCAGGTGCAACAACTCGAACTCCTTGAGCGGGAGGGTCAGCTCCTGCCCGCGCACCGACACGCGATGTTCCTCCGGATCGAGACTGACGGCTCCGACGTTCACGGTGCCAGGCGTCAACACGATCGCTGCGGAACTGATGCCGTTCAACTCGGTTCGACGCAGCACGGCGCGCATCCGCGCCACGAGTTCCCGCAACCGGTACGGCTTGGTGACATAGTCGTCGGCGCCGACCTCGAGACCGACGACCGTGTCGATCTCAGCACCCTTCGCGGTGACCATGATGATCGGAATCTGAGTCTTCTTGCGCAGCTGGCGGCACACGTCGATGCCGCTGATCTTCGGCAGCATCACGTCGAGCAGGACGATGTCGGGTTGCACCTCGTCGAACATGTCGAGCGCTTGGGCGCCGTCGGTGGCGACCACCACGTCGAACCCTTCTCGCCGCAACCCGATCGTCAATGCCTCGACGAAACTCGCCTCGTCCTCGACGACGAGGACCGTTGCCTCACTCACGTTGTTGTTGCTCCTCGAGAAGATTGGCGCGCGACGGGGTGTCCGTGGGTACCACGAGCGATGCGGGAAGGCGCAGCACGAAGGTCGACCCCTCGCCTTCCTGCGACGAGACCAGCACCTCACCACCATGGTTCG
Organism: Actinomycetes bacterium; assembly: GCA_031426215.1. Classification (GTDB taxonomy): domain Bacteria; phylum Actinomycetota; class Acidimicrobiia; order Acidimicrobiales; family Ilumatobacteraceae; genus Sva-07. The sequence continues at coordinate 104,960 of JANPKU010000033.1, forward strand.
TGGCGACATGACGAACGATGGACAGCCCGAGCCCTGTGCCCCCGGTCTCGCGGCTGCGTGCCTTGTCGACGCGGTAGAACCGTTCGAAGATGCGGTCGAGGTCGCGGGTGGGGATTCCGACGCCCTGATCGGCCACCATCACTTCGACCGCAGCGTCGTCGACGCGTGTCCTCACCTGGACCACGTCGCTCGGATGGCTGTACTTCACCGCGTTCTCGACGAGGTTGCCGACGGCCGAGATGAGCTGGAGTTCGTCGCCACGAATCCAGAGGGCGTCGGGCATGTCCAACACCGTGATCTGTACGCCGCGGCCGGCGTCGACAGCACGACCGCGACCGACAGCTGCTCGCACGACAGCGATCAGGTCGACCTCGGTGGCGCCAGGTCTGGTCGACTCGATCTGCGACAACTTGAGCAGGTCGTCGATCGTCCTCACCGCCCGATGCGCCTCTTCGACGAGATGGTCGGCGAGGCGGTGCACGATCTCGGTGTCGGTCTCGCCGATCAGTGCTTCGGCAAGGACCGCCACGGCGCCGACCGGGGTCTTGAGTTCGTGCGAGATGTTGGTGACGAAGTCTGTCCGCATCGCGTCGGTACGCATGCGTTCGCTCACATCGCGAATGGTGGCAACCGCGCCGCCACCTGGAATCGGATCGGCTGCGACCTCCAACCACGAGCGAGGTGGGCCCTGCAGTTCGACGACACGTCGGACGCGCTCGCCGGTTCGTGTGCTCGACAGGATCGTTGCGAGGTGATCGTCGAGGACCAGGCCGACATGTGTGCCGCGGGTGGACTGCGCAGCTGCGTTGCGGTACACCACCGCACCCGATCCCGACGCGATGACCACACCGATCTCGAGATGATCGACGGCCTCGGTGAGTCTGAGGGCGATGTCGTCAGGATCGACCATGTTCCCTGCCACCGGCGCGACGGGTCGGTCCGACCGACGTGACGATCGGGCCAGAGCGATCGCAATGCCGAGTCCGACGCCGATCGCCAACGAAAGAGCGACGGTGAACATGGATCAGGCTGATTCAGCCGGGCCGGATGAACCGCTCGGCGAGATCTCGTTGCCACTCTCCGGGTACGGGTGCGTGGGCAGCCACCCGCTCGCAATGTAACGAGTGTGGCCGGCGATGTTGACGGCGTGGTCACCGATGCGCTCGTAGAAGCGCGCCACCAACCCGAGTTGCACCCCGACCTGCAGGTCGATCCGACTCGCCGAATGGCTCTCGAAGATCGTCTGGATGAACTGGCGGTGGAGGTCGTCGAGATAGGTGTCCATGTCGTAGAGGGCAGCAGACCGCGACTCGTCACCGAGGAGGTACGCCTCGGTCGTCTCCTTGAACAACAGCTGGGCCTGATTGCCCATCTTCTGGATCAGCCCGCGCAGGTTGCCGTCGAGTTCGTGGCTGTAGATCCGGCGCGCAGCCTTGGCGATGTTGGCGCACAGGTCGGCCGAGCGCTCGACGTCGGCGATGATCTTGATCGCGGCCACGAGTTGGCGCAGGTCGCGGGCGACGGGCTGCTGGAGTGCGATCACTCGGAAACAGGCCTCCTCCAGATCACGCGCCCGACGGTCGTATTCGACATCGCCGTTGACGAGGTATTCGGCACCTTCCAGGTCGAACGACAACAAGATCTCGGTCGCGCGTGGGACGAGCTCGGTGACCCCCGCGGACAGGCGGGCGATGCCGTCGCGGATCTCACCGAGTTGTTCGTGGAACTCACGGCGCAGCTCCTCGGGCATCAGCCGAACCTCCCCGTCACGTAGCGTTCCGTGCGCTCGTCGGCCGGATTCGAGAACATCTTCTCGGTGCGGTCGTACTCCACGAGGATGCCGGTTCGGGTGTCAGAGGTTTCGTTGACCTCGACGGAGTAGAAGGCCGTCATGTCGCTCACGCGGGCAGCCTGTTGCATGTTGTGGGTCACGATCACGATCGTGTATTCCTCCTTGATCTCCTCCATCAGCTCCTCGATCTTGCCGGTGGCGATCGGATCGAGCGCCGAACAGGGCTCGTCCATCAAGATGACGTCAGGTTCCACGGCGATCGCTCGTGCGATGCACAGGCGCTGCTGCTGGCCGCCGGACATCCCCATCGCGGAGGCCTTGAGGCGATCCTTGACCTCGTCCCAGAGCGCCGCACGACGCAGCGACGATTCGACGATGTCATCGAGTTCGGACTTCTTCTTGACACCGCTGATCCGGGGACCGAAGGCGAGGTTGTCGTAGATCGACTTGGGGAACGGGTTCGGCTTCTGGAACACCATCCCGATCCGGCGTCGGACCTCGACGGCATCGATGCCCTGGCTGTACAGGTCGATGCCGTGGTACTCGATGCGACCCTTGACGCGAGCCGTCTCGATCAGGTCGTTCATCCGGTTGAAACACCGCAGCATGGTGGACTTGCCGCAGCCCGACGGACCGATGAACGCCGTGATCTGATTCTTCGCAATTTCGAGGTTCACGTCGCGAACAGCGAGGAAGTCGCCGTAGTAGACGTGCACGTCGTCGACGACGAACACCGCTTCGTTGGGGGTCGTCGAGTCGACCACCTCCTCGTGACCGGTCGACTCGGTGTGATCCGTTGTGAACTCCACGAGGGAATCCTTCCTGACGTCTGTTCGTTGAGGGGGGTTCGATGGTGTCGTCACCAGTTCACCACTTTCGTTGATAGCGGTTGCGCAGCCAGATGGCAACGGCGTTCATGAACAACACGAGCACCAACAGCACCACCGACGCCGCTGCTGTCAATTCCCGGAAGTCCTCTCCGGGCTGGCGGGCGTACGAGAAGATGACCACCGGCATCGCGGTGAACGCCGAGCCGAGCTGATCGAAGAACGACTGGTTCCCGGTTCGGAGCAGTCCGGTCGCTGCTCCGACGAGCAGGATCGGAGCCGCTTCTCCCGCCGCACGGGCAAGTGAGAGCACGACGCCCGTCAGGATGCCGGGCGCAGCAGCTGGGAGTACGTGGCTTCGCGTCGTCTCCCAACGCGTCGCTCCGACCCCGAATGCGCCCTCGCGGACGCTGTACGGAACCGCCCGGAGCGCTTCAGACGCCGTGATGATCACGATGGGCAACACCAGCGCCGAGAGCGCCAGGCCGCCCGCCCACACCGTGCTGCCAAGGCCGAAGAACTGCACGAAGAGCGCCAACCCCAGCAGGCCGTACACGATCGACGGGACGCCCGCGAGGTTGCGCACATTGAGTCGGGTGAACGACGCCAGCCTGGACTTGCCGGCGTACTCCTCGAGGTAGACGGCGCAGGCGACCCCGAGCGGGATTGCCACGACAGCAACGATCAACGCCAATTGGATCGTTCCCTTGATCCCTTGCCAGACCCCCGCCTGGGCGGCAGTCGCCGAGTTGAGCGGACCGGTCAGGAAGTCGCCGGGACGGTCGGTCCAGATCGGCCAGCTCCGACGCATCAGGTCGACGAGCAGTACTCCGAGAATCAACAGCGAGCCGATCAGCGACAGGATCAGGAGTCCTTCGATGATCTTGCCCTTGACATCGCGGCGCCCTGCGGACACACCAGCGGTGACCGCTGCGGCGGTTGCGCCACCGACGGACTGCGGAGTGGAGAGCTTCATCAGTACTCCTCTCGCAGCTTGTTGACCAAGCGATCGCTGACGAAGTTGAGCAGCAACGTCATGAAGAACAGCAACAGCCCGATGAAATAGAGGCTCTGGAAGGCGTTGTTGTCGCCGGCCACCTGGTCGCTGCCGAATCCGAGCGCTGCCATCGCCGCCGTCATCGTCTGTCCGGGCTGGAGCGGATCGAGACTGAAGAGACCGCCGCCGGTGGCGCCGGCCGCGATGGCGACCACCATCGTTTCGCCGACCGCTCGGGACACGCCGAGGATCAGTGCGGCGATGATGCCGGAGATCGCTGCCGGGAACACCACCTTGAAGGTCGCTTGCCAGCGGTTGGCACCGAGGCCGTAGGAGGCCTCGCGAAGCGCAAGTGGTACAGCCGACAGGGCGTCCTCAGCGACCGATGCGATGATCGGAATCGTCAGGATGCCGACGCCGATTCCTGCCGCCGCGAGCGTGAACGCGGCGTTCGCTCCGGAGAAGAGGTTCGCGATGATGTTCGGGTTGATGTAGGCGATGGCAAAGTATCCGAGCACGACGCTCGGAACGCCGGCGAGGAGCTCCAGCACGGGCTTGATGGTCCTGCGCACCCTTGGCTTCGCATACTCGGAGAGGTAGATGGCGGCACCGAGACCGAGCGGAACGGCGACGATCATGGCGATGCCGGTGACGATGAACGTTCCGGCGACCAAGGTGCCGATGTCGAAGATTCCCCGACGCGGGAACCATCCGATCGAGAACAGCGCTCCGAGACCGTCGTCGGTGTCGGCGAGGCCCTGCAGGAACGCAATGGCGTCGACGATGAGCGTCGCGATGATGGCGACCGTGACGGCGAACGTCGTGAATGCAGCCGTGATGAAGAAGTACTTCATCGCCCTGTCGACGGTCTTGCGCCTCGGGTCGATGCGGAGATCGGCGGCGGAGCGGATCTCGGTGTTGGAGACAGCCATACGTTCCGTGCGGTCCTTGTCGTCGATGTCGAGCTACGGCGGATGCCCGTTCGAACGCAAGCTACTCGCGTTCACTCAGGACGAGCTGCGGCGCCGACCCCGGGGGGTGTGGGGTCGGCGCCGAACAGCCTCAGCGGGAAATCAGCCCTCGCGGGTTCCGGTCTCGCGAGCTTCCCAGACACCCTGCGTGACTGCGAGCAGCTCCTCGTTCAAGGGTACGTAGGGCACCTGACCGTCGCCGGTCCCGACGAGCGTCGTGAGGGCCTCGTTGACGTAGAAGTCGACGAACGACTCGAGCGCAGGATTCCCATCGAGCGCCGGAACACTGACGTAGATGAACAGCGGACGAGCGATCGGGAACTCACCCGAGGCGATCGTCTCGGCCGTCGGCTCGACGCAGCCGTCGCCGCCATCGATTTGCAACGGCTTGATTGTGTCGAGGTTCTCCTCGACGAAGGCGAAGCCGACCCAGCCGAGCGATGTCGGGTTGGCGGCGATGCCCTCGATGATCACGTTGTCGTTCGGGCTCGCCGTGTAGTCAGGACGCACGTTTGCGTCTTCGACTCCCAGTGCGTCACCGACTTCTGCGATCACGATCTCGACGAAGCTGTCGAACGTGCCGGACTCCTCACCGGGCGCCGTCACGGTCAGTGTGGCGTCAGGGTACGGCGTGTTGACGGCACCGAGGTCGGTCACCGTGGCGCCGATCTCGTCGCCGGCTGCCGAGGCGTCGGCCCAGTTGCCGATGCCGGTTGCGTCGGGGCCGAGCAAGGCGTACAGGTCGACGAACGACAGGCACTCGACTGCGTCGTTCTCGGCGGACGTGACAACCGACAGGCCGTCGACGGCAACCTGGAGCTCAATGAACTCGATCCCGTTGGCCTCGCAGTCGGCGATCTCTTCTTCCTTGATCGCCCGAGACGCATCGGAGATGTCGGTCTCGCCGGCGCAGAACTTGGCGAAACCGTCGCCGGTGCCGGGGCCCTCGACCGTGATCGCCACGCCGGGGTTGGCGTCGGCGAAGGCATTGCCGGCAGCGATCGAAATTGGCTCGACGGTGGACGAGCCGGACACGAAGATGCTGCCCGAAGCGTCGCCGCCCTCAGCCGGAGCGTCGGTGGTCTCGGTCATCTCCTCGGTGGTCTCGGTCATGTCGCCGTCGGTCGTTGCCGAGCTCTCGACGGGGGCGTCCGTTGCGTCGGTGGTGGCGTCATCGTCGCTGCCGCAGGCTGCAGCAACGAGGGTCAATGCCAGGGCGCCTGCAAAAATGCGGCGTTTGGAAGTGTTCACGATTCCAACTCCATTCGTAGGGGGATGTTGTTTGGTCATCATCCGTTCATCTGGAACCGACCTCGGCCGGATTCCGGGGTGCACCGTAGACACCGCAAATGAACTGGAACCCCTCCCAAGGTGAACGAGAGGTGAACAGCACCCGTCATCGCGGCGAACTGTGGCCGCGAGGGTTCAAGCTCTCGCAGACAGCTGCTGGCGCACCATCCAGCGGTACATCCGCTCCTGGCTGTGGGGCTCGAACGAGTTCGTCGGTCCGACGCGGGCCCAGGAGTCGTCCGGCTGCAGTTCCCACGCGACCACGTCGTCGGCGAGCGCGAAGTCGAGCACCTGGTCGAGCGCTGCGGTGTGGCGCGGGTGCTCGATCGGCACCATCACCTCGACGCGCCGATTCAGGTTGCGCGGCATGAGGTCGGCCGATCCGATGAGGTAGACGGCATCCGTCGTGGCCGCTGCGAGGCGCTCGCCGTGCACGACGTTGCCGTGTGCGAACCGGTAGATGCGGCTGTGCTCGAGATACCGGCCGAGGATGCTGCGCACGCGGATGTTCTCCGACAGCCCGGGCACCCCGGCACGAAGGCAGCAGATGCCCCGCACGACCAGGTCGATCCGTGCACCCGCTGAGCTCGCGGCGTACAGCGTCTCGATCAGTTCGTCGTCGGCGATCGAGTTGCATTTCAGCACGATGTGGCCGTCTTCACCGAACGACGCTTCGTGCTCGATCAGGTCGACGAGCTGACGGCGGAGGTCGCGCGGCGCGACGAGCAGTTCCCGGTAGTCCTCCGACCGGCTGTACCCGGTGAGATGGTTGAACAACTGCGTGACGTCTTCGCCGATGTCGGGCGAACAGGTGAGCACGCCGATGTCCTCGTAGATCTTCGCGGTCTTGGCGTTGTAGTTGCCGGTCCCGATGTGGATGTAGCGACGCAACTGGTCGCCGTCGTCGCGGATGACGAGCGCCACCTTGCTGTGGGTCTTCAGACCGACCATGCCGTACACGACGTGAACGCCGGCGCGTTCCAGCTGGCGAGCCCATTGGACGTTGTTGGCTTCGTCGAAGCGAGCCTTGAGTTCGACGAGCACGGCGACCTGCACACCACGCTCGGCGGCACGAATGAGACTGCGGATGATCCCGCTGTCGCCACCCGCGCGATACAGCGTCATCTTGATCGACTGCACCTTGCGGTCGTCAGCGGCTTGAGAGATGAACGCCTCGACGCTGGTCGCAAAACTCTCGTACGGATGATGGAGCATCACGGCGCGATGGCGCATGACGTCGAAGATCGGACGGTCGATCTCGTCGGCGGCGGCGATCCGGCCGGACGTGACCGCCGGCCATGCCTCGTCCTTGAGGTCGGGGCGATCGAGCTCCAGCAGTTGCCAGAGGAAGCTGAGATCGAGCGGCGCGCGATGGAACGTGACGTCGTCCATCGTGAGTTCGAGCTCACGCACGAGCAGTTCGAGCACTTCGGCGCCGATGTCGTGCGACACCTCGAGACGCACGGCCTTGTTGAACCGACGCCGCCGTAGCTCCATCTCGACGGCTTCGAGCAGGTCGTCGGCTTCTTCTTCTTCCAACGTGAGGTCGGCGTTGCGACTCACGCGGAACGGAGCCCAGTCCTCGATGATCATCCCGACGAAGAGTCGATCGAGCTTGGCAGCGATGAGCTGTTCGACCGGCAGGTACCGACCGGGTGCGACCGCCACCAGACGCGGGAACAACTTGGGGACCTTGAGCCGGGCGAATCGTCGGTCGCCGGTTTCCGGGTCGGCCACGTTGACCGCCAACGAGAGCGCGAGATCGGAGATGTAGGGAAAGGGATGCCCTGGATCGACCGCAAGCGGAGTGAGCACCGGGAAGACCCGTTCGTCGAACCAGTCGTCGAGTTCGGTGCGTTCGTCGTCGGTGACGTCGCTCCACGAGATGATGTCGATGCCGGTCGCCCGCAATTCGGGCACGAGGTGGTCGACGAAGGCTCCATCGACCCGGTCGACGAACTCGAGGACCCGGTGGCCGACCTCGGCGAGAGTCTGCGCCGGCGTACGACCGTCGGGTGACGGGCGATCGATGCCTGCGACGATCTGGTCCTTGAGTGCGGCGACGCGCACCTGGAAGAACTCGTCGAGGTTGGTGGCCGCGATCGCACAGAATTTCGCTCGCTCGAGCAGCGGGATGCCCGGCTCGGAAGCGAGTTGCACGACGCGATCGTTGAACTGGATCCAGCTCAATTCCCGGCTGGTGAACCGCTCGTCGCTCATCGCCGCCGGTCTCGCTCCTCGTTGCTCGACGTCAGGACGATCAGCCGTCGTCCTCGGCGTAGCCGAGGTCCCATTCGATGGTGATCAGTTCACGTTCCGCGTCACGCACGATTCGCTCACGATTACGACGGAACTGCGGGTCGTCACGCTGCAACAACACCAGCCGCGCCAGCACCCGGGCGCGGAACTCGTCGAGCACCTGGCGATCGCCCCAGTCGCCGTAGACCTCCCAGTGAGGTGCCACCGGGCCGTGGTACACGATGCGGGCGTGGGCCCGCGGGGCCTGGGTCTCGGCGAGGTTGGTCATGGCGGCCGACTCTATCGCCACCACGCACGACCGGTCGTCGGACGGAATCGTGGCATTCACATTACGGATGTGTTACGGTTTGCAGTCGACAACACGACGATCGGTACCCACCGAGCTCTTACCCGACTCATCCACACTGAGTTCGGGCACTCCACCACAGATTTCGAGCCCGAATCCGGAACCGAACGCACGTCCCGAGCGTCGAATCACCACTCCACACCGAACTCCCCACGCAGGAAGGGTCACCAATGGCCAAGTTCATCGCCCGCTCGCACCAGATCCCCGTCGAGACCGCACATGTGCCGCACGATCCTGATTCGGCGACCGCCTGGATGGCCGACGGCAACTGTCGGCTGCACCCACCGGCCACCTTCTTCCCGAGTGACGGCGTCGGCGTCGATCGCGCACGCAAGATCTGCAAGGACTGTCCCGTGCTGGCCACCTGTCTCGACTTCGCGCTCGAAGAGCGCATCGAACACGGTGTGTGGGGCGGGTGCAGCGAACGCGAGCGGCGACGCATCCTCAAACGCCGTCGCATCGACTCCCTGGTCTGACCGTCGCATCGATCCGCCAGGTCTGAATCGACCGGCGGGTCAGAGATCGGGAGCTACTTCAACTCGTCGGGCGAAGCGCTCGACGTTGTCGTCCCCGAGGTCTCGTCAGACTTGTTGGAGTCCGCGATCCCGTCCTTGAATTCCTTCTGGGCCTTGCCGAGGTTCTTGGCGAGCTTGGGCAGCTGTGAGCCGCCGAAGAGCACCAACACCACGATCAAGATGATTATCCACTCGGGACCACCTGGCATGACTGACACGCTACCCCATGGCCAGGCGCGATGGGCAGCGGCCCCCGGACAGGTACTTGCTCAGCGCTGGATCGCTGCGGAATCAGGCGGTGATGGTGCTGCGGGCAACCTGGGCGCGCTGGCGACGAATCCGACGCCGTTCACGTTCCGACAGTCCGCCCCAGATCCCGAACTTCTCGCCGTTCTGCAAGGCGAACTCGAGACAGTCGTGACGCACCTCGCAGCCTCGGCACACCTCTTTCGCCTCACGGGTGGACGCCCCACGCTCGGGAAAGAACAGATCGGGATCGACGCCGAGACAGTTCGCGTAGTCGTGCCAATCGGGATCGGGTTCGACCGGAACGGCGCTGACCGTGATGCTGGATGTGGTGATGAACTGCATGTGGAGGATCTCCCTGCGTGCCCGGAGGCGTCGAATGTGTCCGCAATCACCCGCCCCCAACGAACGATCGACAGCGACGTAATTACAGTGGCGTCATTCTGCCATAGCACAGACGAATTTCGCAAGGGCGGATTTCGAACGATTCGCGCGGTGCGCGCGAATCAACCAGCGCGGCGGCTGCGGCGGGCAAGCTCGCGCTTGCCCTGCATGAAGTCGACGAGCACGTAGTCGCCCAGATTCTCGGGCGTGGTGAAGAACGCCCGTCCCCGATTGATCTGCGTGAGCTGCTCGATGAAGTGACGCAGTGAGCCATCAGCTCCGAGGCCGAAGGTGTTGATGCGGATCTGCTCCTTGGTGCAGCGCACCACCTCACGCAGCGTGGCCTCGATGGTCTCGCGTACCGGCGGATAGTTGAAGAACGGCATGCCATTGTCGGTGATGTGCGCCGTCGGCTCACCGTCGGTGATCATGATGATCTGCTTCGTGCCCGACTCGCGAGCCAGCAGCTTGCGCGCCAGCGTGAAGCCGTGGTGCATGTTGGTGCCGTACACGAAGTCCCACGACACCTCGGGCAACTGCTCGGCGGTGAGCACACGGGCCGTCTCGGAAAAGCCGACGATGCCGAGGTAGTCGCGGGGAAACTGCGAGGTGATCAAGCTGTGCAAGGCCATCGCCACCTTCTTGGCCGGCAGGAAGTTGTCGCGCATCGGCATCGACAACGACAGGTCGAGCATCAGCACCGTCGACGACCTCGTGACGTGCTCGGTTCGTTCGATTTCGAAGTCCGATGGATCGAGCTGGATCGGCGTGCCACCACCGCTGCGGCGCAGCGCGTTGCGGATCGTGCGGTTCAAGTCGAGCTGGAACGGATCGCCGTACTCGTAGGCCTTGGTGTCGTACGTGCGCTCGTGGCCCTGGCCGAGATTGCTGGTGTCGTGCTGGCCGACCGTGTCCTTGGCCAGCTTCGAGAACAGATCGCGTAATGCGTTCGCGCCGATCTTGCGGAGGCCCTTCGGTGTCATCTCCAGGCGGCCCTCCTTCTGCTCGATCAGGCCGGCGTCCTCCAACATCTTGGTCAGCTCGGCGAGCCGCTCCAGCGACTTGGCGGCGTCGTCACCCATCAGGTCGCGCACCCGATCCATGTCGGCTTCGGCGAGCGCACCGGGGCTGGCGGCGTTGCGCAACAGATTCTCGAGCTGATCGAGATCGCCCATGTCCTTCATTGCCTGCATCGCCTGCTGGAACCCCATCGGGTCCTGCCCGTCGAAGTCGTAGCTCTGGTTCCAGTTGAGTTGCGGGAACATCTGCTGCAGATTCCCTGACAGCTGTTGCATCTGCCACTGCAGATCCATGTCCTCCATCAGCTGATCGGACAGCTGTTGGAGTTGTGCCCGTTGCTCGGGCGTCATCGAGTTCATCATTGCCTGCATGGCCGCCATGCGCTTGGCCATCTGCTCGAGGAGCTCCTCGACGGTCTCGGGGTTCTCGGGGAAGAAGTCGCCGAATTCCTCCATGAACTGCTCGAAGCCGGGGTCGTCGCCACGCTGGTGCTTCTCGAGCATCTCGTTGAGCGCCGCCATCATGTCCTTCATGCGCGCCATGTCCTCGGGGGACATGTTCGCCATCGCACCCGACATCTGGTCGACCATCTGCTGCATCAGCTGATCCCTCAGCTTGTCCATCAGCTGATCGAAGCGCTGCTTCGCCTCCTTCGACTCGAAGTTGTACGAGTCGAGTTCGCGCACCTTTCCGGCGAGGTCGTCGGGCATCAGATCGAGGCGCATGTTGCGTTCGTCGGCGGCAGCGCGAGCATTCTCTGCGCGCCGTTCGTCGCCGGAGTTCTCGGCGTTGCGCCGAGCATTCTCGATCGCGTGACGCTCTTCGTCGATGATGTCGTCGAGTTGGTCCTTGATCTCGTCGTACACGCCACCGAGATCCGAATTCCCCAGACGCTTCTGGCGTTCGGCCCGCAGCTGTTCGAGGAGTTCACGCAAGCCCTGGAGTTGCTCGCCGTTGCGATCGGTCATCCCGTCCTGCATCATCCGGCGCAGCGCAGCGTTGACATCGCCGTGGTAGAGCAACTCGTCGGTGAGCTCGTCGAAGGCCGCCTCGGCGTCGAACACGAAGCCGGTCTGTGTGCCGTCCCAGCGGGAGTACTCGAACCGCTTCGCCATGACTGGAACTTAACGGGTCGTCCTCCGCTTCGCTGCTCGGAGCCCGTAACATCATCTCATGCGTGTCCCTCGCACGTTCGTCTTCGTCGACTTGTCCGGATTCACGAACTACACCGCCGCGTTCGGTGACGACGCCGCGGGCCGTATTCTCAGCACGTTTCGCGGCATCGTTCGCACCGTTGCATCCGATCGCGGCGTGCGAATCGCCAAGTGGCTCGGCGACGGTTGCATGGTGGTGGCCGTCGACCAGGGTGATGCCATCGAGTTCGTACTCGACCTCGAACAGTGCGCCACCGATGTGTGCGCTCCGCTCACCATCCGCGCCGGGTTGGCGACGGGCCACGCCCTGCTGTTCGAGGGTGACGACTACATCGGCTCGGCTGTCAACATGGCCGCCCGGTTGTGCGACTACGCCCGCGGTGTCCAAGTGCTGATGCCGACGATGCAACTCGATCGTCTGCCGCACGGTGTCACCGCTGAGCCGTACGGCGAGGTCGAGCTTCGCGGATTCCCTGGGCCCATCGAGGTCGTCAGCCTGGTGGGTGTCCCCCAGTCGGCGAGCCTCGACGCATCCGAGCTGTGGACCCGCTCGCCGTTCATCTGACCGGGCCGGCCAGCATGACCTTCCTCCGGGGCGCATCGCTCACCACGGCTGCCACCCTCGGTCATGCTGCTACCGCCGATCTCGGTCCGACAGCGGGGAACGGCTTCGGCACCCGCTGGTCGGACGACCTGGCGGCTCTTCACGACATCGGAATCTCCGACGTGCGGATCACACTCGACTGGGCACGGCTGCAGCCCGGACCGGGTGCCGTCGACCACGAGTGGGCCGAACGATTCGAGCAGATCCTGCTGGCCTGCGATGGGATCGGTGTCCGACCGTGGGGGTGCCTCCACGAGGATTCGGTTCCACGGTGGTTCGACAACGACGGTGGATTCGACGACGACGAGACCATCACGAGGTGGTGGCCACGATGGGTCGAGCGGGCCGCCGACCGGTTCGGTGACCTCGTCGCAGGTTGGATGCCGTTCGCCTGCATCCCCGCCGGAATCGCAGAGCAACCATGGATCGACACGTGGGGGATTCTCGGCGGCGGACCGCCGGTGGTGGCCGCTGTCGACGTGAGCCACCGCGCCGACACCGTGGATCGGTACGTCGGGCGGATGGACCTCCTCGGCGCCGTGCTCATCGGTGCCCCTGACGGCGGCGATATGGCGGATGCGGCCACCCTCGCACGATGCGTCGACCGTTGGGGTGGCGAGATCCGAGAGGCCGCCGGCTCCGTCGACAACGTGTCCGTGATCGCCAGCTTCGGCGCCGATCACCCCGACCCGGACGTCGCAGGCGACATCGTGGCGGCATGGCGTTCGATGCTCGACGATGCGTGCTCCGACGGCGTCCCGGTCGACGTCGCCCTCCTCGAGCCCGCGATCACCGGGCCGGGCTCGTCACAGGGGCTCCTCGACACCGATCGAGCCCCCACCCCCTCGAGCTCCGCCTTCCTCGACTGATGTTCGAGATGTGCCAGGCACATCTCGAACAGTCAGGTGCGGCCGCGGTAGGTGGCGCTGGCGCCGGCGGCGTCCTTGTTCAGACGCTTGCTGAGATGGAGACCTTCCAGGACGAACCCGGCGGCGGCGCCCACGGCAGCCGGTGACTCGTCGCCGCCGGTCAGCACGGCGACCGGCGGCCTCAGCGCGTCGACCTCCTCGACCAGCCGGGCGAGTTCTTCACTCGTGACCCCTTCGCCCGTGTGAGCCACGGCGCCCGCCTCGAATGCGTCGACGACCGCTCTCGTCTGCTCCGGCGGGACGGTCTCCTTGAAGACCGTGAGCACCGCACCCTTGATGAGGTTCTCCATGATCGCACCCTCGCGACCGTCCTCGATCGATTCGATCTCGATCTTGCCCATCGAGCTCGCCGCCAGCGCATCGAGATCGTCGACACGAGCGACGATGTGGCGCTCGCCGGAGCGCAGACCCCGCCGCAGCGCATTGGCCGCGAGCGCCTCGTAGTTCGCCACGCTGAGGCGCACGCTGACGCCGGATCGCTGGTTGACGTGGTTGCTGGCGCGTGCGAGATGGCTGAATGTCGCGACGACGTGGGCCAAGTACTCCGGAACGTCGACGGTGACGCGGCCGGCCGAGGTGGTGATGTCGAGCGCGACCGCTTCCTGGCGCATGATCGCCACTTCGGTGTCGACCTCGAGCGGATAGTGCGTGCGGATCTGGCTGCCGAAGCGGTCCTTCAGCGGCGTGATGATGCGACCGCGATTCGTGTAGTCCTCCGGGTTCGCCGACGCGAGCAGCATCACGTCGAGAGGCAGACGGATCTTGTACCCGCGGATCTGGATGTCACGTTCCTCGAGGACGTTGAGCATGCCGACCTGGATCCGCTCGGCGAGATCGGGCAACTCGTTGATAGCGAAGATTCCCCGGTTGGTGCGCGGCACCAGGCCGTAGTGGAGCGTCAGTTCGTCGGACAGGTAGCGACCCTCTGCCACCTTGATGGGATCGACCTCGCCGATCAGGTCGGCGATCGACGTGTCGGGCGTGGCCAGCTTCTCGCCGAAGCGCTCGCTGCGGTGCACCCAGTGCACCGGTGTGTCGTCGCCCAGTTCCTCGACCAGGTCGCGGGCGTGCTTCGAGACCGGCGAGTACGGATTGTCGTTGATCTCGCTGCCGGCGACGATGGGCATCCACTCGTCGAGGAGACCGGTGAGTGAACGGATCATGCGAGTCTTGGCCTGGCCGCGCTCGCCGAGGAAGATCACATCGTGGCCGGCCAGCAAGGCATTCTCGAGCTGGGGCATGACCGTGTTCTCGTACCCGGACACCCCCTCGAAGAGCGGCTCACCCGCCGCGACCTTCTCGATGGCGTGCTCACGCACCTCCTGCTTCACGGGACGAGAGACCCAACCGGAAGCCCGGAGTTCTCCCAACGTGGTCGCCTGCGGTCGATCCATCTCAGCCATGGATCGAACCTACCCCGACAGGAGCGACGGTGAGCATGCGAGCTCGCCACTCGCCGGGCGTACGCTCGACCAATGCAATTGTCCGGGGCCTGGTTGGCGGCCGAGGCCGACGACGATGTCAGGCGCAACGGTATCGGCCTCGACACCGACGACTCTGGTTGGTCGTCCGTCGCCGTCCCGGGCCACTGGCAGGACTCACCCGATTTCGCCACCAGCGAGGGTCCGCTGATGTACCGCCACGGGTTCACCGCCTCGCCACCGGCCGAGGGGCGGCGGCGATGGATCACGCTCGACGGCATCTTCTATCAAGCTGACGTCTGGCTCGACGGCGCCTACCTCGGCGATCCCGAAGGATATTTCTTCGGCCACACCTTCGACATCACCGCGCTGTCGCGCTTCGGCGACCAGCACGTCCTCGCCGTCGAGGTCACCTGCGCTCCTCAGTCGGGCACCGCCGGACGACGCAACATCACCGGCGTGTTCCAGGCGCCCACCGGCATCGGATCGAACCGCAATCCCGGTGGTCTCTGGCGTCCGGTGTCGCTCTACGACACCGGACCCGTACAGATCGATCGCCTCCGGGTCCTGTGCCGTGATGCCGATGCTCGACGAGCCCACCTCCGCATTGCGACGCGTCTCGACAGCGACCGACTGACGGCAGTGACGATGCGCACGTACCTCGACGGTGACCAGGTCGACGAGCAGCACCAGTCGATCGCGGCGGGTCACAACGACTTCGAATGGACGATCGACATCACCGATCCCCAGCTCTGGTGGCCGAAGGCCCTCGGTCACCAGCCGCTGATCGACGTCGACGTCGAGGTCATCGTCGACGGCGAGGTGAGCGACCGTCGTCAGCGACGTACCGGACTTCGTCAGATCGTGTGGGACGACTGGGTGTGTTCGGTGAACGGCGAACGAATTTTCCTCAAGGGAGCAAACCTGCTTCCGACCATGGCGGGTCCGGCCAACGCAACTGTCGAGATGATCCGAGCCGATCTCCGTGCTGCAGTCGACCTCGGACTCGACGCGCTCCGAGTGCACGGACACATTGCGGACCGGGCCCTGTACGACGCAGCCGACGAAGCGGGAATCCTCCTCCTGCAGGACTTCCCACTGCAGCTGGGTCACTCCCGCTCGGTGCGACACCAAGCGGTCGAGCAGGCTCGAGCCGCGGTCGACTCGATCGGTCATCATCCGTCGATCGCGATGTGGACGGCGCACGACGACCCGTCCGCAACCGACGCCGGTGTCACCACGCCGGGATGGCGTGGACGCGCCAGAGCGCTGGCCGCCGAGCAGCTGCCGTCGTGGAACAAGTCGATACTCGATCGCTGGGTGAAGCGGGCATTCGAGCGGGCCGACTCGAGCCGGCGGGTCGTTGCTCACTCGGGTGTCGTGCCCCACCTCCCCCAACTCGACGGCACCGACAGCCACCTGTGGTTCGGGTGGCGTCACGGTGAAGCAGAGGACCTCGCTGACTTCGCTGCGCGACTGCCGAGAATGGTGCGCTTCGTCAGCGAGTTCGGCTCGGATTCACCACCCGTCAGCGCACCGTTCATCGACGAGCAGCTCGACTCGTACGAGTGGCCGAGCCTCGACTGGGACCGAGTCCAGGTCGAGACGGGCTACCAGCGGGCGGTCACCGAGCGGAGCTTCCCACCCACCGAGTTCGACAGTTTCGACGAGTGGCGCGACACGTTGCAGTACTACCAAGCCCACGTGTTGAAGGTGCAGATCGAAACGCTTCGGCGGCTCAAATATCGTCCGACCGGAGGTTTCTGCTTCTCGTCGCTCAACGACTCGGCCCCGGCGATCTCGTCGAGCGTCCTCGATCACGAGCGACGCCCCAAGGTCGCATTCGCTGCCGTTGTTGCCGCGTGTGCGCCGGTGCTGGTGGTGGCCGATCCGCTGCCCGACGAGTTGCAGCCCGGCGAGCGGTTCGACGTCGACGTGCACGTGGTGAGCGACCTGCGCGTGGCGCTCGACTTCGCCGTCGTCGACGCAGTGGCTTCGTGGGGTGGAGGTGAACAGCGCTGGCGATTCGGCGGCCCGATCCCGGCCGACGAGGTGGTCAAGGTGGGCCGGATTCGCCTCGACACCCCTGACGCCATCGGCACGATCACGCTCGACCTGACACTCACTAGCGCCAACATCACCAACACCAACCGCTACACCAGCACCATCGCAGCGCCGTAGCCCCCATCCCACCCCGAGCGATGAGCGAAAAGCCGCCATCCGGGCGCTTCGCTCATCGCAACAAAATGGAACCCGTCGCGAAGCTCAAGGCAGAGGAGCGAACCGTGCGAGAAGCCAGCGAACGGGTGGCACGGGTATCGATGGGACCGGCCGCCAGGCCGCACGCCCATCGGTACCGGTGACAGGCCCCGTGAGCGGGAGTCACCGGGCGAGCGAGCGACGATTTTTGAACTTCGACTTGAGGTAGTCGACGTTCATCGTGGCGATGTTGTCGATCGAGATCTCCTTGGGGCACGCCGCCTGGCATTCGCCGTGGTTGGTGCACGATCCGAAGTACTCGTCCATCTTCTCCACCATTGCCTCGGCGCGTTTGTACCGCTCGGCCTGCCCCTGCGGCAGCAAATTGAGGTGGGCGAGTTTGGCGGAGGTGAACAGGCTGGCTGCGCCGTTGGGGCATGCCGCCACGCAGGCGCCGCAACCGATGCATGCCGCCGCGTCCATCGCCGCGTCGGACACCGGCTTCGGGATGGGGATCAGGTTGGCGTCGGGGGCACCGCCGGTCGGGGCGGTGATGTAGCCACCGACCTCGATGATCCGGTCGAACGCCGAGCGGTCGACCATGAGGTCCTTGACGATCGGGAACGCCGCAGCGCGCCACGGCTCGACCACGATCTCGTCGCCGCTGTGGAACACCCGCATGTGGATCTGGCAGGTTGCGGTGCCTCGCTGGGGGCCGTGGGCGACACCGTCGATCATCAGCGAACACGTTCCGCAGATGCCTTCGCGACAGTCGTGGTCGAAGACGATGGCCTCTTTGCCCTCGCCGATCAGACGCTCGTTGAGGATGTCGAGCAGTTCGAGGAACGACGCTTCGTCGCTGATCTCGGGGATCTGGTGCGACTCGAATCGTCCTTGTGCCTCGGGGCCGTCCTGGCGCCAGATCTTGAGGGTGAGGTTGGTGAGGGTGGTCACTTGTAGCTCCGGGTTGCGAACTTGACGACTTCGTATTCGAGCTGTTCCTTGTTCTCGATCGGGTTCGACGGATCGCCCGTCCACTCCCAGGCGCTGACGTAGGCGAAGTCGTCGTCGTTGCGGAGCGCCTCGCCGTCGTCGGTCTGGTGTTCGGACCGGAAGTGGCCGCCGCAGCTCTCTTCGCGGTTGAGCGCGTCCTTGCACATCAGGATGCCGAGTTCGAAGAAGTCGTCGACACGGCCGGCCTTCTCGAGCGTCTGGTTGATGCTCGTGTCGGACCCGGTGACCCTGAGGTCCTTCTTGAACTCCTCGTGCAGCGCCGGGATCTCCGACAATGCCTTCTCGAGACCGTTCGCGTTGCGGTCCATCCCGCAGTAGTCCCAGATGATCTGGCCGAGTTCGCGGTGGAAGTGGTCGGGGGTCTTGGTGCCACCGATCGACATGTACTGCTTGAACCGGTCGGTCGCTTCCTGCTGGATCTTGGCGAACTCGGGATGGCTGGTGTCGGGAACCGGCTTGTTGAGCAGGTCGGAGAGGTACGGGGCGATGGTGTACGGCAGCACGAAGTAGCCGTCGGACAGGCCCTGCATCAACGCCGAGGCGCCGAGGCGGTTCGCTCCGTGGTCGGAGAAGTTGGCTTCACCGGCACAGAACAGGCCGGGGATCGTGGTCTGGAGTTCGTAGTCGACCCACAGCCCGCCCATCGTGTAGTGGCTGGCCGGATAGATGCGCATCGGCATGACGTACGGGTTCTCGCCGGCGATGCGCTCGTACATCTCGAACAGGTTGCCGTAGCGCTCTTCGATGACGTCCTTGCCGAGACGTCCGATCGCATCGGCGAAGTCGAGGTACACACCGTTCTTCAACGGGCCGACACCCTGTCCGGCATCGACCAGCCGCTTGGCGGCGCGTGACGACACGTCGCGCGGGGCGAGGTTGCCGAAGCTCGGATAGATCCGCTCGAGGTAGTAGTCGCGATCCTCTTCGGGGATCTGATCGGCGGACCGGGTCTCGTCGGGGTTCTTGGGCACCCAGATGCGGCCGTCGTTGCGCAGTGACTCCGACATCAATGTGAGCTTGCTCTGGAAGTCGTCGGCCTGCGGGATGCACGTCGGGTGGATCTGCGTGTAGCAGGGGTTGGCGAATGCGGCGCCACGGCGGTGCGCACGCCAGGCACCGGTGACGTTGCACGCCATGGCGTTCGTCGACAGGTAGAACACGTTGCCGTAGCCGCCGGTCGCGAGCACGACGGCGTGCGCCGAGTGCGACGAGAACTCGCCCGTCATCAAGTCTCGCGTGACGATGCCGGCGCAGCGCCCTTCGATGTTGACGACGTCGACCATCTCCATGCGGTTCCACAACTTGACGTTGCCGAGGCCGATCTGGCGGGCGAGCTGCTGGTAGGCGCCGATCAGCAGCTGCTGACCCGTCTGACCTCGGGCGTAGAACGTGCGGCTGACCTGGGCGCCACCGAAGCTGCGGTTGTCGAGCAGGCCACCGTACTCGCGGGCGAACGGCACACCCTGGGCGACCATTTGGTCGATGATGTCGACGGACACCTCGGCGAGACGATGCACGTTGGCTTCACGGGCACGGAAGTCGCCGCCCTTGACCGTGTCGTAGAACAGGCGGTGGACACTGTCGCCATCACCCTGATAGTTCTTCGCGGCGTTGATGCCGCCCTGGGCGGCGATCGAGTGCGCTCGTCGGGGCGAGTCGTGGAACGTGAACGCCTCGACCTGGTAGCCGAGTTCACCGAAGGTGGCCGCTGCCGATGCGCCGGCCAGACCGGTGCCGACGACGATGATCTTGAACTTGCGCTTGTTGGCGGGATTCACCAACTTCTGGTTGGCGATGTAGTTCTGCCACTTGTCGGCCAGGGGGCCGTCGGGGATCTTGGAATCGAGGTCGATACTCATTCTGCTGCCTCCTCTTGGGTGACGGTCACGGCGTCGGCGTCGAACTCGACGATGCCGGCCAGCACGGCGATCGGGAACGACACGTTGCCGACCACGACGGCCGTGGCGATGCCGGTCGCCAGATAGCGGCGCCAGTCGTTGAATCGGGGGTTGCTCCAGCCCATCGACTGGAACAGCGACCACGTGCCGTGGAACAGGTGGATGCCCAGTGCGATGTTCGCCACGACGTACAGGATCGCGACGGGGATCCGAGACAGCGATGCGTCGATGTTGCGGTACACGGCACCCTTCACGAAGTCGGGATTCGCCCAACCCCAGGTGAGGTCGGCGAGGTGCCATGCAATGAACAGCACCACGATGATGCCCGTCCAGCGCATCGTGCGGCTCGCAAAGTTGGCGACCTGGTAGTCGCGGGCGGACTGGTACTTCACCGGGCGGGCATGACGGTTCAGGATCGTGAGCGTGTAGGCCGCATGGATGTGCAGCACCAACGCTGCGATGAGGCCGAGGCGGAGGATCCACAGGAACACGCCGTGCGGAAGGATCGGCACCAGCAACTCGCGGAGGAACTCACCGTAGACATCGATGTCGTAGACCTGCTCGCCGTTCTCGGTGATGATGCCGAGATACATCTTCAAGTTGCCGACCATGTGCCCGACGACGAACAAGATGCCGACGATGCCGGTGATCGCCATCACGTACTTCTTGCCGACAGCGGTCGAGTAGAAGTCGATCAGGAACGGCTTCTTCTTCTTCGACGGCGGCTTGACTGCGGTACCCGACACCGGGCCGCGGTTCAACGTTTGTGCCATTCAGTCGAAGCTACTCGCCGCCCGTGGCCGCCGACCCAATTGTCCTGCAGGTTGGTCGATGTCGCTCCTGGCACAGCAGCGTGTGGAATCCGTTCGGTTGGGATCTAGCCTGCGCCGCCGACCATCGTGGCCCGGTCACTCGGAACGTTCCGAGCAGGATCACTCTCGTACCGCCCTCAGGAGGCAAGAAGCCCGTGGACGTCGTTCCCTATCTCGCAGCAATATCGGCGCTCGCCGCACTCGCTCTCGCGTTCTACTACTACAAGTTCGTCGAGAAGGCGTCGCCAGGCAATGAGCGCATGGTCTTCTTGATGAACGAGATCCAAACCGGCGCCAAGGCATTTCTGAAGAAGGAGTACCAGTGGGTCTCGGTCTTCGTCGTCGCGATGATGGTGCTCCTCGCGGTCGTCATCAATCCACTCGCCTCGGTCACGTATCTGCTCGGCGCCGGACTGTCGGCAGCCGCTGGCTACGCCGGGATGATCGTGGCCACGATGGCCAACGCCCGCACCACCGAAGCTGCGAAGTCCGGACCGGCAGCAGCGTTGCCGATCGCATTCCGCGGTGGCGCAGTCATGGGTTTCACCGTGGCCGGACTCGCGCTGCTCGGGCTGGTCGTCACCTATCTGGTGTTCGTCGTCTGGATGGAAGTCGACGAGGCGTTCGAGATCTTCACCGCCTACGGGCTGGGTGCCTCGTCGATCGCGCTGTTCGCTCGCGTGGGTGGCGGCATCTACACCAAGGCTGCTGACGTCGGCGCCGACCTCGTTGGCAAGGTCGAAGCGGGTATCCCCGAAGACGACCCGCGCAACCCCGCCACCATCGCCGACAACGTCGGCGACAACGTGGGTGACGTCGCCGGCATGGGTGCCGACCTGTTCGAGTCGTACGCCGGCTCGATCATCGCCCCGATCTCGTTGACCGCCTTCGCCCTCGCGTTGACCGCCGACCAGGCCGGCAACGACGGGGTCGTGAGCCTCCTCGTGTTCCCGCTGGCGATCGCCTTCGTCGGCATGGTCGCCTCGATCATCGGATCGTTCTTCGTGAAGGGCGGCACCTCGACCGACTCGCATGCGCTGAGTCGGGCGCTGCACATGGGGACGAACGTGGCGATGGTGATCACTGCGGTCGGAACCGTGGGCATCTCCTTCTGGCTGTTCTCCGGTGACAACTTCGACGCTCCGATCGGCCTGGCGATCTCCGTCATCGGCGGTCTGATCGTGGGTTGGGCGCTGGGCAAGACCG
Source organism: Actinomycetes bacterium (assembly GCA_031426215.1). GTDB lineage: Bacteria > Actinomycetota > Acidimicrobiia > Acidimicrobiales > Ilumatobacteraceae > Sva-07. The sequence goes on from JANPKU010000033.1 coordinate 126,844, forward strand.
CTGAGTACTACACCTCCGACGGGTTCGGCCCCGTCAAGAAGATCGCGCAGCAGGCGGAAACCGGTCCGGCCACGACCGTGCTCGCCGGTATCAGCGCCGGCATGATCTCGGTGGCTGCGTCCGTCGTGCTGATTCTCGTCGGCGTCGGCGTCGCCTACTGGGGTGGACAGCTCGCGTTCAACCCCGAGGCCTTCGGCGGTCTCGGTGAGGAGTTCGGCGGTATCTACGGCATCGCTGTGGCAGCCATCGGCATGCTCGCCACCACCGGCGTCGTCGTCTCCGTCGACGCATACGGCCCCATCGCCGACAATGCCGGTGGCATCGCCGAGATGGCCGGGTTGGACCCCTCGGTCCGCGAGGTCACTGATGCGCTCGACTCACTCGGCAACACCACAGCGGCCATCGCCAAGGGCTTTGCGGTCGGTTCCGCAGCGCTCACCGCGCTTGCCCTCTTCAAGAGCTTCGAGTTCGCTGTGTTCGACGCCGACCCGACCGCGGCGCTCAATTTGGACATCGGCCGAGTCGAGGTGTTCATCGGGCTGTTCATCGGTGCGGCGCTGCCGTTCCTGTTCGCTGCGCTGACCATCGACGCCGTGGGTCGTGCGGCGCAGAAGATGATCGAAGAGGTCCGCCGTCAGTTCCGCGAGATCCCCGGCCTGCGCGAAGGGTTGCCGGGCGTGGTGCCCGACTCGGCCCGCTGCGTCGCGATCTCCACCGAGGCGTCGTTGCGCGAGATGATCGCACCCGGTGCGCTCGCAGTCGTCGTGCCGCTGGTCGTCGGCTTCGTCAGCGTCGACGCGCTGGGCGGGCTGCTGGCCGGAGCACTCGTCACTGGCTTCGCCCTGGCGATCTTCATGGCGAACTCGGGCGGCGCCTGGGACAACGCCAAGAAGTACATCGAGGCCGGTGCCCATGGCGGCAAGGGCGGCGACCCGCACAAGGCCGCCGTCGTCGGCGACACCGTGGGCGATCCGTTCAAGGACACCTCTGGCCCGTCGATGAACATCCTCATCAAGGTGATGACCATCGTCAGCCTCGTATTCGCGGGGGCGTTCGTCTGATCGCCGTCACACAGCCCTGATCCTGAAGCTATGAGCGAAACGCCGGTATCCGGGCGGTTCGCTCATCGCTCAAACGCGCAAACCCGAGGCGATGAGCCAACGGTCGGTATCCGGGCGGTTCGCTCATCGCTCGAAGGGCCAGATCGCTACTCGGCGACGAAGTCGATGAGTTGCTCGACGGCGCCGACGAGTTCGGGACGCAGATCGGCGAACGTGTTCACCTGATTGCGCAAGCGCGGCCAGAACCCGTCGAACGGTACGCCGAGCGCGTTGCACAAACCCTCCTTCCACGGCACGTCACCTTTCGGCACGTCCGGCCACTCGTCGAGGCCGAGCACCTTCGGCCGGATGCCGGCCCACACGTCGACGAACGGGTGGCCGGTGATCAACACGTTCGGGTCACGGACACGCTCGGCGATCCGCGTCTCCTTCGAGCCGGGCACGAGATGGTCGAGCAGGACCCCGAGGCGTCGTTCGGCCGAAGGACCGAATTCGGCGACTGCGGCTGCGAGATCGTCGGCGCCGTGGAGCGGCTCGACGACGATGCCGAGTTCGCGCAGGTCGTCGCCCCACACGTGTTCGAGCAGTTCGGCGTCGTGCTTGCCCTCCACCCAGATCCGACTCGCCGCAGCAACTCGGGCACGCCCGTCGCCGGCAACCGACCCCGACGCCGTGATCCGTTGCGTCGCTGCACTCGCCGTGGTCGGGCGGACCAGGGTCACCGGGCGCCCCTCGATCAGGAACCCGCCAGGCTTCCAGGTGAAGTGACGGATGTAGTCGTTGCGGTCCTGCAGCGTGACCCCTTCGGCGCTCCAACGCACCACGTCGCCGCAGAAGTGACTTGCCCGATCCTCCACCAACATGCCCATCTCGACAGCTACATCCGGATAGGTCGGACCGCGCTTCGAAGCCGCAAAGTCGTCGAGGATGTCACCGGTGAACGCCACCGTCCCAGTGAAGCAGTCGGCGAGGTCGCTGTGCCAGCATTCGCCCATGCAGAGCTTCGAGGGAAGGATCGCCGTCGTCACCGGAGGCGCCAGTGGGATGGGCCGCGAGCTGGTCGTGCAGCTGGCATCCGAGGGATGTCACGTTGCGATGTGCGACATGTCGGTGGAGGAGATGGCCGAGTCCCGACGCCTCGCCCTCGAGGCGGCACCGAGCGGCGTCGTCGTCACCACGCACGTGTGTGACGTGTCCGACGAGCCGTCGATGCTCGCATTCCGAGACGCCGTCGTCGACCAGCACTCCACCGATCACATCAACCTGCTGTTCAACAACGCCGGCATCGGCGGCGGTGGTTCGGTGATCACCGACGAACGGGCCGTGTGGGACCGCACCTTCGCCGTGTGCTGGGGCGGCGTGTACAACGGTGTACGCGCCTTCATGCCGCTGCTGATCGCCTCCGACGAGGGACACATCGTCAACACCTCCAGCGTCAACGGGTTCTGGGCCAGCATCGGTCCGAACCGGCCGCACACCGCGTATTCCGCGGCGAAGTTCGCCGTGAAGGGGTTCAGCGAGGCGCTGATCACCGACCTCCGGGTCAACGCTCCGCACGTGAAGGTGTCGGTGGTGATGCCCGGCCACATCGGTACGTCGATCGTCGAGAACTCATTGCGTCACGGCGCTCACGAGCTCGACATGGAAGCCGCCGAGATGGTGAAGCTGATGTCGGACATGTTCCGCGACCAGGCTCCGATGTCGGCAGCGGAGGCCACCGCCGAGATCCTCGACGGTGTGCGCAACAGCAGGTGGCGCATCCTCGTGGGCGACGATGCCCGCAAGCTCGACGCAGCGGTCCGGGCCAACCCCGAGATCGCCTACGAGTCGCTCACCCTCGGCGACCTCACCTCCGGAAACGCCGGCACCCCGTTCGCCGCCAACTGACCGTTCGAGATGTGCTCGGGACCGCATACGCCGAGTCCCCTGGCACAACTCGAACGGGAACCGGATGGGGCCGGGTGACGTCGAACATCCATGGGGAGATACAACACAGCAACCGCAGCGGTCACCTTGATGGTTCTCGTCGGCTTGGGAGGGTCGGCATGCAGCAGCAGCAGCGACGACGACTCGAGTTCAGCCGAATTCGCACCGATGCTCGACACCGACGCCCCGGCGGACCTCGCGTCCGGTTCCGAACAGACCAGTGCTGACGAACGCTCCGGCGCAGCCGAGTCGGCGGGCGACGCCCTCGTCGGGCAGTCGCCGACACCGCTGCCAACCGGTCAGGCACTTGCCACCACCGCTGGAGTCAACGTGGCAACGCCGGACATCCGATCCGCGGTCGACGACACGCTCGCCGCTGTGCAGCGCAACGGTGCGAGCGTGTTCACCGCCGACGTGACCATCGGCGACGAGCAAGACGACGGCAGCGTCGACGGATCGGGCTTCTTCGTCGTCAAGGTGGCGCCCGCCGACCTCGAACCACTGATCACCGACCTCGGTGCCACCGTCGGCCGGCTCTCCGGTCGCACCCAGGACACCACCGACGTCACCGACCAGCTCGTCGACCTCGACATCCGCATCGGCGTGGAACGCAACGTGATCGATCGTTTCCAGAACCTGTTGATCGATGCCGCCGAGTTCCAGGAAATCATCGAGATCGAGCGTGTGATCAGCGAACGGACGATTGCGCTCGAACAGTTGTTGGCGGCCCAGCGCAACCTCGACAACCGAGTCGATCGCTCGACGCTGACGATCCAGCTGCAGTACGAAGTGCCGGCGGCCGAGCTCGATGCCGTCGAGAACGACTCGGTCGATGGCGTCCGCGACGCCTGGAGGACGGGCTGGGACGTGTTCGTCGGCGCGTTGTTCGCCATCGGTTTCGTGCTGGCGGTGGCAGCGCCATTCGCCGTGACGGCGGCGCTGGTGTTCGGCGTGATCTGGACGGCAACCCGTCGCCGCCGACACACGAGTCGGAGCGACCGCCGGCCCTCGGAAGGCACGGTGACGGTGGACAACGACGATCCAGCCGCTGCGCCGGTCACGCCAGACGAGCAGCTCGCAGGGCCCAGCCGTCGGGCGTGAGCACGAGATCGCTGACGCTGCCATCGGGGAACGCGAACGGCGCACGCACACCAGAGTGTGCTCGCACCTCGCGCAGGGTCAGAGGTCCGAACCCGGTGCTGTGCGTCGTCCACCGGTGCCAACGGTGGCCGCGCACCTCGGTGAGCTCCAACCGGGCTTCACCGAGGACGTCGATCGCGCCGTGCACCACGCCGACCTGCTCGTAGCCGACATCGACCGCCGCTCGATCGCCCGACGGCTCGAGCGGTGTCGCGGGACCAGTTGCGTACCACTCGAGATCGAACGCAATCGGCGTGGGGTCACCGTACGCCCGACCGAGTGCGTCGTCGGCGTCGTCGATCGCCGACGCATAGGTCTCGTTGCCGATCGACCACTGCGACATCGGGTCGTCACAGGTGTGCTCGGCCCACAGCGCCTCTCCCTTCACGATGAACGGATCCGCTCGCACCGGCACCTCGAAGTCGGTGATGTGGAGCAGTGGATGATCCTCACGGGCCAGGGCAGCCCAGTACCAGGCGGTTCGCCCGACGATTCGATGCCCGGAGATCACTCCGAGCACGGCGTCGGGCGTCCACGCGGCGAACACCCACTCCTCGACCGGAGCGTCCTCGTGGCGTCCGTCGGTCGAGCGGGCATCGGCGGTGGGCTCCACGATCAGGCAGACTACGGACCATGATCCGATACCTCAGCCTCGACTGGATCAGCGCGCTGTCCACCGAGGTCGCCGCCAGCGATCAGATGCGTACCCTCGCCGGATCCCACCGCATCGGTGTCACCCAGGTGGTGAACGACGGACCAGAGGGCGACGTCACGTACCACCTGTCGGTGGCCGACGGCGAAGCTACGTTCGGTGCCGGCCCCGCCGAGCGTGAGGACGTGAGGATGGAGCAGGACTGGGACACCGCAGTCGCCGTCGCGACGGGCGAGTTGAACGCTCAGGAGGCGTTCATCGGTGGGCGGATCCGGCTCTACGGCGACCAACAGCTGTTGCTCGAATCGCAACCCGTGTTCGGAGCCCTCGACGCCGTGTTCGCCACGGTGCGCGACCGCACCATCTACGAGTGAGCGTGCCGACACCATGCCGGAGATGCCCGAGATCCAGGCGCACGCCGAGCGGCTGACCGAGCGATTCGCCGGCCGTGTCCTCACGAAGTTCACGCCATTCAACTTCACTGCGCTGAAGACTGCGGTGCCGGCTCCTGAGACCGCGTACGGTCTTCCACTCCTCGACGTCGGGCGGCGCGGCAAGTACCTGCTCCTGCGGTTCGAGTCGACGACCTTCGTGGTGCACCTGATGCAGGGCGGCCGTCTCCTCGCCGACGACAAGCTCAGCGCGAAGCCCCGGGGCGGCCAGGCCCGTTTCACCTTCGACGCGGTCGAACGGTCTGACGGCTCGATCGACGAGTCCGCACTCCTGCTCACCGAACAGGGCAAGGAGCGGCGCGCAGGCGTCTGGTGTGTGCGATCGCCGGACGCGTCGTCGACGCCACCGCTCCAACACCTGGGTCCGGAGGCCGCCACGATCTCCGACGACGAATTGGCTGGCCTCTTCTCGGCCAACTCGATGCGGGTGCACGGCTTCCTGCGCGACCAGCGCATGATTGCGGGCATCGGCAGACGGCTCGCCAACGAGATCTGTCATCGAGCGCGCGTGTCGCCGTTCGCGAACACCCGCAAGCTCGGCGCCGAGGGAGCCGCCGACGTCGGCGAGGCGATCCGATCCTGTGTCGCCGAGAGTCTCGACTACGAGCGGCGGCGCGACGACATGAGTTCGTCGAAGGACCGGCCGAGCGCCATGCACAGCCGGACCGGTGATCCATGTCCAGATTGTGGTGACACCGTCAGAGCGGTCGAATACTCGGGGTACACCGTCAACTACTGCGCCGTGTGCCAGACCGGTGGCAAGGTGTTGGCCGACAACACGACCAGCAAGTTCCTCAAGTAGCGCCAGCCGAATACGCTCGGGCGAATGCCGATCCATCTGCGAGCCGAGCCCGGTGACTACGCCCCGAACGTCCTGTGCCCCGGCGACCCCCTGCGGGCCAAGTACATCGCCGAGACCTTCTTCGACGAGGGCTTCCGCCAGGTGAATGCCGAGCGCGGGATGCTCGGCTACACCGGAACCTTCGACGGCAAGCCGATCAGCGTGCAGTCGACCGGAATGGGATGCCCGTCTGCCGGCATCGTGTTCGAGGAACTGATCATGCTCGGCGCGACACGACTCGTTCGCGTCGGTACGTGTGGTGGGCTGGGCAATGACATGGCGATGGGCGACACGGTGGTCGGGCTCGCAGCGTCCAGCGACGACCAGACCCCGCTCCGCTATGCCGTGATGGAGGGATACGCCCCGAGCGCCACGTTCTCGCTGGTCGAGATCGCCGCACGGCTGTCCCGAGAGGGGTCAGCGGGCGCTGTGCACGTCGGGCCCGTGGTGACATCCGGGCTGTTCTACGACCCCGACCCCACCACGTTTGCCCGATGGAAGCGGCTCGGCCACATCGGCGTCGAGATGGAAGCAGCGATGATGTACACGATCGCCGCGGTCAAGGGCGTCGAATCGCTGGCAATCATGACGGTCAGCGATCTGCTCGGCGAGGGCGGCGATTCGGTACGGATCAGCGACGACGATCTCAAAGCCGGAGTCGACCGGATGATGCGCATTTCTTGTGCCGTCGCCGTGTCATGATCTCGTGACTCGGCACTCGCCGAGGAACCAACTTCGCTTCAGGAGCGTCGAATCGTCATGACCCCTCGTACTGCCATCGCCCTCCTCACCCTCGCCGGCCTGACGTTTGCTGCCTGCGGTAGCGACGACGCTGGAACCACATCCGACGTATCGGCTGCCGATCTCTCCGGCAAGGGGTTCGCCTCCAGCGAGGTGACTGGCTACGAGCTCGTCGACGGTTCCGAGATCACGATGAACTTCGCCGATGGACGGGTCAGCATCAATGCAGGGTGCAACACGATGAACGGCGGCTTCGAGATCACCGACGGAACATTCGTCGCCAGCCAGTTCGCTGCCACGATGATGGCCTGCGAACCGCCACTGATGGATCAGGACATGTGGCTCAGTGAGTTCCTGGCGTCCTCCCCCGCCATCGCCGTCGAGGGATCGACGCTCACGCTCACCGGCGCCGACGCCTCCATCACGCTCGACGAGATCCAGCCGGCCGCACTCGTCGGAACCACCTGGACGGTCACTGGCACGGTCGCCACCGAGGCCGTCAGCACGGTGCCGATGGACTCCGCAGCGTCGATCACGATCGACGACGACGGCACCGTGGCGGTCGACACGGGTTGCAACACGGGGTCGGGGTCCGTCGAGGTCACCGACACCACCCTGGTGTTCGGCCCCATCGCCTCGACCCTGATCGGGTGCGAGCCCGACGTGGCCCAGCTCGAGGCCAGCGTGCTCTCCGTGCTGCAGGGCGAGGTCACCTACGAGATCAGCGGAAATTCCCTTTCACTGCGCTCCGGCACCGGCGCCGATGAGATCGGCCTCGACCTGACCGCCGAGTCCTGACACGCAAGTTCCCCATTCCGGTGAGTTCCGGCGCGCCCCGTGCGCGCCGAAACTCACCAGAACGCACTTCGGTCAGACTGTGGTGAGCTTGGGCGCGCCCCGCACGCGCTGAAACTCACCGGAGCGACAAACGACGGTTGCGAATCTCACGGACGAGGCGGCGCACGGTGGCCGGTAAGGCAACGCCGAGATCCTTCGAAACGACCCGGGCTACTTGCCAGTCGATACCTCTCGCAGCGAGGTCCCGGGCACCGTCGCGCCGCTGACCATTCGTGTCGAAGTGGGTCGGGTGGATGTCTACTTCGATCGCCAGGCGCACGTCCGGAACTGCGAGGTCGAATCGGGCTGGACCGTAACCGGGGAGATCGATCCGGTATTGCCGTTCGAGACCCTTTACTCCTGCCGCTCGCAACGCCTCACCCAGCACGACCTCCCCATGCGACTCTGCGGGTCCGCCGTGGAGTCGATCATCGAGGACCTCGAGAAATCGTCGAATCCACGGCCGGCGAGGTGAGATCCAATCCATCGCTGCGGAACGCAGATCAGCGTCGCTCAGGCGACCGTCTCGTATCACCTGTTCGATGATCGACAGGAGATCCGTCGTGCCCACGTGGCGGCTCAGATCGAGAGCCGTGCGCTGGCGTCCCGTGACGACGATCCCGTCGGCCCGATGCACCACATCTGTGGAGTGGAACGCCTGCGTCCTGTACGGCACCACCCACGGCTCGACGGTCGGGTGACTGTGAGGAGGAGCCAGCACGTGGATGCGATGATCGCTGGGAACACGCCGTAGTCCCCAGATGCGACCGGCAGTCGGGCCGCTGATCACCGATCTGGGGTGCGCCGAACAGACGGCCACGCACCTCGCCAACTCGTCGTAGGGGACGGCGGGCATCCGGTAGACCCCTCGCAGTACCGGCACGAGGTTGCCCGCCTCGACCAGGCGACGCACGTCATGCGGTGAGAGGCCCGACTCTCGCAGGGCTTGCCCGGAGGCGACGCCGTGGTGAGAGCGCAGATAGGCCAACGACTCGACAGGGAACACCTTCATTTCGACTCCGTTGCAACGAGAAGCACAGGGAGGAGCCGGTGCAAGCACCCTACCCAGGCGGGCCTCATCACGCTTGCGGTGAGTTGCAGCGCAACCCGTGCACGCCGAAAATCACCAGAGCCGAGATGGATCGACGTGTGGTGAGTTCCGGCGCGACCCGTGCGCGTTGAAACTCACCGGACTCGAGTGTGGGCCTGTCAGATGAGGCCGAGTTCGGCGACGGCGTCTCGCTCGCTGACGAGTTCATCTGCCGTGGCGTCGATCTTGGCCCGACTGAAGTCGTCGATCTCGAGGCCTTGCACGATCTCGTAGTCGCCGTCCTTGCACACACACGGGAACGACGAAATGATGCCCTCGGGTACGCCGTAGCTGCCGTCGGAGACGACCGACATCGACACCCAGTCTCCGTCGGGTGTCCCGAGCGTCCAGTCACGGATGTGATCCACCGCTGCCGACGCTGCTGATGCCGCCGACGAGGCACCACGGGCTTCGATGATCGCCGCTCCGCGCTTGGCGACCGTCGGAATGTAGGTGCTGTCGTACCACTCGTGATCGCCGACCGCGTCGTACGCACGCTGGCCATTGACCTCGCAGTGGAACAGATCCGGATACTGCGTGGTGGAGTGGTTGCCCCAGATCGTCATCTTCGTGATGTCGTTGACCGAAGCCCCGAGACGTTGCGCGAGCTGCGACTTGGCACGGTTGTGATCGAGGCGTGTCATCGCGGTGAAGCGGCGCGGATCGAGATCGGCGGCATTGCGCTGCGCGATCAGTGCGTTGGTGTTGGCCGGGTTGCCCACCACGAGGATCTTCACGTCGGGCGTGGCCGAGCGGGACAGCGCCTCACCCTGCGGCTTGAAGATGCCACCGTTCGCCGACAGCAGGTCGGCGCGTTCCATGCCTGCCTTGCGGGGCATCGAACCGACGAGAATGGCGACGTCGGCGTCACCGAATGCAGTGTCGGCGTCGTCGGTGCCGACGACGTCGGCGAGCAGCGGGAACGCGCAGTCGTCGAGTTCCATACGGACGCCCTCGAGGGCGCCGAGTGCCGGTGTGATCTCGAGCAACTGCAACGAGATCGGTGTGTCCGGTCCCAGCATCGATCCTGATGCGATACGGAAGAGGATGCTGTAGCCGATCTGGCCGGCAGCACCTGTGACGGCAACACGAACAGGAGTGGTCATGCACCGAGCGTACGCCCGCTGCTCGGTCACGCCCAAGCGGCGAACGGTCGGGCCAGTCGATCGACTGCGCCAGATGAAACTGTGGGGTCTGACCCCTCAGTTTCATTTCAGGGCTGGGCGAGAACCCGGGCGATGACGTCGGCGTAGAAGTTCTGGCCCGACTGGGTGAGGTGGATGCCGTCGTCGTAGAAGCAGCGTCCTTCGCACGTCGCTGACAGGACCTCCCAGTCGACGACCGTCACATTCGGGTGCGACGCCGGGACGGCGCGCAGCTTTGCATTGTTGTCCGCGATCCAACCCCGATCGGCCTTTCCGGTGAGCAGCAGCACGACCGGTACATCGGCCACCGTGGCCAACATCGCATCGAGCGTGTCCTGGCTGAAACCCCCGTTGGTGCCGAGGTGCACCACCACGACCGATCCGAAAATGCCGTTGTCCATCAGCGACTGCATGGTGGGCACGAAAACGTTCATCTGACGGCTCTGCAACGCATCGACCTGGAATCCACGCGCCTGCAATTCTTCCGCCGCACCGAGCATGACCGAGTCGCCGAGCGCAACGAGCGGGAACCCGACCAGTGTGGGCGGAATGGTGAGCGGGGCCAGACCCTCGAGACTGGACACCACACCGAGCTGCGAGACCGACGCCAGCGCGGGCGTGGTCACAGGTGCGGTGGTCGGTGGCACCGTTGTCGGTGCCAACGTCGTCGGTGCATCGACGGTCGCCGGCACCGACTCTCCCGCTGCGACCGAGCCTGACGGATCGAGTAGAGGGTCCACGACGACGGGCGCAGTCGTCGCCGGGGTCGCGACGGTCGTGGTCGTGGTCGTGGTCGTGGTCGTGGTCGTGGTCGACGCGACAGGGATGTCGTCGACAGCGAGCAAATCGGTGGTGAACTCCCCGCCGGCGTCGAGTGCCTGCGCGATCTCGTTCTGTTCGAGCGGTGCGGTCAGCAGCACCGCGCCGACGAACAGTGCGACCACGGTCGTCATCGCCACCGCACCGGTCGCCAGCAGCTTTGGCCCGCGCCGAGCGCCGGCGAACACTCGCCGCCAGGCGAGCGACAATCTGCCCTGGCGGATCGGCGTCTCGACGAAGCGGTATGACGCTTCGGTCACGATCGTGGTCAGCACGAGCGCAAACACGAACTCACCGAACGTCAGCTTGTTGCCGGCGACACCGCGGATCATCTGGTAGATCGGCCAGTGGTACAGGTAGAGCCCGTACGAGCGGGTGCCGATCCAGCGGAACAGCGGGTTGCCGAGGAGCCGATTGGCGTAGGCACCGCGGTGTGTGACCGCCGCGATGATCGCCAGCGTTGCCAACCCGGCAAGGAACAGTCCGCCCCGGAACAGGAACGGGTCGGCACCGCTCGGAGTGGCCAGGTAGGTGTTCCAGCAGAGCCAGCCGAAGCCGACGATCGAGACGAGCGCGAGGGCATCGAACAGACGCCCCTTGGAACGCAGGGGGCCTCGCACGATCGCCAACGGCCGCCACACCATGGCGAACGCCGAGCCGAGCAGGATTCCGCTGAGACGAGTGACGGTGCTGAGGTAGAGCGTGTCGATCTTGGCGATCGGTCGGTCGCCCAGCCACCAGTACGCGCCAGGAGTCACGTTCGGCTCACCGATCGGGCCGGAGTAGTACAGCAACGCGACAGCGGCGGTGATCACGACGGCTGCGATGAACAGCCATCGGCTCACGGCAGCCACCTGGCGGGTACCGTTGCGGCCCAGCAGGAAGATCATCACGATCGGCCAGAACAGGTAGAACTGTTCTTCCACGGCCAGGCTCCACAGGTGCCGCAACGGTGCGAAGTCGCCGGCCGCGGTGTAACCGAGCCCCTCCCAGATCTGGTACCAGTTCGACACGTAGAAGAACCCGCCGAGGACATCACCGCGAAGCGCGCCGAGTGCCTCGTTCTTGAAGATCGCCGTCCAGACCGTGACGAAGAACATCATCGTGAACAGCGCCGGCAGCAGTCGTCGAGCCCGGCGAAGCCAGAAGTGTCGCAACGAGATCCGATAGGTGCGCTCGCGTTCGGAGATCAGGAGCAGCGTGATCAGATACCCCGAGATCACGAAGAACATCTCCACCCCCAAGAACCCCCCCGGTAACCAGTCGCTGTTCGCGTGGTACACCATCACGGCCACCACAGCGAGCGCGCGCATACCGTCGAGGCCTGGGAGATACGGGACCCGACTGATGTGGGCGCGGTCGTCGGGAACCGGTCTCACCCGGGGCGGGGCGAGGGTGGACATGGGGTCACAAGTATCGCCGAGGCCGCTGTACCAGCAACGTCATGCCGACGATCTTGACGACAGATGCACTGTTCGAGATGTGCCTGGGGACTCGGCGTAGCCGGTCCCGAGCACATCTCGAACACGGTCAACCGGGTGCCTGGAGGGTCGTCGTGATCAGCTCGGTGTAGAACTTCTGTCCATCGGGTCGGAGGTGGTACCCGTCGGAAGCGAAGCAGTCACCCGGACACGAGTCGTCGAGGCCCGCCCAATCGAGCAGCGACGCATTCGGATAGGTGTTGACCGCGTCGTAGATCAAGCCGATGTTCGCCGCAGTCCATTCGCGTTCGACGTCGATGGTGAGGAGCAGCACCTGGGGTACTCCAGCGAGGGCATCCATCATGCGGGTCATGTCTTCCTGGTCGATGGTTCCATTGGTGCCGAGATGAACGACGACCAACTCGCCGAGGCGCCCCTGTTCGTTCAACGTCACGATCGTGTCGGCACCGTCGCTGAACTGTCGGCTCTCGATCGCATCGACGACGAACCCATTCGCGGCCAACTGCGTCGCGGCGCCGAGCATCACCGAATCACCGAGGGCGAGCTTCGGAATCGGAACCGGAACCGCGGTGGTGCTCGTGGTCGTCTCCGCAACCACCGGTGGTGACACCGCCGAGCCGGACGGATCGGTCACTTCAGCAGGCGCAGTCTCCGTGGGCGTGTCGGGGGTACCAACTCCTGTACATGTCGGGTCGTTGATCACGTCACACGTGGCTTCGGCGCCGAGGTCGAGCGCCTGACGAACCTCGTTCTCCTGCACCGGGGCAGTCGCGAGGCTGACTCCGGCGAACAATGTGAGGCTCGCGAGCACCGAGCCGGCTGCGAGGAGTGCGTTGCGAGGTCCGGCGACAGGCGATCGGCGGATCCGGCCCAGTGACGAACCGAACGTGCCCCTGCGGATCGGTGTCTCGATGAACCGGTACGACGCCTCGGTGACGAGACCGGTCAAGATCATGGCGAACACGAACTCGTACAAGTTCAAGTGGTTGCCGGCGATGTTGCGGATCAGCTGGTAGATCGGCCAGTGGTACAGGTACAAGCCGTAGGAGCGGGTGCCGATCCATAGCAGCACGGGAAGGCTGAGCACACGAGACGTCGCGGCACGTTCGTGGGTGACAGCGGCGACCATCATCAGCGTGGCGATCCCGCACAGGAAGAAGCCACCGCGGAACAACCACGGGCCGGCCCCGTCAGGACCGAGGAGATACATCCGCCAGGCCATTGCGGCGAGTGCGACGAATCCGACGAGCGCCACGAGGTCGAGCAAGCGACCCCTGGTCCGCAGCGGCCCGCGCATCAGCGCAACCGGACGCCAGACCATCGCGAACGCGGCACCGAGCAGGAGGCCGCTGGCCCGCGTGATGGTGGACAGGTACACCGCGTCGATCTTCGAGATCTCGCGCCCGAAGATGCTCCAGTACGCCTCGGGGGTGACCTCCGGTGTACCGACGGGACCGGGGTGGTACAGCACCGCCACGAGCACGGTGATCGTGACGGCCGCCAACACCAGATACCGGCTGATGTCGGCAATCTTCCGGCTGCCGCCGCGCAGCAGCGCGAACATCACCAGGGGCCAGATCACGTAGAACTGCTCTTCCACCGCGAGGCTCCAGAGGTGGCGCAGCGGGGCGAAGTCGTTCGAGGCCGTGTACCCGGCACCCGTCCAGATCTGATACCAGTTCGACACGTAGAAGAATGCTGCGATCACGTCGCCGCGTAGCTTGCCCAGTGCGTCTCGTTCGAACAGCGCCGTCCAGATCGTGAGCGCGATCATCATCGTGAACAGTGCGGGCAGCAGACGGCGGGCCCGCCGGATCCAGAACTGCTTCATGTCGATCGTGGACGTGCGCTCCTTCTCGGAGATCAGCAGCAACGTGATCAGGTAGCCGGAGATGACGAAGAAGACCTCGACGCCGAGGAATCCGCCTGGCAGCCAGTCGGGGTTGGCGTGGTACACCATCACTGCGACCACGGCGATGGCTCGCATGCCGTCGAGACCGGGCAGGTACGGAACCCGACTGATGTCGGTGGGGGTCGTGCGCCGGCCGGTGCGCGACACCGGTCGCGTCGATTCTCGCGTCGGCGTGCCCGAAGCGTCGGCGGTTGCAGTCATGTGCGGACCAGTATCGCTCAGGCGGTGGTCAGCCCGAGGTTCACGCAGATCTCGACCACCGATTCGGGCCGGTTGAGGGCGTAGAGGTGCAGGCCCGGCGTCCCGGCGTCGATCAGGTCGGCGCAGAGTTGTGTGGCGACGTCAACTCCGATGCGACGCACTTCGTCGGGATCGTCGGTGGCATCGAGTCGGTCGGCGAGCCATCCGGGCAGCGCAGCTCCGCTCATCTCGGCCATCCGCTTCACCATCGACTTGTTGTTGATCGGCATGATTCCCGGCAAGACCGGCTTGTCGACGCCGAGTTCGGCGAGTTCGTCGACGAGTCGCACCCAGTGCTGGGCATCGAAGAAGAACTGCGTCAGGGCGAAGTCGGCGATGCGGAGCTTGTCTGCGAGGAACTGACGATCGGTTGCCCGGTCGGGCGACCTCGGGTGCACTTCTGGGTGGGCGGCGACGCCGACCGCAAATGCGCCGGCGGCCACGACGTCCTCGAGCAGATCCAGTGCGTAGAGGTAGTCGCCGGCCTGCTCGAGTCCTCCGGCGGGAGGATCGCCGCCGAGTGCGAGGATGTTCTCGATGCCGAGCTCGGCGTACTGGTCGAGCAGCGTTGCGACGTCATCACGGGTGTGCCCACGGCAGGTGAGATGCGGCATCGGAGTCCATGGGGTCTCGCCGAGCATCCATGCAACGACATCTCCGGTGCGGTGACGGTCGGATCCACCGGCGCCGTAGGTGATCGACACGAAGTCGGGATGCAACGATTCGATGGCGGCAACGGTCCGCCCGAGCGTCATGTTGGCTGCAGGCGTCTTCGGTGGGAAGAACTCGAACGACAGCGTGCGCTTTTCCGCGAAGAGTTCCGGAATGCGGGCCATTCGCCCGAGGCTATCGAGCGCAACACACCGAGCCCGGGCTCCGAATCGCGACCCCTCGTACCATCGACAGTTGCCGCCGGCGGGTTGTGTTACGTTCCCGCCGTCGCTCACGAACAAGGGGATTCAACATGCTGATCGTCGAGAACTGGAAACTGGTCGTACTGGAGCGCTTCGCGAAGTTCGACGGTCGCGCCGGGCGCGCCGAGTTCTGGTGGTTCGTGCTCGCCAACTTCATCGTGTACGTCGCGTTCGCAATCTTGTTGCAGATCTCGGGGATCTTCGTCATCCTCGAACTCCTCTTTGCGCTCGCAACGATCGTGCCGTCGATCGCCGTGGCGATCCGACGTCTCCACGACACCGACAAGTCCGGATGGCTGCTGCTGATCGGGCTCATTCCTCTGATCGGCGCCATCATCTTGTTGGTGTTCTACGCGACCGAAGGCACCAAGGGTCCGAACCGGTTCGGCGCCGCGCCCGAACCCGCCGCTGGCTGACCGGGCGCCCCGCTCAGTGTCGGAAGTGGCGCTGGCCGGTGAAGACCATGGCGATGCCGTGTTCATCGGCGGCGGCGATCACTTCGTCGTCTCGGACCGAGCCGCCGGGCTGGATCACCGCGGAGATTCCGGCGGCCGCCGCAGCGTCGAGGCCGTCGCGAAACGGGAAGAACGCGTCGCTCGCACACGCCCCACCATCGGCCCGGCCAGCTGACCGGTCGGCGGCGATACGGGCGGAGTCGAGCCGGTTCTGCTGGCCGGCACCGATGCCGAATGCCTGCAGGTCCTTCACGTAGACGATCGCGTTGCTGCTGACCGCTGCGCACACCTGCCACGCGAATTCGAGGTCGGCCCATTGAGCGTCCGTCGGCTGCGCACCGGTGACCACACGCCACGCATCGCTGCGTCCGGCAACCGGGTCGGGCTGCTGGACGAGGAAGCCACCGTCGACCGGTCGCACGTCGAACGGCAACGGCGATGGCGCATTCGCCGACATCACCCGCAAGTTCTTCTTGATGGCCAAGATCTCGAGCGCATCGGGTTCGAAGTCAGGCGCAACCACCACCTCGGTGAACACGTCACCGATCGCCGTGGCCATCTCGGCAGTCACCGTTCGGTTCGCCGCGATGATCCCACCGAACGCGCTGACCGGATCGCATGCGTTGGCACGGACGTAGGCCTCGGTGATGTCGTCGGCGACGGCGACACCACACGGATTGGCGTGTTTCACCACCACCACAGCAGGGGAATCGAAACGCTGGACCAGCCGCCACGCCGCCTCGGTGTCGAACACGTTGAGGTAGCTCAGCTCCTTACCACCGTGCTGCGTCATCGAGTCCCACCAGCTCGTGGCACCGGCCTGGCGATACCGGGCGCCCTGCTGGTGCGGGTTCTCGCCGTACCGCAACGGCTGGGCGAGTTCGAGTGCGAGATGGATGGAGGACGGCAGCACCCCGTCCTCGGACTCCGCCGGATCCGACTCGTCGAACCAGGTGACGATCGCAGCGTCGTAAGAGGCGGTGTGCGCAAACGCGGTTCGTGCGAGCCGGCGCTTGGTGGAAGCGGTGAGCACACCTCCGGCTCGCAACTCATCGAGCACGGGTTGGTAATCGGCCGGGTCGACGAGGATGCCGACATGAGCGTGGTTCTTGGCAGCGGCGCGCACCATCGCCGGCCCGCCGATGTCGATCAGACCGATGCCGGGGTCGGACGAGAACGGGTACAGGTTGACCACCACCAGATCGATCGGCTCGATGTCGTGGTGCGCCATGTCGGCGACGTGCTCGGCATCGGTCGGATCGGCGAGGATTCCGCCGTGGATCTTCGGGTGCAGCGTGACGACCCGATGACCGAGTATCGCCGGCAGTCCCGTGAGCTCCGCGACGTCGGTGACGGGCACACCCGCCTCGGCGATCGCTCGTGCCGTGCCACCGCTCGACACGAGCGACCACCCCAATTGATGCAGTGACGCTGCGAACTCGACGATGCCGGACTTGTCGTACACGGAGAGCAGCGCAGTGGGCACGAGGGTGACCGTAGTCAACGCATCACCGGCGCTGTGAATGTCCGTCGGAGCACCCGTACGTCGGGGAGTGCGCGACCGGAGTCGACGCCGGTACTACGGTGCAATTCGGGGGCGACCGCTTACTCGATATCCCGGAGGGATTCATATATGGACTTCAGCAAATTCAAGACATCCGATTGGCTCATGATCGGAGGGGCGATCGGGATCTTCATCTTCGGCTTCTTCAACTGGGTCACCGTCGAAGCGTCCGGCCTCGACCTTGGCGCGGGCGGAAACGTGTTCGACTTCTTCTGGACCGGCACGATTCCCTGGATACTCGTCATCGCGACAGGCGTCGTTGCGTTCCTCCTCGTGCAGGGCACGTTGAAGCACGACCAACTGCCGTGGCCGCTCGTGTTGCTGGCGGCGACCGCACTGGCTTCGTTGCTGCTGCTCCTGCGCCTGATCTTCAATCCGATCGAGGGCTCCGACCTTGCCGGTATCGAAGTCGGCCGCGGCATCGGCATGATCCTGTCGGCGATTTCAGCTTTCGCTGCGACCGCCGGTGCGTTCCTCAACTTCCAGGCGTCGGGCGGCAACATCAAGGACTTCACCGACGTCGACAAGCTCAAGTCGAGCTTTGCGAAGGGCGATGACGCACCGCCTCCTCCTCCTGCTCCCCCCGCCCCGCCAGCGATCTGACGACCGTTCTCGTGAACAAGTTGCGTCCTCTGGGCGCACCTTGTTCACGAGAACGCAGGGTGATCAGAGGGTGGCGACGATCTCGGCCATCAGTTCTCCGGCTTCGGTCGGGTTGAGCCCGACCTTCACCCCAGCGGCCGAGAGGGCGTCCATCTTGCCCTGAGCCGTGCCCTTGCCGCCGGAGACGATGGCGCCGGCGTGGCCCATCTTCTTGCCGGCCGGTGCAGTGACGCCAGCGATGTAGGCGCTCATCGGCTTGGTCACGTTGGCCTTGATGTACTCAGCCGCTTCTTCCTCGGCGGAGCCACCGATCTCGCCGATCATCATGATGGCGTGCGTCTCGGGATCGGCCTGGAACTCGGCGAGGCAGTCGATGAAGTTCGTACCCGGAACCGGATCTCCGCCGATGCCGACACATGTCGACACGCCGATGCCCTTCTGCTTGAGCTCGTACAGCGCCTGGTAGGTCAACGTGCCCGAGCGGCTGACGATGCCGACGTTGGGCCCATCCGCCGACGGCACCTGGGCGATCTCGCCAGCGGTGATGCCGATGTTGCACTTTCCGGGGCTGATGATGCCCGGACAGTTCGGGCCGAGCAGACGCGTGTTCGGGTGATTGCGGACCAACAGGTTGTACGTCTTCGCCTCGTCCTGGGCCGGAATGCCCTCGGTGATACACACGACGAACTCGATGCCGGCTGCGGCCGCTTCGAGAATCGCGTCGGCCGCGAACTTCGGCGGCACGGCGACGAACGACGCGGTCGCACCGGTGGCCGCAACGGCGTCGGCGACGGTGTCGAAGATCGGAATGCCGTCGACGTCCTGGCCGGCCTTGCCGGGCGTGACGCCTGCGACGATCTGCGTGCCGTAGTCGCGGTTGCGCAGGCCGTGGTACTTGCCCTGCCCGCCGGTGAGGCCTTGAACGATGACCTTGGTGTTCTCGTTGACGAAAATGGCCATGACTACTTCACTTCGCTTTCGCAACGGCCGCGCGGGCGGCGTCGAGCATGGTGGGTTCTGACTGGAGCTTGTCGGCGGAGATGCCGGCATCGAGCAGGATCTGGCGACCCTCCTCGGCGTTGGTGCCGTCGAGTCGGATCACGATCGGAGCGCGCAGGTCGACTCGACCCATGGCCTCGACGATCCCCTTCGCGACTTCCTCGCCTCGGGTGATGCCCCCGAAGATGTTGATCAGGATCGACTGGACCTTGTCGTCGAAGTTGATCACTTCGAGCGCACCGGCCATCACGTCGGCGTTGGCGCCGCCGCCGATGTCGAGGAAGTTGGCGGCCGAGCCACCGACCTGGTTGACGACGTCGAGCGTCGACATCGCGAGGCCGGCGCCGTTGGCGATGATGCCGACGGTGCCATCGAGTCCGATGTACTGCAGGCCTTTCTCGGCGGCCATCTTCTCGCGGTCGTCCATCTCGGTGAGGCCGCGGAATGCATCCCACTCGGGATGACGGAACTCGGCGTTCTCGTCGAGGGTGACCTTGGCGTCGAGTGCATGCACTTCGCCGGTCGGCTTGAGGATCAGCGGGTTGATCTCGGCGAGATCGCAGTCACCTTCGGTGAAACAGCGATACAGCTTCACGAGGATGTCGGCGGCACCGTCGAGCGCCCGCTCGGGCAGCTTCGCATCGACACACGCTTGGCGCGCCGTCGCCAGATCGAGGCCGTCGACCGGGTTGATGTGCAGCTTCACGATCGCATCCGGGTTCGTCTCCGCCACCGTTTCGATCTCGACGCCGCCCTCGGCGGACAGCATCAGGAGGTGCAGCTTGGCGGCGCGATCGAGCGTGAACGAGGCGTAGTACTCCTCGTCGATGTCGGAGGCGGTCTCGACCCAGAGGCGACGCACCACATGGCCCTTGATGTCCATGCCGAGGATGTTCCCGGCGTGCTCGCGCACTTCGGCTTCGTCGGCAGCGAGCTTGATGCCACCGGCCTTGCCGCGTCCACCGACCTGCACCTGAGCCTTGACGACGACGGGGTACCCGGCCCGATTGGCCTCCGTCACCGCCTCGTCGACGGTGTCGGCCGGGCCACCCGGGCTCACCGGGATGTCGAAGCGGGCGAAGTACTGCTTGCCCTGGTATTCGAAGAGATCCACGTCGGGGTCACTCGCTTTCTGGTTGCGTACCGGTGAGTTGCGTACTGGGTCTCGACCGCTGATGCGGTCAGTCGGATTCGGATTCGTCGAGCGCCGACTCGAGCCACAGGCCGATCGCCTTCAGCGACGAACCAGGGCCGAAGATCTCGGCCACCCCTTGCTCGCGCAGCGCTCGGGCATCGGCATCCGGGATCACGCCGCCGCCGAAGACCAGGACGTCGCCGAGGTCGCGGCTGCGCAGTTCTTCCATCACACGGGGGAACAGGGTGAGGTGCGCACCGGACAGCAGCGAGAGGCCGACGCCGTCGGCGTCCTCCTGCAGGACGGTCTCCGCGATCTGTTCGGGGGTCTGGTGCAGGCCGGTGTAGATGACCTCGAATCCGTGGTCGCGCAACGCCCGAGTGATGGTCTTGGCGCCACGATCGTGGCCATCGAGACCGGGCTTCGCCACGACGATGCGATACGTGCGCTTCACGAAGGGTGAACCCTAGGCCATGTGCCGACGACGCGCCGAAACGACGGTCGTGCCCACGAGGCGGTCGGCGCCGCCATGTTTCGGCGGCGCTTCCCCGGCAGACTGTGGGCGATGTCGAATGCTGCGGCTCAACGGCCGATCAGGTTGAAGTCGCCGTTCGCCCGAGCGGTCGTTCCTGTGCTCGGAGGAATCGCGTTCTTCGTGGTGCTGACGCTGGTGGCGTGGGGCATCGCCGCATGGATCTCACGTGGCGGCGCCGAGGTCACCGAGCGGCTGGCGCCGAGCCGATTCGAGGTCGGATCGGCGCAGAGCGCTTCGAGAGTCGTCGACGAGGATGGCCCGATCATCTTCCCCGGACTGAACACCACCACCGGTGAACGAACCCTGGTGCTCGACCACGAAGGATCAGATCCCACCCGTGGCTGGCGGATCTTCTACGCATACCCGATCGGTCGACCCGACTGCCCCGTCGAGCAGGTGATTGGCACACGCGAGTTCCTCGACTGCGACGGCACCACGATCACCGTGGCCGACCTGTCACCACCCGACTCAGGTGTATTTCCGGTGGTCGAGAATCAACGGGTTCTGTACATCGATCTCGCCAGCGTCACCTCGACAACGACCGACACCACCGGCTGACGTTCATCAGCTGCAGACCGGTCGAGCCGGATCGAGAGCGCTCAGCCGACTGCCATCGCGCCGACCAGGCGCTCGGCGAAGATCTCGCTGTGCTGGTCGAGCTTGCTGCGGCTCATTGCGAGGCCGCCGATCACGTAGGCACCGGTGTCGCCGAGGGCACGGTCGAGCTTGTCGAGCGACGAGCCGGGGTCGAGCGCAAATGTGCAGAAACCAGCAGCGCGTTTGCCGCGCATCGCCGGCAGGTTGGCGATGTTCGACACCGCCCACGGCGCCTGGGCGAACAGGAACGCACCGTGCACCCACGTTCCGACCAGGATCAGGTCGGCCTGTTGGATCGAGGCATAGTCGGGTTGTTTCACCTTCGACAGTCCGGTGATCGTCCACCGCTCCTGCGCCAGGAGGTCGGCCACCCGCTCGGCGGCCGTCCACGTGTTCCCCGTCAAACTCTCGACCAACAATGCTGCCTTCACGCCGTCGAGTCTTGCAGGTCGACGGACCGCTCACGAGAACTCGTCGCCGGCGAGCGCCTGGAGCGGACGTCACGGTGTCAGCTCGAGACGGGGATCTGCACGGTGAACACCACCTCGTCGAACTCGCCGTAGCGCGCGCTGACGTCGAATGTCCAGAGTCCCGCGACCGGCAGGTCGAGGTTCGAACCGACGACGTGATTGACCCCGGCGGGGAACACCTCCACGTCGAACGGTGCGATGTTCTGCGCTGGGAGCCCGGCACGCACCGAGATCTCGTCGGCACGGTCGAGGGCACCCGACGGCGAGGTGACGTACACGTGCATCTCGGTGCCACCGGTCACCGCGGGTTCGAGTTCGACCTGGACGACGCGATCACCGACCACGCTCGACACCGAGACGACCTCGGGGCTGTCGGTCGGTGGTGGAGAGTTGACGAGGCCGGCGGTGGCGCCCAGGATCAGCACGATGCCGGCCACTTCCAAGCCGATCGATCGACGCAGCAGCACAGCACTTGCTTCGTCGCCGCGTGTGTGGATCGTCCGGCGGCCGAACGCTGCGAGGCCGAGGACCAACACGACGAGCACCAACTTGATCACGAGCCAGCGCCCGTAGGTCGACTCGGTCACGTCGGCAAGCGATCCGAGTTGACGCCATGCGTTCAGTCCACCGGTCACGGCGAGCGCCGCCACCGAGCCGAGCGCCCACGGCGAGAACGTGGTGATCCGGGTCCAGAACTGCGCTGCTGGCGGCGCCAGCAGAACCAGCGCGAGTCCGCCGAACCAGATCGACATCGCCGCAAGATGGACGAGCGTCGCAAAGAAACCGAGCACCACTGCGTCACCGGAGATCGCGTGGCCACCAGCGGCCGTCACGGCGAGCACGCCGATCCCGAGTGCGGAGACCACGACCACGCCACCACGCGTGACCAGCTTTGCCCTCGCCACGATCAACGCACCGAACAACACGATCGCAACGAGTCGGGCAATCCACCACTGGCCCGACCGTGTGTCAGCGACCGTCCCCCACGCCAGGATCGACCCGCCGATGAGATTGGCTTGGGCGGCAATCATCCAGACCGTGCCGACGAATCCAAGTACGCCGGCCCCGACGAGCAGCACCACGATGCGGCGCGACCCGATGACCGACGGAGTGAGGGCAATGGCCAGCACCAGGCCGCCGACGAGGAGCCCGATGCCTGCGTAACTGAGAAACCGTCCGATGCCGATCATGACGCCATCGGAGGCGCCGGACGAGCTGGTGTCGAACACTCCGTTGATCACGCCCGGTGTCACTGCCGATGGCGCACCGACCGAGAACGTGAACGAACCTCGCACACGGTGCGAGTCGGCCGACAGGGCCTGCCAGGCAACCACATAAGACCCTTCGTCGAGCGTGACCAGGATCACCGCACGCATCTCGTCGGAGCCGGCGGACTGGTCGACGTCGCCGATGCCGACATCCTCGCCGTCGGCACCGATGACCCGAATGCCTGGTTCGATCGGGTCGACGCCCTCGGTGAACTCGAGCACGACCGCGGTCGGGGCGACGTCGAGCACTTCCTGGTTGCGTGGGAACGACGACGACAATTCAGCATGAGCGAGGGCTGTGCTCGCGCCGACGAGCACAGCGAGGGCAGCGATGACCAGCGCGCCCACACGCGCAGCACCACGTCTCGTCGTCGTCGCCAGCGAAGACGAGTTGCTCATGCGACCGTGCTCATGTGACCGTGCTCAGCTGTCGCTGGGGGCGCTCTCAGCCCGGCTCTGACGAGATCGAAAGATGATCAATCCCCCGATGGCGAGCACGGCGGCGATCGACACGACGAACGCGATGGTGCCCGTTGTGGAGCTGCCTGCCTCGTCGACGTCGGCAGTGATCAGGGCAGGCTCGGTGGTGCTGGATGACGCCGTGTCGTCCGTCGACGGTTCGGTCGTGGGTCCGGTCGTGGGTCCGGTCGTCGTCGAGGGTTCCGACGTCGAGGGCGCCTCGGTGCCGGCGCTGTCGGTCGGCACGGGTCCCACCGTCGTGGAAGATGTGGTCGCAACTGGACCCGTCAGCTCCATCGCCGGGGCAGGTTCGTCGAGTTCGTCGCCAGTCTCGGTCGGGATGCCGATCCAGCGGATCTCACCCACATCGCAGCGCTGGACGAACGGGAAGTAGATGGTCGTCTCGGGTGTCGGCGGCAACGTCATCGTCACTTCGAACGTTCCCTCCACATCGTCGGCCAGCGGTCCACCGACGAACGTGACGATCATGTCGCCATCGACGGTGTCGACCGAACCGACCCATCCGCCGACGGCTTCTGCCACAGGGTCGACGACGCCCTCCGGGAGGCGCATGTCGAGCTGCGTGGTCGGCGAGCCATCGCAGCCATGCTCGACCGTGAATCCGACGGTGACCGTCGAGCCTGCCTGGGCTTGAGTTGGATCAGGGTCGATGTGGGCCGCCACCGGACCGGCGATCCCGAGCAGCGCGACCGAGGCGACGCAGACGCAGGCGAGGAGTCGACCGATCATGCCGACACGAGGTTACGGCGGCGAGCTCAGTTCGATCGTTCAGCCAGATCCGTAGACTGCAGTGATGCGCTCGACTGGCCAACTCGGCGATTCCGACACCGACCTCGCCGCTGGCGTTGTGGACGACGCCGGAGTTGCCGACCAGTCGCTGTCCGACGAGGCAGCGCAACGCTTGTTGCGCCTCGTACTCATCGTGCTGGTGACCGCCGTGGTCACCGGGCTGTTCGCCGGTGCCGCCATCTGGGCGCTGGGCGCCGACGACGAACCTCCGGCCCCGATGAACAGCGTCGACGTCGGATTCCTGCAGGACATGCTCGATCACCACCAGCAGGCGCTCGCGATCTCGAACCTGTACCTCGACAACCAGCCGCAGGGTGACGCAGCTCCGTACGCACGCGAGGTGATCCTGTTCCAGACCCGCGACATGGGCTGGATGAACGACTGGTTGGCCGAAGAGGGCTACGGTCCTGGAGCACCTGATCGTACGGCGATGGTGTGGATGAACGAGCCAATGCCGGTGGCCGAGATGCCCGGCATGCCAACGTCGGAACGGCTCCAGGAGCTGTCGGACGCCAGCGGCACCGAGGCCGACCGACTGTTCTTCGAGATCATGAGCGATCACCACCTGGGTGGCGTCCACATGGCCGATCATGCCGCCGCCAACGGCGCCCGCGAGGAGATCACGGGGTTTGCCGAATCGGTCTCGCGAAACCAGCGGATCGAGGTCGTCGAGTACCAGCGGGCGATGGAGCGCCTCGGTCTCGTCTGATCGACGCTCACCACCGCCGTTCTCGTGAACAAGATGCGGCACCGGTGCGCACCTTGTTCACGAGAACGAGGCGGGGAGCGGTTGGTCTGTCGTTAGACCTTCTTCAGAGGGGCCCAGGCGAGGGCGAGGTGTTTGGTGCCCGCCCCGGGGAAATTGATGGTCGCTTCGGCTTTCTCCCCGGCGCCGGAGATGTCGATGATCACTCCGGTACCGAATGCGGGATGTTCGACGTCGTCGCCGATCCGCAAGCCGAGTTCCTGGCTGTTCGACGGCGCGATCGCCGGCTTCGATCCCGAGCGGATGGCGGCCTCGACCACCCGGTCGCGGTGCGCTTCCTGGCCGGCCTTGGCGTCGCGGATGTCGGCGTTGATGTCGCGGCCCCCACCAGCGCTGCCCCCACCACGGCGGTAGGCGGGCGGGTCGCCGTAGTCGGAGTCGCGGGGGCGGTAGCTCTGGCGGCCGTAACTGGATCGCCCCGTGATGTTGCCCTTCGAGTCGATGAGGCTCTCGGGGATCTCGTCGAAGAACCGTGACGGCGGGTTGTACTGGGTCGATCCGAACAGCTGTCGGCTCCATGCGTGCGACATGTACAGCCGCTTCATCGCCCGAGTGATTCCGACGTACGCAAGGCGGCGTTCCTCTTCCATCTCGGCCGGTTCGGTGAGCGCTCGGATGTGCGGGAAGATGCCCTCCTCGCAGCCGACGACGAACACCACCGGGAACTCGAGGCCCTTGGCAGAGTGGAGCGTCATCAGCACCACCTGGTCCTCGATCCGCTCGCCGTCGGGGCCCTCGATCAGCGCGTCGGTGTCGGCGACGAGCGCGACCTGTTCGAGGAACTCGTCCATCACGGTGAACTCGCGGGCCGAACCGACCAGCTCGCCAAGGTTTTCGATACGCGTGTGCGCCTCGACCGTGTCTTCGGCTTCGAGTTCGGCGAGATAACCCGAACCTTCGAGTGCGGCTTGGAGCACATCGCCGGGTCCCTGATCGGGGTCGGCGACGACGGCGCCCATCGTGTCGAGCAGTTCCACGAACGAGGCGAGACCACGCACGGCCGGACCGGTGATCCCCGCTTCGTCGGCGCGGCGCAGCGCGTCGGTGAACGTGATCCCTTCGGCGGCCGCGAACGCGTCGAGCTTCGACACGCTCGCGTCACCGACACCGCGCTTGGGAACGTTGAGCACGCGCTTGACACTGACCTCGTCGGCCGGGTTGATGACCGCCTTGAGATACGCCATGGCGTCCTTGACCTCGCGACGGTCGTAGAAGCGGGTGCCGCCGACCACCTTGTACGGCACGCCGAGGCGCATGAACGCCTCCTCGATCA
This sequence comes from Actinomycetes bacterium, assembly GCA_031426215.1. Classification (GTDB taxonomy): domain Bacteria; phylum Actinomycetota; class Acidimicrobiia; order Acidimicrobiales; family Ilumatobacteraceae; genus Sva-07. The sequence continues at coordinate 152,990 of JANPKU010000033.1, forward strand.
CGCGGCTCTGCGCATTCGTTCGGTAGAGCACGGCCATCTCACGGAAGTTGGTGGCGTCATCGGCGTGCAACTGCAACGCGGTGCCGGCGACCCAGGTGGCCTCGTCGCCTTCGTCCTCGGCGTGATAGCGGGTGATCCGTTCGCCCATGCCACTGTCGGTCCACAGCGATTTCGGCTTGCGTTCGACGTTGTTGTCGATGACCGCGTTGGCAGCATCGAGGATGGTCTGGGTGCTGCGATAGTTCTGGTCGAGGATCACCGTGGTGACGTCGGGGAAGGCCTCCTCGAACTCCAAGATGTTGCGGAAGTCGGCGCCACGAAATTTGTACACGCTGTTGTGTACGAGCAAGCCGTTGGCATCGTAGGAGTGCGCGACGTCGACTTCGAGGTCGTAGACAGGTCCGCTGTATGGGGTGAACTCGACACTGCCCGCCTCTGCGGCCACCCATCGGTCGCCGTCGCGTACGAGCATTTCCATACCCGGATGCACGTGCGCAAACGGGATCAGGTCGTAGATCTTGCCATCGTGAGCGAGGCGGCGCCGAACGTCGAGACCACCGATTGCTGCGACCCGCTTGGCGTCGGCGAGCGCCCTCGGGTACTCCTTCCAGCAGGTCTCGTAACGCAGCGACCGATGCTTGCTTGCACGCAACTTCACCCCGCCACGTTGAAGCGCGTCGATGATGTCGGGCCGGTTGGACGACCATTGCACGCGGTGGTACCCGACCGTCGTGCGACGGTCGGAGAACATGGTGAGGTTGATCGCCGAGCGTCGTGCGCCATTCTGCGGGCGATGGTGAGGGAACTCGTGGTGGAGCAGACGCTCCTCCATCAACAGCTTGGCTCGGGTGTCGGTGTCGATCGATTGGTAGAGCTGTTGGAGCCAGGCGTCGCTCATCGCCAACGCGCGCCCCTCCGAATGAAAGCAGGCCGTCGGCAACCCGTATTCGGCTGAGAACCACGACTCGAAGTACGCGGCTTCGGCGAGCGACCCGCACACCTTCAGGATCCACGCAGCGTCGGCATGCTCCTGGTTGGTGCGCACGACCAAACCGTGTTGGATCTTTCCGCCACGAGGCGGTCGCTCACCGACCGTGCGGCCGATACGCCAGCCTCGGTCGGCGCGATACATGAGATACACGAGCCACTGCTCTGGGCGCGGCAGCAAGCGAGCCGGCACCAGATGGTGAGGGGTGGCCCTGACCGATCGATCGGCTGTCGTGATCTCGACGATGTGGCCGTCGTAGTTGCCTGCGTGAACGTGGACGACGGTGCCGGCCTGGACGTATTCGTGGCCACCGGTTCCGAACACGACGTCGCCGATTGCGATCTCTTCGATCGGCCGTCGCCCGTGAGGACCGTCGATCATGGTCCCCGGCGGGAGGCATTGATCCGTGTCGCCAACGACGCAGACGTTGCGGTGGCCGTCGGCGAGGAGGAGCACCATTTCGTTCTGGGCCTGGTTCGTGTCCTGGTATTCGTCGACCAGGATGTGTTGGAATCGCTGGCGGTAGTGCTCGAGGATGTCGCCGTGCTCACGGAAGAGCTTCACGGTGTTGGTCAGCAGATCGTCGAAGTCCATCGCCCCCGCCTTGAGGAGCCTGGCCTGGTACTCGGCGTACACGTCGGCGTGCTTGCGGTCGAAGATGTTCTGGGCTCGCCGCTGCGCCTCGTCGGGATCGACGAGTTCGTTCTTCCAGAGGCTGATGATCGCGTGGACACCGCGAGGCGTGAACCGCTTCGCGTCAAGGCCGAGGTCGCGGATCACGTAGCTCGTGAGCCGGTTGGAGTCGGCGGCGTCGTAGATCGAGAACTGCCGGGGATAGCCGAGCGCATCGGCATTGGCGCGCAGGATACGCACGCAGGCCGAGTGGAAGGTCGACACCCACATGGTCTTCACCACCGGACCGACGAGGGCACCGACCCGTTCGCGCATCTCGGCTGCGGCCTTGTTGGTGAAAGTGATCGCCAGGATCTTCGACGGGTGCACCCCATTGTGGATGAGGTGCGCGATGCGGTGAGTGAGTACGCGGGTCTTGCCCGAGCCGGCGCCGGCGATCACGAGCAGCGGACCGGACTCGTGGGCGACGGCGTCGAGCTGGTCGGGGTTCAGACCCTCGGCGAACGGCGACGGACCGCCACTGAAGCGCGGGTCGGCCAGCGCATCGGGCGACGAGCTGTCGGCGGGGTGCGGAATCGCGTCGGCGAACAGTTCGTCGTCAGTCATGTGCCGCCCACTCTAGAGAGCGGGTGTCACGGAGACAGGAGGACAAGTGGCGTGGTTCACTTGGACGATGGAGTACACCGAGGTCACACCGGACGAGTTCGCAGCACTGGCCGGCGTCGACGACTGGATGGTGGTCGGCACCGAGATCCACGCCACGTTCCGAGGCGCCACCTATCTGCTCGGAGCCGAACTCGTGAAGTCGATCGCTGAGATCGCCGAAGCGAACGTGCACCATCCCGACATGGCGATCCGTTACCCAGGCCGGGTCCATGTGTCGCTCACCACCCACGCCACCGGCGGACTCACCACGCTCGATGTCGACGCGGCCCGACAGATCTCCGCCGCCGCAGCAGCCGCCGGAGCAACGGTCGAGCCGCACGATTCCTGAATGTCGGGTGGATCACCTGATTTCCGTGTCCGACCGAAGGTCCTTCCATCGCCACGGCGCTCCCTCGACGAGAAGCTCCGGATCTCCGGTCCAGACGATCGCCTCGTGGGCGATCGCGAGCGCTGCGGCGAATGCGTCGGCGTACGACATCGGATGGTCGGCTTTGATGCGCGCGGCGTCGAGCACGAGTCTCTCGTCGGGAAGGCGCGCATCGACGACGTCTCGGAGGTCGCGTACGGTGGCCACTGCGGCATCCTCGCCATGGAGTCGACGGAGCACGTAGTGCACCTCACCGAGGTTGATCCACGACATGAGCGGACGGTCGTCATCGAGAAGATCGGCGACGTCCTCGGCCGCTGAGCCATCGTTCTCGAGGTAGCGCAGCACCGCCCACGAGTCGAGAACGACGGTCACCGCTCGCGCTCGCGATCCTGAGCGCGTGCAGCGGTCAACTCGTCGACGAGGGGTGAGCCGCTGAACCTGCCACGAAGCTGCCGGCGGCGGTCGATCGGACGCACGGCAACGTGATCGTCCTGACGCCAGAACGTGACCTCGTCACCGGGCTTGATCCCGAGTTGGTCTCGGAACTCCTTCGGAATGACGACCTGACCTTTCGGACCGACACGATGAGTCATACTGCGAAGTATAACTGCCAGCCTGGAGCGCCGGGGGCGTCAGCCGCTCTGGAGTTCGGCGAGTTCCAGCCAGCGTGATTCGAGTTCGTCGAGTTCGGTCTGAGCGGTCGCCAGGTCCGTTCCGAACGCGACGAGTTCGGCGTGGTCGGTGACCGTTGCGAGCTGTCCTGTCAGACGTTCGACCTGCTTCTGCGCCTTCACCATGGCCTGCTCGGTCGCACGGAGCTGGCGGCCGACCGTGTACGGACTCGGGCCGGTCGACTTCGACGTCTTCGGTGAGGCGGGTACATCCGGGCGCTTCTTGGTCGCCAGTGCAGCGGTGGCAGCGTTCGGTCTCGCCGGGTTCGAGCGTTCCGCCAGCCAGCCGGTGACGCCGCCGGGTACACGGCGCACGGTGCCCCCGGGATCGATCGCCAGCACGTGGTCCGCAACGCGATCCAGAAAGGCACGGTCGTGACTGGCCACGACGAGTGCTCCGGGCCAGTCGTCGAGGAACGCCTCCAGCGACCGCAACGTGTCGAGGTCGAGATCGTTGGTCGGTTCGTCGAGTATCAGCAGGTTCGGTTCGGTCGCCAACACCATCACCAACTGCAGACGTCGACGCTCGCCACCCGACAGCATCCGAACCGGCGCGTACTGGGCCGTGGTGTCGAACCAGAAGCGCTCCAGCAGCGCCCGGTCGCGGTGGTCGGGCTCTCGGTGCGGACCCGACACCAGCTTGCGAACCACTGCATCGGGATCGAGGTCGGATGAGTGCTGGTCGGCGAACCCGACCACCACGGTCTTGCCACGCTTCACGGTGCCGGCAACCGGCTCGCGGCGTGCAGCGATGATGTCGAGCAACGTCGACTTGCCTGAGCCGTTCGGACCGACGACAGCAAGGCGAGCACCCGGTTCGATCAGGAGGTCGACGTGCTCGAACACGGTGAGCTCGTCGGGCGCACCCACGTTGAAGCGCTGAGCGACGTCCTCGAGTTCGACTACCTGGTTGCCGAGTCGGGCCGTACCGCCTCCGAGCTGGAGGTCGTTGCCGCGCACTCCGACTGGCGCCGGTCCCCCGGACACGATCTCGTTGGCAGATCGCAACCTGGCCTTCGGCTTGGTCGAGCGTGCGGGTGCACCGCGACGCAGCCAGGCCAGCTCCTTACGGGCGAGGATCTTGCGGGTCGACTCTTCCTGGACCTCCCGGTCGATCCGCTCCGCTCGGGCGTCGAGGTAGGTCGCATAGGCGCTCGCCCCGGTGGCGGCCTGGTGCACGAAACAACGCCCCCCGTCGAGTTCGACGACCTTGCTCGGCCCCACGTCGGTGGTCAGACGATCGAGCGCATGGCGATCGTGGGTGACCAATACGAGCGCCGACTTCATCTTCACGAGTCTCGATTCCAACCATTCGATCGCTTCGAGATCGAGGTGGTTGGTGGGCTCGTCGAGCACCACCATGTCGTGGTCGCCGTGCTCGTCGTCGGACAGCACCTTGGCGAGCGCCACCCGCTTGGCCTGGCCGCCCGACAGCTCATTGGTCTGCCGATCGAGCAACGGCTGCACGCCCAGCTTCGTGGCGACTGCAGCGACCTCCCAAGAGTCGCCGAGGAACGCACTGACCGTGCCGGGCGGGAGTATCGGATCCTGTTCGAGCGAGGCGATCCTGGCCCCTCGACCGAAACGAACGTCGCCCGAGTCGGGCTGCAGTACGCCGGTGAGGATCTTCAGCAGGGTGGTCTTGCCCGAGCCGTTGACGCCGACCACGGCGACGCGATCGCCGGTCGAGACGGTCACCGCAAGGCCGGCGAACAGCACCTTGTCGGGCTGGGCGAGCGCCACACCCGCAAGGTCGACACAGATCATCCGCCCGACGCTAGAGCGGCCGAACGCGAAACGTTCGAGATGTGCTCGGGAGCGTACAAGCCGAGTCGGACACGGTCCCGAGCACATCTCGAACAGAGGTCAGTCGGGGCGGCCGTTGTTGACCATCTCGGTGATCTTGGCTTCGGCTTCGGCCAGCTTCTCGTCGGCCTCGGCCTGGTCGATGCGACCGTTCTCGACGGCATTGTCGACGCGCTCTGTCAGCTCGCCGACGAG